>CAZRIL010000142.1:0-12775 GCA_964600115.1 uncultured Chthoniobacter sp. | reverse complement strand
GGAGCGCGGGCGTCCCGCCCGCGAACCTGAACGATGGCGGGCAGGATGCCCGCGCCCCCTTCGTAAGAAACCGTGTTGAGACGTCCGCTTGCGCTTACAAAGTCAGTGCCCAAACGGGCGAGACGCCCGTTGCTCCCTGATCAAACAGCATTACCGAAAACCTCTTCTCCTGCCGCGGAGCAGAGCAATCCGTTTCGCTATCGCAATCGTTCTCACGCGGCAATGATCGGAAGCGCGGGGGCGTCCAGATGCAGAAACCTTGTGGCCAGATCGTTGAGGGCGACACGCACCTCCCGGAAGCTTCGCGCGAGTTCCTCGTAGATCCCATTCAGATGATACTTCCTGGCATCGCGGTATTCCGCGGCCACCCGGTAATTCATCCCACCCAGCTTTTCATAGTAGGAAACATCCGGAGCCCCCCGCTCTTTGCGCTTCTCGAGGTTCTCGGCAAATATCCCGCTGACAAAAAGCGCGTAGTTAGCCATGTGCGACCGGAGCAGAAATGCCTCGCTGTCGTTCGCCTTCCCGAGGGCAATCATCATGTCCGACAGATAGGCCGTGTTGATTCCGGCTTCGGACCCGTATAGCCGTGCGGTCCTTGAAAACCCCGCGAGCATCGATGCCACAAAATCCGAGGCCTCCCGGCTGGGCGCGCCTGTCTGCCGCAATACCCGGCGGCAGAGAACGTAAAACATGAGGTTGGGTGAGATACTCAGCCGGTCCCGCGACTCCAGAATCGCATGCGCAAGCGCTTCATGGTCGAGGAGGTCATCCCTCACTTCCTCATCGGTGAGCAGCCTCTCCAGGGACACCCGGTCGGATTCCTTGATCGAAAGTGCCCGGACAACAAAATCAAAATCGTCCGCTGTCAGCCTCACCCGTGAATTTGCAGTTATCATCGGGATCTGGACTGAAGCATCAGCCATGCCAATCCCTCCCGGTAAAAGCCCCCGCGATCCGTTTGCGGCAAACAGAACAGCTTGCGCCCGGGCAATCTCAAGCGCCGCGGACAGCGGGTTTTCGCACAAGGAAGAAAACAACCGGGATCATCACCAGCGGACAAATGGCCGTGATCAGAAGAGCCATCCTTAGCCCCAACGATTGAAGGCTTGCGTTCGGCCCGAAAATATCCCCGGCCCATGTGTGACCGAGAGCGGCGCCGTGATCGGCGATCACGCCGACCAGCCACGGCATCACGGCACCGCCTCCGTCACCGGCCGCGGCCAGCAGAGCATACATGGAAGCGCCTGCAAGGGGGTAGCGGGCGGCGGAGAGGGAGATGGTTCCCGGCCAAAGCATGCTGACAAAGATTCCGGAGAATGCGATGGCCAGGAGCGCGAGGACCGGCACCGGAGACACCGACATCACAACACAGGCGAGCGTTGAAAGAAGCGCGCTCCACAGAAGCACGTTCCCCAGATTTCCATGCCCACCGCGGAAACCGAACCAGAGTCGTCCGACGATCATGCCTGCGCCGAAGAGCAGAAACCCGACCAGATCGGCGATCACCTTCGGGTATCCCAGGGCGGCTTCCACGTAGGCGGATGTCCACTGCGCGATTGTCACCTCGGTTGCGCCCGCGAGCGCCATGGCTGCGAGAAGGCCGTAGAATCCAGGATTTCCGAGCATGGAACGGAGGGTGTGGCGGCGGTCGGGATCGGCCAGTCTGGGAAGCTCAGCCCGCAGAAACGCCACCGTGTTCGCAACCGGGAGAACGCTCCATGCGACCATCACCCACGGCCATGAGGCGGGCCCAAGAAGAAACAGCGCGAGCCCCGTCGCAAGGATAACGGCCACCTTTCCGATCGGATAAAATGCATGAAGCAATGCCATTGCCCCGCTCTTGTTCTCGGCGGGAAGGGCATTCACGAGCGGGCTCAGGAGGACCTCAAGCAAACCGCATCCCACAGAGAAGGTGATCGTGCCGGCAACAAATCCAGCATAGGGAGACGCCAGCATTAACGGCGAAAAGGCAAATATCCACAGACCGGCCGCGGAGAGGGCGTTGGCTGCGGCGATGAGCGGCTTCGGGTTCATCCGGTCGGCCACGGCAGTGCAGGCGAGATCCACGAGCAGCTGGGTGAGGAAGTTGATGAGAATCAAACGCCCGATCTGCTCGAACGTCAGGCCGAATTCATTCTTCAGCGGGATGAAGAGCAGCGGTGTGATATTGATCACCAACGCCTGAATGAACATCCCGGTGTAACAACACCATCTGACATGCCGGACGGCCTTGGACGCAGCCATCACTTTCCAGCCTTAATCGGAATCCGCATGATGCGATTCCATTTTCTTCGCGGCCCTGCGCAGGACTTCGCTGATTCGATAATACTCGGACGGTTTGTTCCGCTTCCTCCATACCGCCGCAAGCCGCCGGTCCAGTTCGCGCAGCCGTGTGGCGGTCCTGACAGGATCGCAAAGCAGGCGTTTGGATCTTCCGCTTTCGTGTTGCTGGAAGAGATGCCATTCCTCCATCACCTGCATGCCGAGAAGCCCGACCCGGAGTTCTTCGATCAGGAGCGGATCGGTGGTCGTGCACTTGGAAAGAATTTTTTCAATCCTGGTCTCGAGCGCGTTGAGCCTGCCGAGGGCCGTGGCGTGGGATCGGGCGGAATACCGGTTCAGCGAATAGGGAATTCCGGAATCCGGCGCGAACCACTCCGGAAGTTTGTTCGGGGAGCGGGGCTGCCAATTCCAGGCAAAAAGCGACCACGTTCCCCGGCAGGCTTCAGCCGCCTTGTCGAGGAGGCTCATGAGGCGACCGCTGGAATCTCCATAGACCGACCTTGAGATTGCCTCGTTGAACTTCTTTCTTGCGAGAAGGCCTGAGGTGGGTGCCCACGCCGCGGAGGCGCCAAGTATGAGCCCCGGCAGAGTCGGCCCAAGGGTGTTGATGTGCCCATAATCGCCCCAGTCGGTATTGAGCAATCCTGCAGCCCCGTATTTGCGTCCGATCCTCGCCAGCCGCGTGATGTTCCGATGGGCGGTCACGGAATCAGGCAGCCAGCAATTGTGCCCCTGAACACTCGGGCAGACGAAGAACGTGCGGCCGGTCTCGGCGATGAGACGGGCTCCCCCGCCATTCGGCTTGCTGGAGTAGTCCCAATCCAGCGCAATCGCATCCGAGGGTATTTCCGGCAGCAGGGCCGGATAGTGGGAGATGACATCGCCCCAGAAAAGCGGCGTGGCCCCCTCCGCCTTGACCGCTGCCATGATCAGCTTGAGAAAATCCACATAGAGTCGGCCCTTCCCGAGCTTCTCTGCGAGCTTCCGGTTTTTTCCCGTGCCGATGTCGAACGTCTCATCCGCGCAGATATTGAAAAACTTCGAGCGGAAGAGCGGCCGGACTTCCCGGATGATTTCGCGGATCAAGCGGATCGATTTTGGATTCCGGCAATCGATGGTGTGGTGCAGCATGCGGTCCAACCAGTTGAAGGGATCCTGCGAGACATCACGCTCGAGTTCGTTGAGTTCGGGAAACTTGAGGTGAATCCAGGTGTAGAAATGTCCGAACGTGCTGAAGGATGGCACGAGATCGATGTGAAGTTCCGCACACCGGGCGTCGAGCGCAAGGATTTCATCCGCAGTGAGCGGATCGGCTCCGGCCCAGACTTCCGGATGGTTCCTGAACGCATAGGTATGCTCGATGTAGAGCTCGAGATGGTTGAGCTTGTAGAGCGCGCAGAGTTCGGCCAGTTGAAGCAGAGTCTTCAGAGTCGGCACCTTGCCCCGGGTCACATCGTGATAAAATCCACGCACCCCATAGTCCGGCCAGTCGAGAATTTCCAAGCAAGGCCGGCGCCCCGGGCACTGCCGGTCGATCTGCCGGAGCGTCTGCTCCGCGTAGAAGAGACCTGCCTCGCCGGCGGCTTGGATCCGGGTTCCGGACTTGTTGATGGAGAGTCGGTAGGCGCCCGTCTCCGGTCGCGCAACAGAAACGATCTGCCGGCCGGTTTTTCCGGCGGCGCAATATCCTGGAAGCCGTCTGAGCTTTTTGGGAGGCGGAAAAATATTCAGTGGCATAGTAAATAATCGCGGCCGCTATTCACCAATACGACAAGCACCCCCCTCACTCCAGCAAGCCTTTTGCACGGGCCTTCCTGCCCCTGCGGGCAGGATACCCGATATCGCGGCATGCCGGTTCAGAAGCTCCTGGCGACTTCGACAAGATGAGCGGATGTGATCCCGAACTCCTGCATCGCAATGTTGCCGGGAGCACTCAGTCCAAAGCGGTTTACGCCCACGGTGCGGCCGTCAAGTCCGACATAGCGGTACCAGGGATCAGAAACTCCCGCTTCAATGGAGACGCGCTTGCGGCAACCCGCAGGAAGCACGGACTCTTTGTATTCCGGACTCTGGCGTTCGAACCTCTCGAAGCAAGGCATGGAAACAACCCGCGTCCCGGATCCGAGCTCCGCGGCAGCCTTGATGGCGTGTTGGAGTTCGCTTCCGGTCGCCAGCAGAATGAGTTCGAGCGGGGAGGTCTCCTTCTTCGCGATATATCCGCCAAGGAATGCCCCTTCCCTGCGCGCATCGATCGGAATTTCGTTCAGCGTCGGAATATTCTGGCGCGAAAGCACGAGCATCGTCGGGCCATCGGTTTTCTCGAATGCGGCAGCGAATGCTCCCGCCGTCTCCTCGGGATCGCCCGGCCGGATGACATCGAGCCCGGGGATGGCCCGCAGCGCTGCGACTGTCTCCACCGGTTCATGTGTGGGGCCGTCCTCGCCAACACCGATCGAATCGTGCGTGAAAATATAGACGACGGGCAGCTTCGACAGGGCTGCGATGCGGATCGATGGCCGGCCATAATCGCTGAAGACCAGGAAAGTTGCCCCGCTGGGACGGAAGATCCCATCGTAAGCAATGCCGTTCATGAGCCCGCACATCGCGTGTTCCCGGATCCCGAAGTGGAGGTTGCGGCCCCCGCGGTTCTCCCGGTTGAAATCCCCTCCATCCTTGATGTAGTTCAGGGTCGAACCGTGCAAGTCGGCACTGCCACTGACCAAAAGCGGCATCGCATGCGCGATGGGCTGCAGGATGTCGCTGCCGGCTTTCCTTGTGGCGATGTTCGAGGCGGGATCAAATGCCGGAATGACTTTCAAGAGGTCGGGCACCTTGCCTGCGATGGCATCTGCAAGTTCCTGCGCGAGGTCTTTGTTGCCTTCCCGCCAGGCTTCAAATTTTTTCTGCCAGGCTTCATAGGCATTCTTCAACCCGGCTTTATGGGCCTCAAAGTGGGCTCGCGTTTCGGGAGAAACGTGGAATGTCTCTTCCGGGAGCCCGAGGGCTTTTCTGGCCTCCTGGATAAATTTCACACCGGCCTCCCCGTGGGCTTTGTTGGTGCCGGAAACTTCTGGAATCCCTTTTCCGATGAGCGTCTTTGCGATGATGAATTGGGGTTTTCCGCTGGTGGCGGCCTTGGCCTTCTCGATGGCCCCGGCAATTTCCAACAAATTATGCCCATCGATCTCCTGGACATCCCATCCATAGGCGAGATACCGCCCGGCGGTGTCCTCGCTCTGCGTGACCGGAGCCATGGCATCGAGAGTGACGTTGTTGGAATCGTAAATGAGGATGAGATTGTCCAAGCCAAGGTGGGCGGCCAGGGCGCTGGCTTCCTGCGCCACCCCTTCCTGCAGACACCCGTCTCCCGCGAGGGCGAACACATGGTGGTCGAAGATCGCATGCTCCGCGGTATTGAACCGGGCCTCGCACATCTTTGCGGAGATCGCGTAGCCGACCGCATTTGACACCCCCTGACCCAGCGGACCGGTTGTGGCTTCCACCCCCGGCGTCTCATGAAATTCCGGATGTCCCGGAGTCAGGCTGTGCAATTGCCGGAAGTTCTTCACCTCCTCGATCGGAAGGGCGTATCCGGAGAGATGAAGCCATCCATACAGGAACATGCTCCCGTGGCCGGCGGAAAGAACGAAGCGGTCGCGGTTCAGCCAGCGCGGTTCATCGGGGTTGTGGCTCAACGAATGCCCGTAGAGCACGGCTCCCACTTCCGCGGCCCCAAGGGGAAGACCAAGGTGTCCGGATTTGCATTTTGCGACCGCATCCATGGCAAGCCCTCTCGCATCGCGGGCCGCCAGTTCAAGTGTGGGAGTATCAAGTTTCATATCGGGAGTTTATTTGGAATTCGTTGAGAACGAGAGCAAAGCTGTTACCGGCCAAAAAGGAAATTGGAAAATGAGAGCCGGGAACACCTACTCCGATCCATGCCCGGGGACGGCTGGAGCAGCGGAAGCAGTTGAGGGACGGGATGCACTGATCCGTTGAGAGCTGATGCCGCCCGAAAGTGAGGCAGCCCCTGACGGTTTTCCTGATTGCGCCGGACAGCCCGGCGTCCAGCCTGAGACGACATCCCTCTGGAAAGTGGACGCCATACCTGCTTATCTCTGTTTCCTATGACAGACTGGAAATCGATCACTCTCACCCTCGGCCATTCGCCGGATCCTGACGACGCATTCATGTTTTATGCCATGGCCACCGGGCAGATCGATCTCCGGGGATACCGTTTCGAGCATACGCTGCAGGATATCCAGACCCTGAATGAGAGGGCTTCCCGGGGCGAACTCCACATCACCGCCGTCTCGATCCATGCGCTCGCGTATATCCTGGACACTTACGCCCCCCTGCCGAGCGGGGCCAGCATGGGAGACGGTTACGGGCCGATGTTCATCACCCTGGACAAAAGCGCCTGCGATCTGGCTGATGAGGATGCCCGGCGGGCATGGCTTCGCGGAAGAACCGTGGCCGTGCCGGGAACGATGACCAGCGCGTTTCTGGCCGCTCAGCTCTATCTCGGCCGCGGATTCCAGCACGTTGTCGTGCCATTCGACGAAATTTTTGAGGCGGTCCGGAACGGAACCGTGGACGCGGGGCTGATCATCCACGAGGGACAACTCACCTATGCGAGGGATGGCTTCCATCTCGTGCGGGATCTTGGTGCCTGGTGGAAAGGCAGGACCGGCCTCCCTCTGCCTCTCGGCGGAAATGTCATCCGGAAAGACATCCCTCCCGAGGTGCGTTCCGAGCTCTCAGACATCCTGCGCGAAAGCATCCGCTTCGGACTGGAAAACCGGAGAGCGGCCGTCGCGCACAGCATGGCGCACGCCCGCGGCATGGACACCCCGCTCGCAGATGAGTTTATCGGGATGTATGTCAACGACTACACGCTCGATTACGGTGACACCGGACGCCAGGCGATCACAAGGTTCCTGGGGGAAGCCTCCGACAATGGCCTCATCCCAAAGGTCGGAAAAATTGAATTCGTCGGGTAGCCGGAGCAGTCCGCTCACCGGCTTGCGCATGAACCTATACTCATGAGGAAAGCCCGGCCCGTATTTGCGTGATTTTTTCCATCGCCTGGAAGAATGCGTCCACGACAAGGGGAGAAAAATGCTGCCCGGTCTCTTTTCTGAGATATTCGCAAGCCTCCTCCGTGCTTAGGGCCGTTTTGTAGCAGCGCGTCGAACTCAGGGCATCAAAGACATCCGCCACCGCACAGATCTGCGCAGCCACGGGGATCTCATCACCCCGGAGCCCACGCGGGTAGCCGGTCCCGTTCCACTTCTCATGGTGGGAGAAGGCGATCTCCGCCGCGAGGTGAAGCGTCGGGTTCTCGCTTCCAGCGAGAAGCTCCGCGCCCAGCCTGGCATGGTCCCGCATCTCGGCGTATTCCTCGTCCGTGAGCTTTCCCGGCTTCAGAAGAATGCGATCCGGGATGGCGAGTTTTCCGATGTCATGGAGCGTGCTCGCGAGCAGGATTCTGGAAACGACAACCGGCGGAAGCTCCATGGCCTCCGCGATAGCCGCCGCATACCGGCTCACGCGTTCGATGTGCTCTCCCGTATCCTGGTCGCGGAACTCAGCCGCCCTCGCCAGCCGGTGGATCGCCTCGGAATAGGCATGCTGGAGTTCGCTTGTGAGCCTGGCATTGCTGAGGGCGACCGCAGCCTGCGACGCAAGGCACAGCACCAGTTCCTCGTGCTCATGAGGAAAGACCGTGATCTCGTCGGAGCCCGGAGACCGCGCATTGATCAACTGGAGGACTCCCACAATGTTGTCATCCGGGGCTTTCATGGGCACAACCAGCATCGAGCGGGAACAATAGCCGGTCTTATTGTCGAAACTACTGTCAAAACAGAACCCGCAGCTCTCGGGAAGCTCATGGACATCGGGAATATTGAGGGTTGCACCTGTCATCGTGACCCGTCCCGCGATGCTGGTGGGAGAGATCCCGATAGTGATCGGCTGCGAACCTTTACCCACCAGAACTTCCGAGTGCCTCAGCCGGTCGTTCTGAACCACGCTGAACTGGAGTTTCCCGTCAGCCGTCACCAGGTAGAGCGTCCCCGCCTCGGCACCGGTGAACCTTCTCGCCTCGTAGAGAATCCGGCCCAGAAGCGCCGATACATCACGCTCAGCCGTCAATGCCAGCCCGATCTCGACGAGGCGTCGAAATTTCTGTGAGAGATCGGATTCGGAAACGGGGACACCGCGGTGGCGGGACATTTCCCGAAGAAAAGCAGGAACCCGGCCTAAGGGGAATCGGATTTCTTCGACGCCTCCGGTTTCTGGGCCACCTTGGAGGCACGCGAATCAATCTTGGCGGCGATCGATGCGTTCCCCGCATCAAGCAGCAAAGCCTTCTGCCAAAAGGTTACCGCCTCTGCGGTTTTGCCGAGTTTTTCGCAGGCATCACCAAGATGATCAAAAACAACGGAATCATCCGCCTTCAATAATTCGACTGCACGGGTCAGCTCCCTGAAGGCCTGCGCATACAAACCTTTTTTGAAGTATACCCAGCCCAGGCTGTCGAGATAAGCCCCGTTGTCCGGCTCAGAATCCACGGCCTTCCGGATCAAAGCTTCTGCCTCATCCAGATTTTCCCCGCGGTCCGCCCACATGTATCCGAGGTAATTGCAGGCACGGGCCGCCTTGGCGGGATCCAGCTCGATGGATTTCCGCAGGGCCTCCGCCGCTTTGGCGAAGCGTCCCGCCTGCTCGGCGGAGATCCCGTAGCTGAAATAGAAATCGCCGTTGAGGATCTCCGGCCGGGAGATCCCGGCTTCCACCTGGACGGTCTCAAAAACCTTGATCGCCTCCTCGTGCCTTCCGGACTCACCCAGTGCAAGCGCCTTGAAGAAAGTGAACTCGAGCAACTTCGGAAAGACTTTCCCCGCCTCCTCGGCGTAGAGGACAGCTGAGCCGGCATCACCGGAACGCAGGCTGAGCTGGATAAGATTCGTGTAGCGCCGGGGGTCGGCCGGGGCAACAAGCAGCGACTGCTTGAGGCTGGAGAGCGCCTTCGAGATCTCGTTGTTTCGAACATACAATTCCGAGAGCTGATCGTAGGCACGGAAATCCAACGGGTTCTCCTTCACGAGGAGTTCGATCACTTTGATGGCATCGGTGGTTTCACCGGCTTGAACCAGAAAGACAGCCAGCTTTTCGCGCAGCCCCTCCATGTCGGGCCGGAGCGTGAGAGCCAGCTGGTAGAGCGGAATCGAGCGCTCGAACAGGTTGCACAGAACGAAAGCGTTCCCGATCCTCACAAGGATCTCCGCACGGTCGCCCGCACAGTTCTGCGCATTAACCAGCATCTCGACGATCTTGGATGTGTCCTTCGTGTTTCGATCGAAGTCCCTCAGCCGCAATTCGGCAAGGTCCATCCAGAAATCCGGACTCTGGGAATTCCGCCTGGACGCCCTGGCAAACAGCGCCTCGATCTTCTGGTTCTGGGACGTCGCCTTGTAGATTTCAAAAAGCACCTGGTAGGGGGTCGCGTCATCGGGTGCCGCTAGGAGTGCCTGGTTTGCATATTTCTCGGCGAGATCGGGTTTTTGGAGCTGCCGGAGGTAGATGCCTGCCAGCGCCACGAGCGGTTCGGATTTTTTTGATGAGGCCTTGGCGGCATCCTTCAGGACACAGATCGCTTCCGAGGTTTCCCCGATGCGCATATATTGCCTCGCCACATCCATGGAGAGATCGGTGAACCCGGGGTCGAGCTCCAGGACTTTCCGCTTTGTTTGCAGGGCATGATCGGGGCCGCGGGTCTCTTCGTCGATGAGAGCCTCCATATACCTCGATGTGCCCTCCGCGCGCCGCTCGTTGGCTGCGCTCAGCCTGAGCGGTTCGGGAGAGTAGAATTCCTCAGGAAGTATCAGGTCGGCTTCCTGGGCAAAAATCACACCGGCCAGAGAGAAAAACAAGGCACAGGCTCCCGGCAGCAAAGAACCCGGAGTTGGAAGGCGGGGATTCATGGGAGAGCTTTATACCAGCCGGTTCTTTGTGGCGAGAGGCAGGTGTTGATCTGCTTGACCTCCGTATAAGCTTCGTAGCCATAGGTGCCGAGCTCCCTGCCGATTCCGCTTTGCTTGTATCCCCCCCAGGGAGCCTCGGTAAATGTGGGATGGTAGGTGTTGATCCAGGTAATGCCCGCCCGCAGCCGCCTGATCACCCGCCGGGCCCGTGATCCGTCCTGCGTGAAGACCGCCCCCGCCAGGCCATATCGGGTGTCGTTCGCAAGCCGGATCGCTTCCTCCTCGGATTCAAATGTCTGAACAACAAGCACGGGACCGAAAATTTCCTCACGCACGATCCGCATGTCCGGGGACGTGTCCACAAAAACCGTGGGCTCGACGAAGTTGCCGGCATTGCGGTGATCGGAGAAGTCCTTGCCACCGCACAGCAATGTCGCCCCGCCGGCCGTGCCGTCTTTGATGAACTGAAGCACCTTTTTCTGGTGCGCTCTCGAAATCAGCGGGCCCATCTCGGTCCCCTCGTCCATGCCGTCCCCGACAACAATCCGCGGACAGGCGGCCGCCAGTCGCGGCAGAAATTCCTTCACCATCGACTTCTCCAGGATGAGACGCGAACCGGCGCTGCAGACCTCTCCCTGACCGGCAAAGATGGCGAACATCGCATAGTCCAATGCGATATCCGGGTCGGTATCCGCAAAGATGATGTTGGGACTCTTGCCTCCGAGCTCCAGGGAAACCTTCTTCAGATTGCCAATGGCTGCACCAAGGATTTTTCTCCCCGTGGCACCTCCTCCCGTAAAAGCAATCTTGTCCACTCCTTCGTGTGCAGCAAGCTCCGAGCCAACCGTCTCACCGGGCCCGAGGACGAGTTGGACGGACCCCTCCGGAAACCCCACCTCATCGATCAGCTCAAAAAGGCGCACCGCAGAAAGAGGTGTCAGTTCCGACGGCTTGAGAATGCAGCAGTTGCCGGCCGCAAGTCCCGGCGCAAGTTTCCAGGCCGCCATGAGGAGCGGATAGTTCCACGGGATGATCTGGCCGCACACCCCGATTGGCTCCCGAACGGTCTGGCAAACGATATTCGGGTCGCTGACCTCAAATGTCTGTCCCTGGGGTTTTGTGGCGAGCCCGGCATAATACCTGAAGCAAGCAGCGGTGTCCGCAGCATCGAAGCGGGCCTCCCGGATTGGTTTCCCGCTGTTCCGTGTATCCATCGCCGCAAGTTCGCCCGCGTTGGCTTCCACAAGATCGGCGAGCTTGAACAGCTTCGCCGCGCGCTCGGCAGCTGGAGTCCGGCCCCATGGCCCATTGTCGAAGGCCTCCCGCGCGGCAGCGACCGCGTCCCGAACATCTTCCACGCCGGACTCGGTAGCACGCCCGAGAACCGAATTGTCCGCAGGATTATGAAACTCCCTCACAGAGTTGCTGCGGGCATCGCAGAACCGGCCGCCTATATAGTTCTGAAGCTGCATCGCTTACCGCGGTTTCCAGATTGCGGAATCCACGCAGGCCCAAATATGAATGATCCAGCCCAGCGTCCCGAAACTGACAAACCAAAGCACCCCGGCACCGACAAAAAAAACGATGGCCGCGAGAATCCGCCCCTGGATCAATTGCCCCAAGCCGGGGAAAAAGAAGCTGCAAAGCGCAGCAATCACGTTTCCAGCCGTTCCGCGTCCAGTAGTCATGATAGGTTATTTTTGCGCGTTACACCGCTTGGCGCAAGTGATTCCCGAGAATTTCAGTTTCCGGATGTCCCGTCCCAGAGGAAGTTTTCCAGCCTGATTTTGTTGATCCGTGCAGCGGCCTCCTCGCTCCGGGGCCCACCGGCAGCGGCGATCATCTCGTAAACCTTGATGGCCTGATCCCAGCGTTTCGACGATTCCAGAAGGCGCGCGGCGGCAAATCCGGCTTTATAATACCAGAAGAACGCCTGGGGAGCGAGCTTGCCGGCCTTCAAGACATCGTAATAGGCGGTCACGGCAGCCTCGGAGTTCCCGAGATTCTCATAGGCGGATCCGATGCGGGCGAGCGCCTGGTTCCTCCAGGCTGGAGTCGAGTTCGGGTCGGCGGCGACCTGGCGCCAGACCTCGATGGCATCGCGATACGATTTCGGGTCGTTTGCGCCGATTCCGTAGAGGGTTTTCCCCTTTTCGATCAGGGCTGCGGCCTTCATCTCTGGAGAGCTGTTTGAGGCGATAATCCGGTCCAGGATCACAATCGACTCGTTCGGTTTTCCGAGCACATTCTGCAGGACCGCCTGCTCGAACCGGGCGCGCATCGCAAGCGGATCGGAGGAGGAGGCGACCTCCTCGAAAAGCAGCATCGCATCATTGACGGAGGAAGCAGTCTGAAGACGGGATGCGGATTGCGCGGCGAGAAACAGGGCCGGATACTCCAGTCGCGTTCCGGGGTATTTCTTTGCCAGGGATTCCAGCTGGACTCTGGCGCCTGCAAAATCCCCCTTCCGGTAAAGCAGTTCCCCGAGCTTCAACATCACC
>CAZRIL010000141.1:3557-12836 GCA_964600115.1 uncultured Chthoniobacter sp. | reverse complement strand
GATCCGCATGTGGACCTCCTTGGCGCCGTTTTCGCGGAGGTTGATCACGCGGGTGCGGGCGGTGGTTCCCCGGACAATCGAGTCGTCTACCACAACCACCCGCTTTCCCTCGACTGCCTCGCGGATCAGGTTCAGCTTCACGCGGACATTAAAGTCACGGATGAGCTGGGTGGGCTGGATAAATGTTCTGCCGATATAGTGATTTCTCACAAATGCCGGGAAGTAGGGGATGTTCAGCTCCTCGGCGAATCCGAGAGCCGCAAAGATTCCCGAGTCGGGCACGGGAACCACGAGGTCGGCATCCGCCGGACACTGCCGGGCCAGCTCCCTGCCCATCTCGACCCGCACCTTGCTGACATTGATTCCTCCCACCGTGCTGTCTGGCCTTGCAAAATAGACATACTCGAACATGCAGAACGCGCTCTTGCTGGCCTTGAACGGCCATTCGCTCCGGATCCCGTTGTTGTCGATGATCACGACCTCGCCCGGGGCAATGTCCCGGATGAATTCCGCATGGATCAGATCAAAAGCACAGCTCTCCGAGGCCAGCACATAGGCCCCGTCGAGCTTTCCAAGACAAAGCGGACGGAACCCCTGCGGATCCCGGAACCCTATGATCTCGCGCTCGCCCATGAGCACGATCGAGAAGGCGCCTTCCAGTCTCCTGAGCGCTGCCAGACCCCCGCCGGCACCGCGCGGCTGGGCGAGGAGGTGGAGCACGATTTCGCTGTCCACGGTGGTTTGAAAAATGGATCCGCGGGCCTCTAGTTCCGTCCGGAGCGAGGCCGCGTTGACCAGGTTACCGTTGTGGGCGACCGCCAGTTGGCCGCGTGCGGTGTCGACCACGAATGGCTGGGCGTTTTTGACGTTGCTCGATCCGGTTGTCGAATAGCGGACATGGCCGATCGCGCGTGTCCCGGTGAGGCGGTCGAGTTCATCCATCGTGAACACCTGGGAGACCAGCCCCATCCCCTTGTGGACTTGAAAGGCCCTCTCCGATCCTTTTGCCGAGACGATTCCTGCGCTTTCCTGACCGCGGTGCTGGAGTGCGAACAGTCCGTAGTAAGTCAGCAGTGCAGAGTCGGGATGGCCGAAAACGGCAAAAACGCCGCATTCATCTTTCGGTTTGTGGTGCGTGGGCGACGGAGAGTTCAAATCGTGAGGGGGGCACATTGAACCGGGTCTTGCCCGCGATCAAGGTTTGAATGCGGCAAAAGCAGATGCCGCTTCGGATGATCTCGCCCGGTCACCAAATGTCCGCCTCGGCGGTCACCTCCCCCGCACCTTGCCCCGGGCAGGCCAGTTGCGCGGCGCGCTTTCAAGGGTCTGCAACCAAAGCTTGACAGGTAAGGGAATGCTTACGTATATTTCCAGCATGCTTCTGGCACCTGATCGAGATTCCGAGATATTCACAGCGATCAGCCATGGTGCGCGACGCCGGATGCTGGATATGCTCACGGAACCCAGGCAGTCAGTCGGCGAAATTGCCTCGCACTTCGAGATGAGTCGCCCGGCGGTCTCTCAGCATTTGCGAGTCCTGCTTGATGCCGGTCTTCTGAGCGAGCGACGGTACGGCCGTGAGCGGCGTTACCAGCTCGTCCCCGAACAACTCAGTCCGGTGCGGGACTGGATAGCGACCTACGAGCGATTTTGGGACGACCGCCTGGACCGGCTTCAGAAACACCTGTCGGGGAGTGGCACAAAATGAGCCGAACGATCCAAAGAGAGATTCTGATCCCGCAGCCGCGGGAGAGTGTTTGGCGGGCAATCACAGACAGCGCTGCCCTTGCCGAATGGATGTTCCCGAATGACTTCGAGCCGCGTGTCGGCCACCATTTCACGTTTCGCGTGCCGCCGAGCCCCGGGGTCGGCTTTGAAGGGCTGGTTGTTGACTGCGAGGTCCTGGAGTGCGAGCAGCCGGACCGGCTCGTGTTTTCGTGGTCCGCGGGTGGTCCGGTCGTCGATACGCGGGTGAGTTTCCGGCTGGAGCCGGACGGAGACGGAACCCGGCTCATTTTTGAGCACTCCGGTTTCGACTTCTCGCAGCCGTGGGCCGAGCAGGCCTTCAAAGGGGCGGAGCATGGCTGGACGAAGATGCTCGGGCAGCTTCCCGCCGCACTCGCGGGGCCGGGGATCGGAAAAAATTAGAAGCGTCACCTTTTCTCTCATCACAAAAAACCTCCATCCTCATGAAACAAAGCTCCAGGCGCTCGATTCTTCGCTGGATTCACATCCTCTTCGGGCTTCCAATTCTCGGCTACATTTATGGTCCGCCGGAGGAAGTTCAACAGTATGCGCCGGTTTTTCAATTCGTCTTCGTTCCGGTCATTTTCCTTTCAGGATTATGGATGTGGAAGGGCGATGCCATTCTCCGGATATTTTCAAAAACATCGAACTAGCCGGGAGCGACTCGCGCACGGCACAACCCACGAACGGATATGAAAGAAGCAGAAACAAAAAGGAAACTGTCGGCGGATCAACGGGAAAAGCTTCTCGAACTGCTGAAAACACGGTTTGAAAAAAACCAGAACCGCCACAAAGACCTGGATTGGGAGGATGTCCGCGCGAGGCTGGAAGCAAATCCGGAAAAAGTCCGGGCTTTGCAGGCCATGGAAAGCTCCGGCGGCGAACCGGATGTCATCGGTTACGATAAAAAGACCGGCGAATTCATCTTCTTTGACTGTGTGGCGGAAAGCCCCAAAGACCGCGTGAGCGTGTGTTATGACAGGGAGGGACTGGAGTCACGGAAAGAACACAAACCGAAAAATACCGCCGTGGATATGGCGGCGGAAATGGGTTCTGAACTTCTCACGGAGGAGGAGTATCAGGACCTGCAGAAGCTGGGGGATTTTGATACGAAGACATCCAGTTGGGTGAAGACTCCGGTTGAGATTCGAAAGCTCGGCGGTGCCCTGCACTGTGATCGCCGCTACGGCCGGGTCTTCGTGGGATATAACGGGGCGCAGTCCTACTACAGCTCCAGGGGATTCCGCACCTCGCTCAGGGTGTAGTATCTTCTCAGTGGGCCGCACCACAGCCATGCCCGCACCCGCCTGGCTTCGCCTCGGTCTGAATCGTCGAGTGTTCGATCCCGAATTTCTCATGAAGCCCGTGTGAGATTTTGTGGAGGAGCGCGTCGGCATCCGTGACGCCGGAGATCTGCACGTGGGCGCTCAAAGCGGTTTTGTTTGTGCTCAAAGGCCAGACATGGAGATCATGAATGCCGTTGATACCCGGCTGGGCGAGCAGCCAGGATTGCAGGCCATTGAGATCGACGCTTTTCGGTGCCGCATGGAGTGCGAGGTTGAGGGACTCCGCCAGGAGCTCCCAGGAGCTGGCAAGGATCATAATTGCGATGGCGATGCCGACCAGCGGGTCCACGATGGTCCAGCCTGTGAGGAGCACCACGCCCCCGGCAATCACCACGCCAAGCGATACCCCGGCATCGGCGGCCATGTGAATGAAGGCACCGCGGATGTTCACGTCCCCCTTGCTGCCCTTCATGAAGAGCAGGGCTGTTGCCCCGTTGATGAGGATTCCGATGCCGGCTACAACCATCAGAATTCCTCCGGGGACCGGCTCCGGCTCGCGGAGCCGGTTGATGGACTCCCACAGGATCAGCGTGACTCCTGCGACGAGAAGGAACGCATTGATGACAGCAGACTGGATGCTGACAGCCCCGAATCCATACGTGAACCGGCCGGACGGTTTCCGGCTTTGGAACCAATACCCCACCCAGGCCAGCACGAGGCTGATCACGTCCGCGAAGTTATGGACGCCATCGGCCACAAGCGCCATCGAGTCCGCCCGCAGGCCGATCAGGATTTCCACGATCACAAAAGCCGTGTTGAGCGCGATCCCGATTGCGAATGCGGTGCCGAATGATTGCGGCGCATGGCCGCCGTGGTTGTGGTGATGTCCCTCCATGGACTGCAAGGTTGTCCACGAGGGACGGTTTCGCTAGAACAATATGCATGTCGAACAGCATCGAGTCCCTGACCCGCGAAATCCGCGCTTTCCGTGACGCGCGGGACTGGAGGCAGTTTCATAATCCGAAGGAACTCGCTGTCGCGATCACCGCCGAAGCCGGCGAACTCCTCCAGCATTTTGTCTGGCAAAGCCCGGAGCAGTCGGAGCAAAGAGTGAGCGAGCGCAAGCCCGAGCTCGAATCCGAGATGGCGGATGTGGCGATCCTGCTGCTCGAGATGGCGGACAATTGCGGGATCGACCTCGCGAAGGCGATCCGGGCGAAGCTCGCCCGGAATGAGGAGAGATATCCGGTGGCGAAGGCGAGGGGATCCAACAAAAAATACAACGAGCTTTGAGCGAGGTTCCCCACCGCAGACGGCCGCGGTATTCCGGGAAAAATCCCCGCCGGTTCGAGGACAAATACAAGGAGCTCGCACCGGAAAAATATCCGGAGACGATCGAAAAGGTCCTGGCATCGGGAAAAACTCCGGCGGGAACACACGTTCCGATCATGGTCACGGAAATCCTCGAAATCCTGCGGCCGCAGCCGGGCGAATCCTGCGTCGATTGCACGCTGGGTCACGGGGGCCATGCCGCGGCTCTTCTCCCGTTGCTGCAGCCCGGCGGATGCTTGCTCGGGATCGACGCGGATCCTCTCGAGCTGCCGAAAACCGAGGTCCGCCTCCGTGCGCTCGGGTTCGGCTCCGGCGCATTCCGGGTGCAGCGGTCGAATTTTGCCGGCCTGCCCCGGGCGATGGATGCGGCCGGGATGGCGGGGGCGGATTGCCTCCTCGCCGACCTCGGGGTTTCCTCGATGCAACTCGACACGCCGGGAAGGGGATTCTCGACAAAGATCCCGGGACCCACCGATATGCGCATGAATCCCGAAAAGGGGATCCCGGCTTCGCTGCTTCTGAAAAGGCTCAGCCCGGAAAAGCTGGCCGGGATTCTTCGCGAAAACTCCGACGAGCCGCATGCCGGTATAATATCGGCGGCACTCGCCGGGAGAGATTTCGCAATCACAACCGACCTTTCCGCAGGGGTCCGGGCCTGCCTGAATCACCTTCCGCCTGAGGACGTTGAAAAATCCGTCCGGCGCGTCTTCCAGGCGCTGAGGATCGAGGTCAACGAGGAGTTCAGTGCGCTTGAAGGCCTGCTCCGGGTTCTTCCGGCCCGCCTGAACCCCGGAGGGCGGGTGGCGATCCTGACATTCCATTCCGGCGAGGACCGCCGCGTGAAAAAGGCCTTCCAGGCAGGCCACCGCGAAGGAATTTATTCGGCCGTGTGCCGCGATGTCATACGACCGGCAGCCTCCGAATGCCGGGCGAACCCGCGCTCATCCCCCGCAAAGCTCCGCTGGGCGGTCCGGTCAGGCGGGTGAATATTTATTCCCGCCCGCCGGAGGGCTGCTATACGGGAGATCGTCCATGTTGAAGAATCATTTCAGTCTTTTCCTCGCGCTGCGTTATCTGAAGCCGAAACGCACCTTCCTTTCCATCATTACGCTCATCTCGATCCTCGGGGTGACCTTGGGGATCATGGTCCTCATTCTCGTGATCTCGGTGATGACCGGTTTCGAGCAGGAACTCCGGCGGAAGGTGATCGGTTTCGACGCCCACCTGGTTGTGAGCAATCAGGGCGTGATGGAGGATTGGGCGAACGCCATGGAGATCTCCAAAAGCGAGCCCCATGTGACAGCTGCCGCCCCGTTTGTCCAGGGCCCGGTGATCGTGGAATTCCAAAACCGGCGGCTTGCCCCAAAAATCCGTGGAGTCGAGCCCGACCTCGAAAAGAACGTGGTGAATGTCGCAGAGTTCATCGTGGATGGAAGTTACGATCTCGAAGGGGACAAAACCGTTCTGGGATCGGAACTGGCGAGGACGCTCGGTGCCGGCGTGGGTGACAAGGTCACCATCTACTCGCCCGGCAACTTCGGTCAAATCCTGGAGGAGTTGGACCGCTTGGAGAAGGAGGGGGGAAGCGCCACCGCAGCCAGCAATCTCAAACAGATGATCCTGCCGAAAGAGCTTGAGGTCAGCGGTATTTTTGAAAGTGGCCGCTACCTTTACGACAGCGAGTTCCTTCTGGTTCCTCTCCACATCGGGCAGGAACTTTACACGCTCGGGGACGCGGTTCACGGCCTGGCGCTGAAAACCACCGACCCGTATCTGGCCCCGGAGGTTAGGGACTCGCTCAACCTCAAACTCACACCCCCGGATTTTGCGATGACATGGATCGACATGAACAAGCAGATCTTCGATGCCATCCGCATGGAGCGAAGCGTCATGTTTTTCCTGCTCATGTTCATCGTGTTGGTCGCCGCATTCGGGATCATGAACACGCTGATCACGGTGACGGTCCAGAAGACGCGCGAGATCGGCGTCATGAAAGCTCTCGGTGCGAGAACGCACCAGATCATCGGGATTTTTCTCGCCCAGGGAATGGTGGTCGGGATCTTTGGAACCATCGCAGGCCTAGCCCTGGGAATCAGCATGGTCCAATACCGGAACCAGGTGAGCCATCTGCTGACCACCACGTTCGGGATAGAAATATTTCCCCGGGGGGTCTACCAGTTCAGCGAGATTCCCGCACAGGTCATCCCATCCGACGTGGCGATCATCTGCGTGAGCGCTTTTCTGATCTGCTCGCTTGCAGCGCTGATCCCCGCCTGGTTCGCGGCCCGTCTCGACCCTGTGAAGGCCCTGCGCTACGAGTGATTTGACAAATCCTCAACACTCCTCATTATCTGTCTCCATGCTTGATACCAACGATCCAGAAGACCGCCAGATCCGCGTGATCCTCCTCTCCGCCGCCAGCATGTTGGTCTTGGGATTCCTGTCATCCGCCGCGGTTGTCGCGGTGATGATCTCGATGAATTTCAATTTCCTCAACTGGATGGAATAGCGTTCTCGTCGCCGTGGATTTTGGCCGCGGTCGAACAGAGGCAAGCCCCCAGAAAGATGACGACGCCGGTGATGTAGACCCAGAGCATCAGAAGCATCATGATGCCGACCGAGCCGTAGATCGCGTTGTAGTTCACAAAGCGCGGCAGGTAGTTGACGAAAGCATTCTGGCAGAACTGCAGCGCGAACGTCACCAGAAGAGCCGGCATCCAAACCTGCTTGAAAAACACCCGGCGCCGCGGGGCCAGCATATAGAGCAGGGTGAAGGAATAGAACAGGACCGCGCCGGAAATCACGTAGCGGCCGAGATCAAACAGCCCGACCAGCGCGTCGAGGTTGAGACCGGGAATTTGGGATTCCAGAAAATCCTGGAACGCGACCGCAATCTTTCGAGCACCCTGTAGAAGCGCGGGAGCGAGCAGACCGATGAGCAGCGCGCTGGCCAGCACCGCGATCATCAGCAGATTCTTCAGGGGAAGCTGCCACCAGGGAATTTCCACCGTGTGCCACGCCCGGTTCACCCCGCGCACCAGCGCCTGAAAAAATCTCAGAGAGCACCATGTCAGTATCACGAAGGAGACAACCGTCACGCTTCCACGGGACTTCTCCAGCGAGGCCACCATCTGCCACATGAAGGTCTGCTGCTGCTCGCCGATCGGGAAGAAGCGCTCCACTGTCTGTATCACCTCCTGCGAGTCGAAGAACGATGAACCGGCGGTCAGCATCAGCGCAAACAGCGGGACCAGGGAGAAGAGCGCATAATATGCGAAGGACGCCGCGCGTTGCTCGCCGTCAATTTCCACGAATGTCATCAGCGTTTCCCACGCGATCTTCGGACATTCCCGCAGCTCTTTCATGACCCGGACCATTCTGCGGAATCATGCCCTCGCCTCCGCCAAAAACAATTCTTTCCAGCGCCTGGAAAGAAGATCCTTGTTCCGCAAGCCTGCATCGATTAGGCGGGAGACATGCGAATGCTTCCACTGCTCTGCATGTTTTCCTGCCTGCTTGGAGTGGCGGTTTGCGGCGAGGTGGTCGATGCGAAAAGCGCGGCCTCGAAGACCGGCGAGAAAGTGTTGATCGAGGAAATCATCCGAGAGGTCGTCATCAAGGAATCCGGAACAGTCTTCCTGAATATTGGTGCCGCTTACCCGGACGAGGTTCTCGCCGTGGTGGTCATGAATGACACACGCCCGCGCTTTCCCGGAATCGAGTCATGGAAGGGAAAAAAGGTCCGCGTGGAAGGAATTGTGAGCGAGCACGAAGGCCGTCCCCGGATCATTCTCAGGGAGCGCGGGCAAATCGTCCTCGCGGAGTAGCGGCGGGCAACTGAAAATCCCCGTTTCCGGTAACCATCCCGGGTTGCCCGGCCGGTGCCATGGTGAACATGCCGGGAGACTTCGAGCGAGGGAATTTCCTCGACATACCGGGGTTCTGCGACATGAATTCAAGGACATATGAAAGTTGGCGTATTCTCCGCGATCCTCAGCAACCTTCCCCTGGAAAAAGCCCTCTCGCACATCGCGGGTCTGGGCTGCGAAACCGTCGAACTCGGCACCGGCGCCTACCCCGGCGATGCCCACTGCAAGCCGGCTGAGCTTCTGGCGAGCAAGACCAAGCGGGAGACATTTGTCAAAACCGTCGCGGCCAGCGGCCTGGAGATCAGCTCGCTTTCCTGCCACGGAAATCCGATCCATCCGGACAAAAAGCTGGCCGCTTCGCACCACAAGGTCTTTGAGAACACGGTGAAGCTTGCCGCCGAGATCGGGGTGCCCGTGGTCACCACATTCTCGGGCTGTCCTGGAGACCATGCCGGTGCCAAGTCCCCGAATTGGGTCACCTGCCCGTGGCCGCCGGATTTTTTGGAGGTTCTCGAGTGGCAGTGGGACAAGGTGGCGATTCCGTATTGGAAGAAGCAGGCTGCGTTCGCCAGGCCGCTCGGCGTGAAAATCGCGTTTGAGGCCCATCCCGGATTTCTGGTTTACAATCCCGAGACGATGTTGAAGATGCGCGCCGTCTGCGGGCCGGTGATCGGTGCGAATTTTGACCCCAGCCATTTTTTCTGGCAGGGGATCGATCCGGTCAAAGCCGTTCGCGCACTTGCGGGGGCAATCCATCACGTCCATGCGAAGGATACCGGCCTCTACCCGGTGAATGCCGATGTCAACGGCTACCTCGACACGAAGCACTATGGGGATGAGAAGAACCGCTCCTGGATTTTCCGTACTGTCGGCTATGGCCATGGAGCGGATTTCTGGTGCGACTTCGTCAGCACTCTCCGGCTTTGCGGGTATGACGGCACACTCTCGATGGAGCATGAGGACAGCCTGATGTCGCCTGCCGAGGGGCTGAGCAAAGGGGTCGAGTTTTTGAAGTCGGTGGTGATCCGGGAAAAGAAAGGCAAAGT
>CAZRIL010000141.1:0-3457 GCA_964600115.1 uncultured Chthoniobacter sp. | reverse complement strand
CCGCGATGATCCGCAATGTGATCCTCGATTGGTCGGGCACGCTTGCCGACGATCTCGGCGCAGTTGTCACCGCCACAAACGGGATCTTTCGCGAGTTCGGCCGGAAGGAACTCACCCGTGAAGAATTCCGCAGGCATTTTAGGCTGCCGTATGCGGGGTTTTATGCGGAATTTATTCCCGAAGCCTCCGCGGAAGGTCTGGAGGCCCTCTACGAGAAATTTTTTCTCGGCCTGCAGGGCGACATCCCGCTTCTGCCGGGTGCACTGGATTTTCTGGAGCACTGCCGGGCGACCGGAAGGCGGGTCTTTCTGCTCAGCACGATCAAGGCCACGCATTTTGACGAGCAGGCGGGCCGTTTGGATGTGAAGAGGTTTTTCGAACACTGCTACGTGGAGATCATGGACAAGCGCGGGAAGATCCGTGAGATCCTTGCCACCCATGCCCTCGACCCGGGCGAAACGATGTTCGTCGGCGATATGGTCCATGATGTCGAAACAGCGAAGCATGGAGGGGTCCTTGATGTCGTGGTCTTGACGGGATTCGATCCCGAGGATAAGCTTCTGGCTGCGCAACCGACAGTTGTTATGCGGGATATGGCTGCCCTGCGCAGGATGATATGAATGAAATCTGGATCAAAGGACTGAAGGTTCGCTCACTGGTGGGAGTATTGGCGGAAGAACGTCAACAGGAGCAGGAACTCCATGTGGATCTTTGTATTCAACCGCCCTCGCCGTTTGCCTACATGAACGACGACATCATGCGCACCATCGATTATGCCGCGGTTTCACGCAGGGTCCAGGGGTTGGCCGGCGAGGGGCCGCGGAATCTCATCGAAACGCTCGCCGCAGATATCGCAAGGCTGCTCGTCGATGAATTTCATGCGGTAGCCGTGACGGTTGAAGTCCGGAAATTTGCGCTGCCGGAAACCGATCATGTCGCGGCGCGCTGCCGGTTGGAACGCTGATTGCCCGATTTACTTGGCTTCCCCGTAGTGGGAGGAGATCCAGTTCTGGTAGGATCCGTCCATCACAGCCTTCCACCAGGGCTCGTTGTCCAGATACCAGCGGACAGTTTTGTTCAATCCGGATGCGAGCGATTCTTTGGGTTCGTAGCCCAGTTCCCGTTTGGCTTTTTCCGCGTTGATTGCATACCGCTTGTCGTGGCCTGGCCGATCGGTGACATAGGTGACCAGGGTGATGGGATCGCCTCCGGTTGCTGCCGGGCATTCGGGAAACCGCTTGGCAAGGTCCGGATGCGTGGCGAACTCATCGACGACCAGCGCGCAAAGCGTCCGGATGATCTCAATATTCGGGCGCTCGTTGTTTCCGCCGATGTTATAGACTTCCCCGGGCTTCCCCCGGCTGATCGCGAGTTCGATTCCTCTGCAATGGTCGGTCACGTAGAGCCAGTCCCTGACATTCATTCCATCTCCGTAAACGGGGAGCGGGCGCCCGTGCAGGATGTTCACCAGCATCAGCGGAATCAACTTTTCAGGAAAATGGAACGGGCCGTAGTTGTTCGAGCAGTTCGTGACTGTGACAGGCAGCCCATAGGTGTGATGCCAGGCGCGGACAAGGTGGTCGCTCGCCGCCTTGCTGGCCGCATAGGGAGAGTTCGGGGCGTAGGGGGTCGTCTCCTCGAAGGCCGGATCCTGAGGTCCGAGCGATCCGTAAACCTCATCGGTGGAAACGTGGTGGAAACGGAAATCCGCCGGTGCGTTACCCGAGGAAACGAATCCGCGGGCCGCTTCGAGCAGGCGGAGAGTCCCGGTGACATTGGTGTCCAGGAATGTCTCGGGGGAGTGGATCGAGCGATCGACGTGGCTTTCCGCCGCAAAATGCGCAAGCACCGAAATACGATGTTCGTTTAGAAGCCTGCCGACCAGTTCCCCGTCCCGGATGTCCCCGTGGACAAAAACGAATGTCTCATCATCCTTCGGGAGGCTGGAGCGGTTCCCGGCATAGGTGAGCGCGTCGAGCACAACAATCCGGTGGCCAGGATGGGTGTCCCGCCAATGATGAACAAAATTGGATCCGATAAATCCCGCTCCGCCTGTGACCAGAAGATTCATAGAGCGGTAATCTGTATCACGGGAAGTGGATTGGGCACGCGGAAAATGCCGGAGTATTTTGCTCTTGCTTCATCCGTTGCAGCGCGTAAGGAAAGACCCTGCAGATTCTTTATCCAAAAAAGCCGATGAGGGGATCCCTATCATTCCGGCTGACCCACAGTGCCTTTTAAGCAAAATGTCTTCGCCTGAAGCCTCATCTCCTCCGCCTCCGCTCACCTTGAACGAGCTGCAGCGACTCCCTTTGGACCTCCTGATCGCAAGGGCCGGAACCGTCGAATTACGCATCCGCCCGGATGCCACGCGGCATCACCTCATCCTTGACCAGGCCCGCCACCAGCTCCAGCGGGGCGGTGTCCTCACAGGGAAGGGGCTGCTGGAAAAAAGCGGTGATGCCGGAGTGATCCGCTGGGCCGCCTTTGATCTGCGGCCCGGGCCGGAAGATATCTTCGTGCCGGCAGCCATGGTGAGGCAGTATCGGCTGGCGCCGGGCCTGATGCTGGATTTTACGATCCGTTTACCAAGGGACCGCGAGCGCGGGCTGGTGGTGGATGCCTTGCAGCATGTCGAAGGGATCCCGATTGCGGAATGGAAGCCTCCCCTCGAATTCGAGAAGCTCACCCCCCTTTTTCCCAATCGTAGAATTTTCCTTGAGACACCGACCAATCCCGAGATTGCCGCCCGCGCGGTTGACCTCATCGCGCCGCTGGGCATGGGCCAGAGGGGACTCATCGCCGCTCCTCCGCGCGCCGGGAAGACCCTCCTGTTGCAGACGCTCGCCAGATCGATCCGGACCAACCATCCCGATGCCGCTCTGATTCTCCTGCTGGTCGACGAACGGCCCGAGGAGGTGACCGACATGCGCCGCGCACTGGATTGTGAGATCTATGCTTCGACATTCGACGAGCCCGTCACCCGGCACGTTCAGATCTGCGAGGCGGTTTCCGACCGCTCCCAGCGTCTGGTCGAGCTCGGCCGCGATGTGATCATTCTGCTGGACTCGATCACCCGCATGGCTCGCGCCTACAACAACCTTCAGCCCAAAAAGGGACGGACGATGAGCGGCGGGGTGGACGCCAAGGCGCTTGCGTCACCACGCAGGTTTTTTGGTTCGGCGCGCAACGTCGAGGAGGGAGGGAGCCTCACGATTCTTGGAACCGCATTGATCGAAACACGCAGCCGGATGGATGACCTCATCTTCGAGGAATTCAAAGGAACCGGAAACAGCGAGCTGCACCTTGACAAGACGATTGCCGAGCTCCGCATCTTCCCGGCGATTCATATCGTGAAATCCGGAACCCGTCGGGAGGAACTGCTATTTCATCCCGAGGAATACGAGCGCGTGGTCCAGCTCCGGCGTCAGCTCTCCGAGCTGCCTTCGGCCGAGGC
>CAZRIL010000140.1:2715-12858 GCA_964600115.1 uncultured Chthoniobacter sp. | reverse complement strand
AAATCCGGCGTCCCCGGCACTGACCTCCAATGTCTGGTTTGTATTGATGAGGAGATGCACCGCCTTCTCCAGCCGGACGCGGAGACTTTCATCGTGAGGGGAACGATTCAACACCGCGCGGAACTTTCTTTCGAGCACACGGCGTCCCATGGGAACATGGCGCAGGATGTCCGGGATTCCGATATGCTCGCAGCCATGGGCCCGGATAAACAGCAAAGCTTCCGCAATCCGGCGGTCAGAAACAGCCAGCACATCACTGGATCTCCGGACAGTCACTCCCAGCGGTGCAAGAAGAATGGTTTTCGAGGGAGCTTTTCCGCCGGACATCATCCGGTTAAGGATCGCTCCCGCCTCAAAACCAATTTGCTCCCACGGCACCGCCACGCTGGAAAGCGCGATCGGCAGATCCAGGCAAAACTCCGGCATGTCTCCAACGCCGACAATGGCGATCTGTTCAGGAACCGGGACGCTCAGGTGCAGGCATGACCTCAGAACCCGGGCGGCCATCATGTCCCCACTTGCAAAGACAGCGCATGGCTTGGGAAGGGATGAGACCCAACGGTGCAAACCCTCATCATCCGGTTCGATCAGCGTCCCACGGATGCGCGGGCATGGCGGGTATTTGGCTTTGGGGTCAAAGACGTGAACGGATTTTCCTGCGAGTGAATTGATGTAGCCGCCCAACCGGTGATCGAGATTGGGGTCTTCCTTCGGGAACCCGATACATGCAAAATTGGCAAGGCCGAGCGATGCAAGATGCTCGGCGGCGAGTCGTCCAATCGCGTAGTGGTCGCAGCCAATTTGTGCGGCCCCCTCATACCGACGACCCCCATGGACATTGACAAGCGGGGTCCGGAGCGTCTTCGCGCGCTTCATGAGGTCCGGGCGCCCCAGCATGCCGATCGTCCCGTGCGGCTTCCAGTGCCTGGCTTGTGCGAACCCCTCGTCGTTTCGCTCGTAGGTGATCGTATCCCAGAGCATTGGAGGCCCTGAAAACCGGGCAATTCCAGAGCGTAAAGCCCAGGCAAATTTCGGTACAAGCAGCGCGACGCGGTGGGGAGCCAACGGTTTCATAGAGCGGAAGAGATTCTATAAGGGGCTAACCAGAATTGCTTCACCGAAGTCATGGGACAAGACCCAGCATGTGTCGTATCGTATTTCCGGTCGGGATGGCGCACCGTGTCGGCCATGCAAGCCTCCCCGCGAAAAGGTCTCCTGGCCGCACTTTTTATCGTGGCCGCCATATTGCCCAATATCGTTCAGGCCGAGAAGGAAGTTCCGACCGTGATCGAGATGACCGGCACGGTCAAGGTGCAGGCCGTGAAGCGGTTCGGGATCAACATGGGCAGCGATTCCTACTACATGGGGGCGATGATGAAGAAGCGTGCTGTGCGCAATTTCGAGGGCACGAGCTACCGCCAGTGCCATTCCGGTCCGCCCGCCGGCCTCGAACCGGAAGGGTTTTTTTCCTTTGCGCAGGTTTCGGAAAAGCGGGGATGGCGGAAGCTGCTCGAAGGAGCCGATGCTACGATCCTCAGCGGTCCGCTAAAAGGGACGAAGGTAAAAATCAAAGAGGTCATCGAAAAAGAGGGCGAGCAATACGGGAAGAAGGCGATGATGACGTATTTTGTCTTTGATCGGAGGCTGGATATCCCGCCCGAGCAGTTGAAGGTGTCCTCACAAGGCCTGCTCGTCGAAAAGCCGATGTTGGATGAGGGGGCCGTCGGGCCGATCGGAACCTACTGGGCTTCGGACAATATTTCCGCGGCGCCGGGTGATGTGCCCCCGGGTTCGTTCGGCAGCACCGCCCTCCTCCTGGATGCGGCCCGGGCCCAGCAGAAGCCGCAGACCGGGGCCATGGAAGCCTTCCTTCGCCTGCCGACAGGCTACCAAAGGTTTTGGGATGCCAACGGGACATGGAATGTTCAGTTCTGGGCAAAATCTCCAGGCGTCCCGGTCCAGCTTGTGGTGAAGACCGACGGAATGGGCGATGACAAGACGGTCGAAATTTCCGGGGCTTGGAAAAAATTCGAGCTGAAAATCCCGGTGGACAAAGTGCCCGAGCCTGCGGATGCCAAACAGAACCCGCACCTCACGTTCACGCTTCTCGCAAAAGACGGCAAAGTCCTCCTCGATGACATCGAGATTTGGAAGGATGGAGACACGAATCCGACCCCGTTTCTCGACGACTACGTCAACCTCCTCAAGGAGCTGAACCCCGGAATTCTTCGCAGGCTGACCATGGGCGGCAACACCATGGAAAATTTCCTGAAGCCCCCGGTCCGGGCGTTCGCTTTTCAAAACAACCTGTTCGCGGATCCGGGCACCTACGGGAATGGACCGGAGCGACTGTCGTTCGGCCTCTTCGAGGGGCTCTCGCTTTGCGAATTCCTTGGCTCGGAGGCATGGTTTTGCGTTCCGGGAACGCTTCGCACCGAAGAGATGGACGTCCTCATGGAGTTCCTTGGCGGGCCAGTGGAAACTCCCGGCGGAAAGCTCCGCACCGAACTGGGGCATCCGGCCCCGTGGACCGATTCCGTAAAAGAGATCCACATTGAAATCGGGAACGAGGCGTGGAATACCGCACTCGGATTTCTGGTGGGCGGATACAACGGGCCGGACTACTGGCAGGACCTCTTCGCGCGGGGGAAGGCATCTGCCTATTACAAACCGACCATTATTTTCCACGCGGCCGGACAGAATGTGGCGGCCGGGATGAGCCGGAGAATTCTGAAGGAAACCCCGGCTGCCGACCGCTATGCCATAGCGGTCTATATGGTTCACGGCCTCGATCCCGAGGACCTTCCCGACATCGACACCGAAGACAAAATGTTTCGCTGGCTCTTCGCCCAGCCACTACAAACGATCTTTGCCAAAGGCCTCCCCGAGCAGGTTGGCGTAAGCAAGGAGACGGGGGTGGAATTTTCGCAGTATGAGGTGAACCACCACATCACCGGTGGCAAGGCACCATTAGAGCCCCGCAACACAATGGTGGCCTCCATCGGCGGTGCCGTGAGCATCACGAACGCGATGCTGCTCATGCTCCGCGAGTGCGGGATCCGCTCGCAGTGCTTCTTCACGCTGCAGCAACTCGCCTACGACGCGCACGGCGTCGGGCCGGTCCGGCTCTGGGGGGCCAACCTCAGCCAGCGTCCCGGCATGGTCCGCTACCGTCCGACCGGTCTCGCGCAGATCCTCGCCAACAAAGTCCTCGGCGGGGATCTTGTGGAGACGGTCCAGTCGGGGGCATGCCCGACATTCGAGGCGACCGGCCGCTTTCCCGGTGCAAAGAGCAAGGACGAGCATATCACGGTCGAGCATCCGGCTATCTGGAGCTATGGTTTTGTCGATGGCACCCGCCGGGCGCTGATCCTGGTCAACCTCGACACCCAGGCCTCCCGTCCCGTCGAGTTGAAATTCCCCGGCGCTGTAGTCCAAGGCACTGCGAAGCAATGGGTGCTCTCATCCGGCAAGATCACGGACAACAACGAATTCGAAGTCGGGGAGCCCCAGGTCGCGCTCCGCGAAGAACCACTCCCTGACCTTGCCAACGGAAAACAGCTGACTCTCGCCCCGTTCTCGATACGTGCCATCCAATGGGAATCAAAATAACTATCATCCGCGTCCCTTGATCATGAAAAACCTTGCACTCGTCATCACGGTTTTCCTTGCTTCCCCATTACTCCGCGCCCAGACGCCGTCCGACGGCAAGGAATGGACCGCATCCGGCGGTAAGTTTGATGCATCGAAGACGCTGGCCGAGCTGCCCGCAGGCTACCGGTTCGAGCACGTCATGCTCCCGATGCGCGATGGCGTGGGATTGGCGACGACCGTCTTCCTGCCGCCGGGCGACGGCCCGTGGGCGACGATCCTCATCCGCACTCCCTATGAGCGCAACGGCGGCGCAAAATATTTCAAGAGCCTCTGCGCGAAGGGACCCTACGCGTGCGTGATCCAGGATCCTCGGGGCGACGGCGACTCGCAGGGCAAGCCATTGGCCGACCCCGTCAGCAGCGAAAACGAAATTGCAGACAGTTACGACACGATCGACTGGATCGCGAAGCAGCCGTGGTCGAACGGTCGCGTCGGCATGACAGGCGGCAGCGGCAACGGTATGGCCGCTGCGATGGCTTATCTTTGCAAACACCCGGCACTCGTCGTCGTTGAGCCCGCCAACTCGGCGGGCAATACCGCCCTCTACTGGGGGTTCGAGAACGGCGTCCGCCGCAAGCTCTACGAATGGCTCAACCAGCGCAACTTGAAGGTCAGCGAGTGGCCGAAGCCGACAATCTATAACTACGACCACGCAAACTGGCAAAAGCTCCTCGACGAAGCCGCCAAGGAGAACAAAACCGTCTATCTCGGATCCGACGGATGGTTCAACATCTTCGGAGATTCGGCGGCGGACTTCTTTGAAAAGTTTGGACCGACCGAGAAAGTCTTTATCACCGTGAACGCCTCGACCCACGGGAACCAATGCGACAAGGGCGTCAAGTTCAACATGAGCGGTCCGGCCGGTGCCCGGCCGGTTCCATCATTTCTAGATGTTCTTGACGGAAAGGCCAAGCCGGAAAAATCCCAGATCATCTACGCCGTCCTCGGCGACGTGACCGACCCCGCCGGTCCGGGCAATGTCAAAAAGGCCTCTTCGGTCTGGCCACCGGCCAACGTGCCCACGCCGTTTTATCTCACTTCTTCCGGCGGCCTTTCGCCGAAGCCCGCGACTACGAGCGGCAAAATCTCCTTTACCTATGATCCTGCCAGCCCGGTTCCATCGCTCGGAGGAGGATGGTCGTTCGGCAACGATCCGAACGGCGCTGTGGACCAGCGACCGCTTGCGGAGCGCAAAGACATCGTCCGCTTTATCTCCGATCCCCTCGACGCCCCGCTGGAGATCGCGGGCAAAATCCGCGCCGACCTTTTCATTTCCAGTGATGCTCCTGACACGCTCTTTGTTGTGAAGCTCGTGGACATCTACCCCGACGGGCAGGAGATCCTCCTGCGCGAAGCCGCCGCGATGGCCCGCTACCGCGAAGGCTTTGACAAACCCTCGCCGCTCGATCCCGGCAAGACCGTCCGCCTCGCGTTCGATTGCAACAGCATCGCCGCCGTATTCAACAAGGGCCACCGGATCGGAGTCTTCATCACCAGCAGCAGCAACCCGGCCTACGAGATTCACCCGAATACCTACGAGCCCGCGAAATCGCCTGCCGACCTGCGCGCTGCAAATCAGACGATCCACATTTCCTCCACCACTCCATCCGCAATTATCCTACCTGTCGTCAAATGAAACACCTCCTCGCCTCCCTGCTTGCCCTCGTCCCTCTGATCTCCGCCGCCCAGGAAAGTCTCCCGGTCATCGATTTCGGCGACAACCTCTTTTGGTATTCCACCGCAATCCCCCAATACCGCGCGGGCACGGCGGGCGTGACCCGCGAAAAGCGGGCGGAGGGCGAGTTCGTCAACGGGCATCCGTTCAGCCTCGACATGCCGCTGAGCCCGGTGACCGGCGACTACAACACGCGCGGGAACAGCACGCGATTCTACGGCGGCATGAAGGTCCATTGCTGGGACAACCCGACGAACAAATACTCATGGTCCGAGGGCGGATCGAACACCGAGCACGAGGGTTTTGACGACTTCAACTTTATGGCCAACGCGCTCGAATCACTTAACACCCCGGAAAAGCCCGGCAACCGCCTCAAGGCGACTGGCATCTGGCTGTGGAAGAAGGAGGACTTCATCAATGGTGGCGACAAGTTTCCGGTCACGTTCGATGAGACCAGCCGGGTTGGCGTCTTCCTTTCCCGCACGTATCCCGTCAACGACGCACACGCGAAGCGCCTGATCGCGGAGGGAAAAATCTCGAAGGACACCCGCCCGTTCACCGACACCTACGCCAACCAGCGGTTGGAGGTGGTGCCACGCGAAAACTGGCGAGGATGGGAAAGCCTGCACCTCGTCGTGCGCGACGGCGAACAGTTCTACGTGGCCGAAACCGATTTCGAACCCTACGCGCAGACCCTCTTCGAGGTCTCGCCCACAAAGGTCAAATGGGCGAAATACAACCCGCAGGGTCCTTGGGATTTTGAATTCGATCCAAAGTCGGCGACGTTTGAGCCGCATGAATTCAAGGACGTCACAGCCGCCGGCTGGATGATTCTCAAAAACACGATCGAGAACGCAACCCTTTGGCTCAAATGGTATGGGTTCGGGATGGACGCGGTCGTGAACCGCCCCTGGGAAGCTGGCGTGAATGTGCCGATGGCGAAACTCGAAGGTCCGGCGGGCAAGGACGGCCTTTACATGGCGAAGTCCGAGGTCACTTACGAACAATGGCGCAAGATCGCCCGCTGGGCCTCCCGCAACCAATGGTGCATGCACCCCGGCTACGACTTCGACCGGGATGGCAACATGGGCAGCATGCTCGCCGACGACAGACCGCACTCGGCTGACGAACCCGCCACGGGGATGACGTGGTATGACGCCGTGCTCTGGTGCAATGCGCTCTCCGCTTATGAGGGCCGCACACCATCATACTACGAGGATGCCGCACTCACAAAGCCGCTGCATATTGTCAAAAACATGAGTTCCATTGAGGCCTCACTCATGCCTCCCCAGGTTCACGTGAAATGGGATGCGGACGGTTTCCGCCTGCCGACTCCCGACGAATGGGCTCTTGCAGCCGCCGGCGAATCCGCGCCTGCCGCCACCGATTCCACCGTCCCCGTGACCACTCCAACCGCCAACAGCAAAGGCTTCCATGGCCTCGGTGGAAATGTGCGCGAATTCGTCTGGGACGCCGACAGCATCAGCGTCGAAGCCCCCGGGCCCCGCACGGTGCTCGGCGGAGATTTTCGCGGGCCAAATCCCAAGCCGCTCGCAACCGGCGAAATCCCCTCGCGCGGACACTACGCGATCGGGTTCCGTCCTGTCCGTGCTGTCGGTCCCGCCAATGCCCCGAAGCTCACCGCGCTGCCCGCGAAACCCGGATACTGGGAACTCGGCAAGATTCCCGCGTGGACATTCGGATGGGAGGAAAAGCTTTCCCTTGCGAGCAAACCCGCCACGCCGGAAATTCCGATGATTTCCGCCGACGGAATCGAGGCCGGCAAAACTGAGATCACCTACGCGCAGTGGAAGCCGGTTTTTCTGTGGGCCGAGGCGAATGGATACCGGTTCGCCAACGACGGCGACATCGGCAGCATGGGCTGGCTGCCCGGCACTTACTCCCAGGACGAGCCGGTCGCCGCCGTCGGCATCCTCGACGCCGCCGTCTGGTGCAACGCCCTTTCGGAAATGAAGGGCCTCAAGCCGTGCTACTACGCTGACGAGGCGCTCACCCAGCCGCTCAAGACCGCAAATCCGTTCCGCACAAATTCCTACCAGTGGACTCTGAAAAGCGCCCGCTTCTGCCCGCCTCCGCCGCTCACATTTCCGAAGTTCCTCTTCCACTTCGATCCCGCCGCCAATGGATTCCGCCTGCCGTTTTCCTCGGAGTGGCCGAAACTTGCCGGAACCGCAAAATATGCCTCCGGCGAAGAACTCAGTCCCACCATCGCATGGTTTGCCGACAACAGCGGCGAACGCACCCACCCGGCCGGCTCCGCCTCTCCAACCGGCGCGGGCTTCCATGACCTCACCGGCAACGTCTTCGAGTGGGCGGTCGAACCAATCAAAGAACCCAACCCGAAAACCGGCCACATCTTCTCGGTCCGCGTCCACGGCGGATCGTTCCGCTCAGACCTCAAAACCGCCAAGGCCCTCACCACCACACCCACCAACGGGGCGTGGGATTGGATCAACTCCGGCATCGCCTCCCCGGAAATCGGGTTCCGTGTGATCAGAAATGGCAATTGACTCTCCGAAAACAATATCCGCTTGGCGCAATACGAAACGAAGCTGGCGCATTCCGGTATTGGAGCATTTTAGGTTGCGTGGCATGCTTTTTCTCAGACCGAACACGTCTTCCATTTAACCTGCATACAACCACCCATGAAAACATCCCTCAAATCCTTCGCTCTATTTGCCGTTTTCGCAACGGCAGCTTCTTCCCAAGCAGCCCTTCTTGTGTATGAGGACTTCCAAGGTTCCAACTACGTTGCCGGCAACTCATTCATCGGAGTTACGGCACAAGGAACCGGGCTCACGGGAAATTGGGCGCAGGCTACCGCAGATGCCAACCAGAACTGGACCGTTGGCAACACCACCAGCATGAGCTACAGCGCCGGAAGCGGAGGCACAGCAGTCAATATCAATGGTGGAACGAAATATGCCATTGGCAACTATACCGGCGGAACCGGAGCAGAAGCTGCCCATATTCAGCTTGCCAGCGGGTTGGCATCCACGACTGGAAATACTTTCTACATGAGCTTTCTATTCCGCATGAGCGGGGCACTTGATGTCAATGATCAGATCATGCTGGATGTTGCAAACACAAACAGCGTGACGCCCGTCTCAAAATTTGGATTTCGCGATAATACGCCCTCTCCGACAGGCGATGCATTTTTCGTTGGAAGCGCAACAGGAGGCGCTTACATGACAACGCCAGCGCCGACGATGAGCACAACCTATTTCGGTGTTGTGAAGTTCACCACTGCTGTAAATACTTGGGATCTTGCAACGTTGTATATTAATCCAACCTCCACGGCAGTGGAGGGCGGCGCGGGGACTGTAAGTTTTGATCTGGCATCTCTGGCAAATACATCCATCAACTATTTCGGCCTCCGACTCCAACAAGCAGACGCCACGGACTTCCTGAACATCGATGAAGTTCGGATTGGTGATTCCTGGAGCAGTGTGGTCGTCCCCGAGCCCGCCACATGGGCGCTCTTGGCCGTCGTCGGCACATTCTTCATGATCACCCGTCGCCGGAAGATGAACGGCTGATTTCATCGGAACCTTTTTTGGGGGATTAGCAAACTGCCTGTCATCGCAAGGTGACGGGCGGTTTTTTTCGTTTTCAGGATCCAGTCCTTACTATTGACACTCGGAATAGCACCCCTGCCCCTAGCGCCAGTTGGGGAATGATCGCCGTCCCTCAGGTTCTGGTGGCGCAAAGCAATAAGGACAAAGCGCAAGTTGGGATGGCGAATAAGGGCGTTCTTGGATGATCATTCCAAGCGATGCGATTCTTTATCCGATTTCAGATTGCCCCCACTATCCCGAACAAATCCCCCTTATGAAAATCCGTCTCTGTATAGCCTCTGCATTCCTGGTCGTCCATGCCGCTCATGCCGGGGATGTCACCACCACCCCGGCGGGTGTCATGCGGTATAGTTTCGCTGCCAACTCCTATACCACCATGGGGGTGCCACTCGTTCGCGATGCCGTGGCAACCGGGACCGTGTCGGGTGGAGCCGCCTCAACAATTACAATTAGCGGAACGCAAAATCTGGCAGCGGTTCTGAGCCCTAACTTGCCATATTATGTCGAGGTGACAGGCCATGCCGATGGCGTGACGACAGCCAATGTCGGGGACCGGTTTGACCTCGATGTCGCTGCAACGATTTCCACGGCCAACAACGTCATTTCCATCAACACCGCTTCTCCGAATAATACCGCAGCAGGAGATTTCTCGGGATTGACCGGCTACAACCTGGCGATCCGCCCGCATTGGACGCTGGCAAGCCTCTTTGGTACCGGGCTTTCCGCTACGGCCCTGCAGAGCGCAACCACCTTTGCATCTGCCGATCAAATTCATTTCTGGAACGGCGCAGGAATGTCCACATATTGGTTCAGGCAAAACAGCGCGGGAACCGTCAAGGAATGGCGGAACATGGGAACCGGCACATCCAATCAGGACAATGCGATCTTGCCACCCGGGGTCGGCGTGTTTTTTAAACGTGCCGGATCGTCGCCTCTGGATGTCTTTGTTCTTGGCAATGCCCGGAGCCACAAATTTATCCAGCCTCTCGCGACAGGAACGAGTTTGCTTGCCTCCGGTTTTCCCACATGGTCCTCGCCGAACGACGCATCCCTCATGCCCGGGACGGGTTTTGTCAGCGCCACGTCGTTTGCCGTCGCCGATCAAATCTGGATCTGGACCGGCACTGGAATCTCCACCTATTGGCTGAGACAAAATAGCGCGGGCACGATCAAAGAATGGCGAAACATAGGCACCGGCACGACTGCGTATTCAAC
>CAZRIL010000140.1:0-2615 GCA_964600115.1 uncultured Chthoniobacter sp. | reverse complement strand
TCGACCGGGTTCACTCCAACATCACTCAACGTCAGCCAGTGGCTGGCGAATTGGAGCCTGGCAAACATGGTCGCCACAGGAACCACAACATGGATTGATGACGGGGGAGATACCTCTTTCAGTGGCAATGGAGATTATACAACAAATGCAGGCGCATGGGCTATCGGATCCAATGTTTACCTATGGGGATTCAATTCCCGCGTCAATGGAGCCAACGAGTGGATCCTTCTTCAAAACAGCAGCTCATGGGTCACGATAAACAGCGGCACCATTTCGCCTCAGGTATTTGTGACATTTGACAGCGGAACATCCACAGTCGTCGGTTCGGTTAACGGAACAGGAGACTCCCTCCAGTCCGCTTCCGTGAACGTCGTTCCAGAACCCTCCACCTGGATATTTGTAATTTTCGGCAGCACCCTGGCGCTTCTCCACCGCTATCGCCAGACTCGCTCCAAGGCCTGATCTTTGGAGAAATGTGTCAGATACTCGGCAGGGTGAGACCGCTCCGGCGCTATTGCGTTCCTGCTTTTTGTGCGGTTTCCTCCCGCCAGCGCTCTCGAAGCATGCGGGCGGCGAGCTTCGGCTGGCGGTCGCGCGTGAAGAGGCCCTTCCGGTTGCCGTGGGCGCGGAAGTGGTTTTGTGCGGTGTGGAAATCCGCTAATGCCCAGAGGTGCTCGCCGGCGATGTAGGGCTTCTCACGGATCACATCAATCAGCGCCTGGATGAGGTCCGACTGGTAGTCTTCGGTCCACAACGATGCAGGCAAAGAGTGGACGCCCGCCATGGCATCGGCACCGAACTCGGTCATCAGGATCGGTTTTTTAGTGATTGCGCGGACCTCGTCGAGGAACTTCCGGAAGTAGGCCTGCGTATTTTCCAGCGTATCGCCGCCACCATACCACCCGGGGTAGGCATTGAGCCCGACGATGTCGCAGAGGTGGTGGCACTTCTCATCCGGAAACCGGCACATCACGATCATCTTCGGGCGGGTGCTGTCCTCCTGCCGTGCTGCAGCGAAGACTTGCTCGAAATACGGCACGGATTCGGGTTCGTGGCTGTGCGGCTCATTGGCAAGGCACCAAGCAATCACGCTCGGGTGGTTGTAGTCGCGCCGCATGAACTCCCGCATCGACCGGATATGGAGGTCGAGCGTCCCAGCCGAAGCCGCTGAAGGGATCATGCTCACCGCCGGGGATTCCGAAATCACAAGGACTCCGAGCCGGTCGGCGAGATTGAGCATTTCCTCGGCATGCGGGTAGTGGGCAGTCCGGAACGAATTACCACCGATCCAGCGCAGCAACTCGACGTCGCGCACGTTGAAAGCCTCGGCAAGTCCGCGCCCGATGACCGGCGCGTCTTCGTGCCGTCCGAATCCCTTGAGGTAAACCGGGGACCCGTTGAGCAGAATCCGGTCCCCTTCGACTTTCACCGAGCGGACGCCGAAAAGCTGGCGGTAGGAGTCGATCAAGAGGCTATGTTCGTCGAACAGATCGACCCGTAGATGATAGAGGTTCGGCTGCCAAAGCCCCCAGAGACGGGGCGACTTCATCTCAATGGAGGCTTCCATCTCCCCCGCCGCAAACGACACCTCCACCCCTTCGCCAGTTTCCTCAACCGTTAAACGCAGACGCTTTGCCTGGCCTGTTGCGAGGACGCGAACCCACACCCGTGCCGAGCCGTCCCCGATCTCCGCATCCAGACGCAGGGCCTGGATCCCGGTCTCCGGCTTCGCGCAGAGCGTGACCGGGCGCAGAATCCCACTGTAGGGGAAAAAGTCGAAATTCACCGAAGGGTGAAACGGGCTGCTCAACCCGGGGATTGCAGCCTTATCGAATCCGCCCTGGGGAACGGTGTCCGGGGTCAGTGCGCAATCCACCCGAACCACGAGTCTGTTGATTCCCGCAACCAGCGCCTTTCCGGCAGGACACTCAAACGGAGTGTAGCCGGTGACATGCGACCCGATCATTTGGCCGTTCAGAAACACTTCGGCTGCATAGTTCACTGCCGCGAAGCGGATGCTGACATAGCGCTCGCGCCATCCGGTCGGCACTTCGAACTCCCGTGCATACCAAACCACACCCATGTGGTTGAATGTCTCATAATCGGTGAATTGCTCGTTGAAACTCGCCGGCACCGCGACGACATGGGAAGCGGGAAAGCCGGACGACCAGCCTGTCGCGTCCTCACCTGGTTGTTCGATACGAAAGTCCCAAAGCCCATCGAGCGTGGTGAAGCTCCGACAGGCGTTGTTTTGTGCGGGAAGAGGAATTGTCATTTTACAAAGTTGAAGACAGCTCTGGGCGGGAGGTTACCTTTTACTCCTCCACGCGCAGGCGCAGGAATTTCTTCGTCGTACCGGAGAGCGGGACTTCGATAGTGACATCCTGCCCGACCGTGGCCGGATCGGCATTTTTTTCGATGGTGTATTCGGGTGTCCAAGAGCCCGCTGCAAGCGTGGTCGAGGATTCGACGATGTAGCGCAAGTCGCTGCTCGCGCGATGGAATGTCAGATCGAGGGATGCGGGATTAGGCATTGCTATGTAAGGAAGTGAAGCGACCGAGGGGCTTGCCGGGTTGCTGCCGAACGCGAATTCGAGCAGGTTGACGATCCCGTC
>CAZRIL010000139.1:0-13797 GCA_964600115.1 uncultured Chthoniobacter sp. | reverse complement strand
TATACTCAGAATCTACAGGCAACGGGAGGGGTAAGCCCTTACACATGGTCAGTGGTTTCTGGCAGCCTTCCACATGGGCTTAGTCTCGGTATCGATGGATCTATCACTGGAACACCAACAATCAGAGAAACGCCTTCCTTCACAATTCGCGCTTCAAGTGCAGATGCCTCGGGTTTCAGCGAAAGATTGTTTTCTCTCAATATCCTTCCGGCTATGTCTGCACAAGTTCATGGCTCAGCCCACCGCAACGGTACGCCAATTGCCGATTTGTCCGTAAGCGCATTCTGTTATACTGACAACTATGAGCTTCAAACGACGACTGACATTTCTGGAAACTATAGTTTTAATCTAAGCCCGGGGCAATGGCAGTTCAATTTTGGTGCCGTCGACGCGAACGGAGGCAATTTAGTCGTGCCCTCCGGTATCTCAAAGATAATTTACAGCGGACAAAATATTTCTGGCCTGGATTTCAATGTGCTCGCCGGCACAGGAACGATTAGCGGAACTATTGTGGACTCTGCCGGAATTGGAGTCGCAGGAGCCAATGTTTCAGCAACAGCAACATTAAACGGGATTAACTATGCAGCAGGGACGGTGACTGATGCTTCCGGCCTTTACTCATTTCCGGTCGTGGACGCAAACTGGCATGTGAATGTCTGGAGCTCAGGGATAACGTATCTCCCAAAGTCAGCGCTTGTTTCGGGGTCAGCAATCGTTAATTTTGCTCCACCGCCTGTAAACGCGCATATCACTGGAAATGTGACAAAGGATGGAGTGCCCTTTCCAAATATTGGTATTTCTGCAACTCTTCACAGTTCCGAGTCCTATTATGTTGAGACTGTGACCGATGCCAATGGCAACTACGATCTCGGTATCCAAGCAGGGGAGTGGGGCGTGAATATCGGTTATATTCCTGATACAACAGCTCTCATCACCCCTTCGTCACTGACACGAACTCTCAGCGAAGGATCAACGCTCACGGGGGTTAATTTTAACCTGTTAACTAGCACGGGAACGATAAGCGGGAATGTTGTTGATGCAGCGGGAATCCCGATCGCGGGGTCTTATGTGTACGCGAACCTTACAGCAAACGGGATCGACTATAACCTGTCGGCAACAACTGATTCAGTCGGGCATTACACTCTTCCCATTATTGACGGCGTCTGGACACTTGGAGTTGGCAGTGGGGGTTTTTTGCAAAAGACAGTCACCGTTATTGGTTCGGCTATTATTGATTTTACTCCTCCACCTGTGACAGCGCATATAACGGGCACCGTCACGAAAGATGGGATCCCGTTCCCAAATGTGAGCATCTCCGCAAATTCGCAACATGGGGAATATTACGTTACTGAGACAATAACCGACACCAATGGCAACTACGATCTCGGGGTCCAAGAGGGGGTGTGGAATGTAAGCATCGGCAATGTTGGCTATTCAACAGACCTGCTTGTTCCAACATCACTGACGAAGACAGTTGCCGACAGCGCGACCCTCTCTGGGGTAGATTTCAATATTTTGACCGGAACAGGCACGATCAGTGGAAATGTTGTGGACGATGCGGGGAATGGCCTCTGGGGTGCATATATTTATGCAGACGCTAACATTAATGGCATAAGCTACTACACGAGTGCCATGGGCGATCCAAATGGGCACTTTTCCATTCCGACTGTTGATGCGAGTTGGAATGTTCATATTTCTGGTTACGCATCACAGACAGTCAGCGTGGCTGGTTCCGCAACTCTTGAATTTGCTCCTCCACCTGTGACTGCACACATCACCGGTAGGATTTTAAAGGATGGTGTTCCATATCCCAACCTGACCATGAAGGCAGGGCTGCAAGGTCAGGGAGGGGCCAATAAAACTGCCACTACAGATGCCGCGGGAAATTTCGACTTGGGCGTGTATGCCGGAAATTGGAGCGTTTATGTGCCCAACTCGACTGGCATTATTTTTCCTGAATCCATGCCATGGGTGCCGATCGTGGCCGGGGAAACGGTTTCATTGGCGGATATTCAGACATTCACAGCGACCGGAACCATTTCGGGAACAGTAAAGGATGCAAATGGCGCACCAACCATTGCGGTTTCCGTCGTGTCAAGATCCACGATTAATGGCGTAGTAGTCGGGATGAGTGCATTAACGGATTCCAACGGTTTCTACACTCTCCCTTCCGTAGATGGTATTTGGGAAGCTTGGGTCCAATCACCGGGCTTCAATGAAAAGCAAGTAACCGTTTCTGGTTCTGCCCAGGCTGATTTCCGCCCATTTACTGCAACCGCACACATCAGCGGAAGGGTGTTGAAAGACGGAGTAGGAGTGTCAAGTGCGTATGTCTCCCTCACTCGCAGTGGTGGGCACGCTTACACTCAGGTGTGGACCGATGCGAGTGGCAACTTTGATGGCGGGGTGCCATCAGGAACATGGGACGTCTATTTCTGGAGTTACGACTTTAACAATTCGCCCAGCCTGGTGTTTTCCGAAGATCCTCATTTGACTCTGTCCGATGGGGAAACTTTTGCCAATTTGCTTTTGAATGCGACCACGGCAACTGGAACGATCAGCGGAACAGTTCGGGATGGCAGCAATCAACTGCTTGGCAATATGGAAGTGGAAGGAAGAGCCACGGTTGGTGGTATTCACTATTTCGCATATCGCTTTACCGATGGCGATGGCGCATACTCTCTCCCCGTAGTTAACGGCGAATGGACGGTCGATGTCATTGAGGATTCGGGTGACACATATCATCCTCGAACCGTCACCGTCACGGGGTCTTCAGTGGTTGATTTTGCGCCAAACTCGCCACTGACGATCTCCACTACAAGTCCATTGGTTGCCGGGGCTGTGGGTGCTGAGTATAGCCAGTCATTGTCCGCTACAGGAGGAATCACGCCATACACATGGTCGCTCGTAGCTGGCAGTAGTTTGCCTGCAGGGCTTTCGCTCAGTTCTGGTGGAGTGATCAGCGGTAAGCCGACCACAGCAACAACTGGAAATTTCACCATCCAGGTGAGCGGGAACGACAGCCTCACCTCCTCGGCCAATTTCACGCTCACGATCACTTCGCCGTATGCGACATGGAGCGACACGAGCTTTACGTCCGATGATGTGGCGACCGGACACACAACCGTGACCGGTGACTTCGACCACGATGGGATGGCAAATTTTCTGGAATATGCGTTTAGGAAAAATCCAAAAGCAGTGGATGGAGCTGGAATCGCCCCGAACGTGAGCGGAAACAAGATGCAGATATCTTTCCCCTGCGATGCCTCGCGCACGGATATCACCTACACAGTGCAGTCATCATCCACTCTGGCGGGAAATTCCTGGACTGACATTGCTAAGAGCGTGGGAGGGGCGATGGCCGTTCCCATCGGATCGCTCAGCACGGTCTCAGATTCCGGCACGGGCCTGCGCACGGTGACGGTGACCGAGACCACGGCGATCGGAGGCAAGAGATTCCTTCGGGTCAAGGTGACATCTCCGTAAGGCGCTCTCATCCTCAATCCTCGGATACTTTCGGGCCGCAGTTGGCCTCAATCGACCCACGAAATATCACGCGAGAAGCGAAGATTTGCCAGCCGAGCCATGCATGGGATGCAGCAGATTCCGCGTTTATCGCCCTGTGGAGCCTCTCTTGATTGGCAATGGAGGGAGCGATACTGCCCCGATCAATCCCCACCGAGCAATCCCGCACAAACCTGCGGGCGTCATCGAGTGCCGTGTTCACTCCACCGCAGATCTTCCGCAACCGGAACGCCCGAGCACAGGATCAACCCACCGCGCATCCCCTGTGGCCCGTCTTGACTGGTGCTGTGGGGAAGTATTTTCTCCGCCGACCCCACTGAAGATACCCCGGACAAGACGGCGGGACCATCACAGTGACGTATTCACACCCCACGGAATTTACGTAACCGGGAAACGCGACGGGGTCGGGCAGGTGGAGCCAAATTATTCTTGCCCCGGTGTTCTCGAAGCGCAAAATTGATCAGGCGATGAAATTGACTCTGCAGCCATTGATTGTCCGAGCACGACCCACATGAAACTCTGCTATATTGTTTGTTTCCAGATAGCAGATAAATCAAACTTGGAGACTTTTAAGGGACTCCTGAAAAGCACCGGTTTTTTCTGTCCAATCACTGAGACCGCTTGGGCCATAAAGACAGAGAAGAAGGCCGCAGAGACTCGCGACTGGCTCTCCTCATTAATTGGCCCCAATGATCGACTATTCGTTGTCCGCTCTGGGACAGAGGCAGCGTGGAAGAATTCGTTTGGTGAAAAGCACAGTAAATGGCTGAAGGATAACCTTTGATATGGCCATTCCTCCTCAACAACTTTCAGAGCAAACGTCTCCTCGAATTCGAGTTGGACGAGTCGGTTCAGTTGATCTTTATGAGATTAAGGACATGGAGTTGGAACAATTGGAGAAAGGTTCACCCGCTGATTTGCAATTCAACTTCGCTATTTTTCTACTCTCACTCGCATTCGCCGCGATCTGCTCTCTTGCGACGGCTACATTCCCGAATCAGGATGTAAAGGTAGCCTTTATTCTTGTCGTTATTGTTGGAATCGTTCTTGGGGGATATTTATTAATATCATGGATCCGAACGCGTGTATCTATAAGCAATCTATGCAAGACAATTCGCGAGCGTATACCCCCCGACATCACTGAAGTGCCTCAAACTTCAATTGACGACATACCAGAACAACCCAAAGGATAACTCACGCCTCCACGACAGCCGCAGCACGATGCACATGCCGAAGCTGATGAAATCGCGGGTGGAGGATTAAGAGGAAGAGAACGCATCGGGAATCTCATTTATCGGCCTGTGGAGCCCTCTTCCCTGCCGATGGGAGTAGCGATATTGCCCGACAGCTCAATGCACATCCCCACCGAGGATTTCCCGCACGAAGCGCCGCGCATCTTCAAGGGCCGAGTTCACTCCCCCGCTGATCTTCCGCAACCGGAACCCCCGGCGCGGGCCTTTGGTGCAGAACCCGGCCGAGCGGATCCGGTTCGAACAAGAGCGGCAATGGTTGTGTCGCTTCCGGTTTTCAGGCATCGTTCGAGTCGCGGTGAACAAAGTTACCAATAATTCTCGGGGTAGGACACCCTTTGACCGGGTCGATGAGTCAGGATGCGCCAAATAGATGCCGACTCTCTCCAAATCAAAGATCATCGCATTCCGCCAGTGCCCGAAGCGGCTGTGGCTCGAAGTCCATCGCCCCGAACTCCGGCAGGATTCGTCGGCCACCCAGGCAAGTTTCCAAGTCGGATACCAAGTCGGAGATATCGCGAGGCGGATTTACGACCCGTTTGAAGCGGGCGTTTGCATCGACGTGACCAAGGATGGCTTCCCGGAAGCATTCAAACAAAGTGCGCGACTGCTCGCAGAGGGAAAGCGGCCGGTTTTCGAGGCAGGTTTCAAGAGCGACGGGACAATTGCATTCGCCGATGTGATGATTCCCGTTCTCGAAGGAGAATGTCGGTCGTGGAAAATGGTCGAGGTCAAATCTTCCACCGGCGTGAAAGATTATCACCGGGATGATGTCGCTGTTCAGTCGTTTCTGGCGCGGGCTATGGGAGTGAACCTCTCGTATGTAGCCGTGGCCTGTATCGACAGCTCCTGGATTTATCCAGGCGGCGGCGACTACGTTGGATTGCTGGCGGAGAGCGATTTGACCGGTGAAACGCTCGAACGCGCCGGTGAAGTATCTGCTTGGATCTCGGGTGCCCATCAAATTGCTGATTCAAATTCGGAACCCGAAATCGTGACAGGGGACCAATGCCATACACCTTTCGAGTGCGGGTTCTGCGGATACTGCAACCGGGATAAGGTGCCTCCCGAATTTCCCGTGGACTGGCTCCCGCGTGTGACACCGAAACAGCGCATTGCCTTCAAAGCAGCAGGAGCGGAAGACCTGCGGGACGTGCCGGAACACCTGCTGAGTCAGAAGCAAAGGCTCGTCCGCGACCACACACTCCGGAATGAAGTCTTCTTTGACCGGGAGATGGCCAAAAAAACGATTCAAGGGAGCGGGTTCCCTGCGTATTTCTTGGATTTTGAGACAAGTAACCGGCCCGTTCCCATTTGGGCGGGCAATAGGCCGTATCAACAGATCCCTTTCCAGTTCAGTCTCCACAAGTTCACGGATTCACTTCTGCTGGAACACAGTCAATTTCTGGATCTCTCGGGTAATGATCCTTCCCGTCCATTTGCCGAGGCGGTGATCGAGGCGTGTGGCGAGATCGGTCCGATATTCGTTTACAATGCCAAGTTTGAGAAGCGGATCCTCCGCGAACTGGCAGACCGCTTTCTTGACCTGAGTCCAGCATTGCAGGAAATCATCAATCGGATCATCGATTTGCTCCCCGTGGCGGAGAAGTGTTTCTACGCACCCAGCCAATTTGGCAGTTGGAGTATCAAAAGCGTCCTCCCGGCCGCAGTGCCCGAACTCTCATACGACGATCTTGAAGGCGTTAGAGACGGAGGCATGGCCGTAAATGCTTTCGCGGAGGCAATTGACAAGAAAACGACCGCTGAGCGAAAAGAGGAACTCAGGGGGCAATTGTCCGAGTATTGCACTCTCGACACCCTGGCAATGGTCGGGCTATGGAAGTGCTTCTTGGGTTTGAATAAGCCGGAGATCGCCAGCCTGCCAACCTCCCACAACTGAAAATATTTTATGTTCACCTGGATCCCCATTCACGAAGAAACCGCCAAAAAACTCCTCGAATACAAAGATCGCAGCCAGGACCTAGTCGAAATCCTCGCCCGGATGAAAGAAAAGGGGCTGACTACAACGAAGATCAAAGATCAAGGTGCTGATGGAGTCCAATTCCAACTCAAAGAGATTGATCCATTTACCTTCTTCGCCAATTTCAACAGGGGGACAACTGACGATAACCGGCAAGCACTCTGGCAGGCTTTAAAAGACGAATGGCAACTGAAATCAGCGGTCCCGGAAGATTTTGACGGGGTCCCACTGGCTGTAGCAATGCAATCGTGGCTGATGCCCTACACGAATAAGCGATCGTCAGAGCATGTGCCGCTCCTCTGGACATTCTTTGCGCATATTATGTCCGTCGAGCCAGAGGCACTTGATGTAAACCTCATGCAGCAGTGTCTCAATCTCCCAGAAGTAGCCTTGCCAATTTTGACCATGGGCATGTTCTGGTCCTGTCCAAAGAAGTGGATCTCCACGGACAAAAAGAACCTTGGATTTGCAGAGACCAAAGGAGTTTCTGACGAGCCAAGAACTGCAACCGAGTATTTGAAATGGCTCCCGAAAATTCGGGCAGTCATTGGCGGCGATGCTGTAGAGTTTTCCCAGCAGGCGCATTTGTGGGCCACGACGAGACAGGGCGACAGTGACTACGGCTCCCCCTTTGATAAAATGTTTGCGCCTGGCGAGGCTGATCGGGTGTTGGATGTCTTTAAGAAGGCGCTGGAAATTATTGCGGAAGAACTGCCCGAACCCGACCGGATTCTTGCCGTCACTTTTGGATCGAAGAGTGCCACTGTCCCATCAATTAGAGTGAATGTGGGCATGTGGTTTACGATTTCCTACAATCAGCGGCCAAGTCGGCACATTTCATTCATTTTGCCAAATAGTCACCCGGAAGTTGCCAAACAGAAACCGACTGGACAATTCGCCGATCTTCTCGATGGTGAGGCTTACACAGGAGTGGGATTACCTGTGGAGGAATTCCTCCGCAGATTCGACGAATTGTGGCCGGCATTCGCAGAGGCGTTGCGCAAGGTCTGTCGCCATTTCGCGACCCGGCGTGGCACGCCTTACGTGCGGTTTCACCGTCCAGATCTCGTTGAGTTGATCTCCGACCCCCAAATGCGTCCGCTAATCCTTCACAAGGGTCTTAAATGGCTGGACGTAAACCCAAAAGGGCGGCGTTACTGGATCATTGCGCCGGGTGAAGGAGCAAAGTATTGGGAACAGTGGCTTGCTCAAAAAACGGCCTCAATCGGATGGCGGGAGATCGGTGACTTTAGCCAGTATAAATCGAAAGAGGAAATGGAGAGTGCCTTGGAGGGGTTCTGGCCGGAGATAAATCAGTCGGGAACCGCTGGCATGCTACAGGATTTTGCGCACGAAATAACTCAAGGAGATGTCGTCTTTGCAAAGTTGGGTCGCTCCGAGGTCATCGGTTGGGGGGTCGTCAATGGTAGTTATTTGTTCGATGCGACCCAGGCTGATCATCCGAACCTGATACCCGTGGAGTGGATTGGACAACAGGCCATGAAACTCCCTCCCGAGGAAAAACTACTTCCAATGAAAGCGCTGACGGAGATCACAGGGGATCAGAAGTTATTGGCGATTCTATCTAAAAACTACAAGGGAGTTCCTGGATTGGAGGCAGATGTGGATGACCAGATTATTGAAAATGAGGCCGTCGTTTTGCCCAACTCCTACGACATTGACGAGGCGTTGGCCGAGTTGTTCATGAATCGCGAGGAGTTGGAGCACATACTGGAGCAACTCAAGCGGAAGAAGAACATCATCCTCCAAGGTGCGCCGGGCGTAGGAAAAACCTTTATCGCCCGTAGGCTTGCATGGCTTCAAATGGGGGTGAAGGATAACACGGCAGTCGAAATGATTCAATTCCACCAATCCTACACTTACGAGGATTTCGTACAAGGACTGCGCCCGACAAAGGATGGCCACTTTGCCGTGAAGGACGGATGCTTTTACCGTCTCTGTCGTCGTGCCTTGGCTAACCCCTCGCAGGATTTCTTTCTCGTCATTGATGAAATCAACCGGGGCAACCTTAGCAAGATCCTTGGGGAGTTGATGATGTTGATCGAGACGGACAAGCGTGGTCAGGAACTGACACTCGCGTATAGCGAAGAGGCATTCACGGTGCCATCAAATATCCATCTCATCGGCACAATGAATACCGCGGATCGATCGCTTTCCCTAGTCGATTATGCACTGCGCCGTCGTTTTGCATTTTTGACGCTCAATCCGGGGTTCGAGACACCGGCATTTGCGGCGCATTTGACTCAAAATGGAATCACTTCCACACAAATCGCTTATATCCGCAACCAGATGGCGGAGCTCAACAAAGAAATCAAGGACGACGAAGCGAACCTTGGAAATGGGTATCGGATCGGGCACAGCTTTTTCACCCCCGTATCTCAGATTACAGACTTTCGGAAATGGTATCGATCGATCGCACTATACGAGATCATTCCGCTTCTCGAAGAATACTGGATTGATGACACGAAAAAAGTCCTCAGATTCCGGGCAAGCCTCGTAGAGAATATTCCCTGATGGCGACGGTGATTCCCATCGCGAATCTCTACTACCTTCTCGCTTACGCATGGGATCACAGTCTAAGCGAAGCTGCGTTGGTGCCAATCGATGCGGATTCGTGCCCTGATCTCAACAATCTTTTCGCAAAGATCCTCGACAGTGCCACACATCATCTGATTCGCAGGGGATTGGATCAAAGCTACATTCCTTTTGAGGAAGAGACAGGACGCATCCGCGGTCGAATTGACATTTCTGCGAGCGAGAAAACTTTAAGTCGCACACGTGGCAAATTGGTTTGCACATATGACGAGCTTAGCCCGGATGTTCTTCATAACCAGATCCTCAAGGCAACAATTCGCCTGCTCCGGAATGATCAACAAGTTCACAGAGATTCCCGAAAACGCCTCGCAAAAGCATTGGAAATGTTTTGCCATGTCAGCGACCTCCGGGTGACTCCCCATCATTTCCACCGCGTGCAGCTTCACCGGAACAACCGTGCCTATCGTTTTATCATGCACCTCTGCGAGTTGATCCATGATTCGCTTCTGCCTGAAAAAGCAGAGACGGGCACTCGCCGCTTCCGGGATTTCACTCGCGATGAGAAGTTGATGCGCAAGGTGTTTGAGAACTTTGTCCGGAACTTCGCCATCCGCAATCTCGCAGAAGCAAAAGTGTCGGCGATGCCCATCAAATGGCAGGCGACAAATTTCGGTGAGTCGGCCGAAAATCATATGCCCGGCATGATCACGGATGTGACCGTGTCATGGTCGGACCGAAAATTGATTCTCGATTGCAAATACTACCAGGAGGCCATGACTATGCACTATGACGCTCTCAGGTTTGATTCCGCAAATCTCTACCAGCTCCATGCATATCTCACGAACAAAGCTGTGGAGCCAGGTTGGGAGAATGTGGAGGGCATGTTGCTCTATCCCTCGAACGGATACAGTTTCGATCACACATTCACCCTGCATGCTCATCATCATATCCGGATTTCAACTGTTGATCTCCAGCAGGCCTGGACGACAATAGAGTCCGAGTTGCTTTCATTGTTTGGGAAAAATCAACCCGCAGCCGACCTGACAAATGCATGAAAGCGAGATTGCTGGAGAATGGGGATATAGAACGTCCAATACGTGCGGACAGCGGGGATGGGGTAATCGGGGATGCGATGGAAACTATCACGAAGGATCACCCCGATTACGCGAAAGAGTTTGAGGGTATCAAGGCCCCGCCGATTGATCTGCGCATCATGAGAACTGCAGAACCCCGCCACCACGGTGGATTTACTCCATTACGCTAGGTTTCTTCAGAACAGGGCACCAAACACAACTCACGACCATGACTTGGATAACAAAGCGTTGCGCAATCTGCGGACACGAATACACAGGAGATAGCGAATACATAGGCACATCTTGCTGTTTGGCATGCGGTTCTTCGGAAAAGGCTGCCTCATCCAAGTGCTGCCCACACTGCAATACTTCCGTACGGTCCGACCGATTGGATTCCCATGTTCGCCTTCGATGTCCCAAAGCTCCCAGTGAGATCCTTGCTGGCATACCACCGAATCTGGAACGAGCACGCTGCAGTTCGTCGACTGCGAAGCGCATTCATGCGGCGTCAGGAGGACACATCATCAGAGATCCCGAGATTCAACGCCAGAAGATCGCCTACGCTCGGTTTGTCAGACAGCAGCGTGATGCGATGGGAGATTGACAGTCACGGTCCCACACGGAAACGCGACAAGAAACTCGTTGCCTCAATCACTAAAATATGGAGTGATTCCATAGATGCTAACACTGCAAGAACTCAAATCATCGGACTGGGCATCACTCCCCCAGAATGGCCTAGAGTGGTTGGCTCCGATTCTGGAATCGAAGGAAGCGTGGGAGACAATCGTGGGCAAGTCGTTGACTCCGCAGGAAGTGTTCGATCTGGAATTCGACAAGGACGCAAAGGCAGAGATACTGGCGCAGGAGTAGGAAACTACTCCATCGGAGGCACAGGAGAAAACCGAGTCGGCCAAGCACTCGAAGCGCACTTGAAGCGCAGTCCCGCCGCGAGGATCGCCGTGTAGCCTACTCGTCCACAAAACTATCATCTTCGCACCATTGCTTCCTTTTCGATTCTTTTGACATCTTCCGCGAGATACCGGACTCCACGCCCAAGTTTCATGAATGGCAGAATCCCAGCCTTCTCTCGGCGTTTCAGTGTCATGGTTGAGCATTGCCACCTTTCAGCCAGAGTCCGGCGGGTGTAGTGGTGTTGGGTTTTCATCTTTACTCCTCCCCGGCCCCGCTGCGTCCGAGCTTCGTCTTCACACTCGCCGCGACCGACACCACCTTATCAATCTCCATATTTTCTTCCGCCGAATAGAGCGTATGGCGGGCAGTGTGGAATTCCTTGGTCGGCTTGAATACGGCCTTCGCGCTGAGTGCGGCTCCTGCGTTGTGGCGGGCGAACAGGGCTTGGAGTTCGCCGATGATCTTCTCGGCGGCAGCTTCCGGGATCAGGTCTCCTTTGACCTTGAGCTCGAACGACTGCTTGAAGAACGTGGCTCCCTTCTCGCCGGTCACGCGCAGGATGGCGGCATCGTCGGTCGTGCCCCGGTAGGAATTCGAGAACCCGACCCGCACGATCTTGTCCCCGGCCTTGGCTTCCACGGATGAAGCGACTGCCATCTGGCCGGCGTGATGGGCGAAGTAGAATGGCTTGGCGATGGCGATCAGCTCGCCTTTCAAGATTTCCAAATTTCCTGAGAGAGATTCTACTTGGTCACTCGTTTCGAGAATGCCCTCGACAAGCGCAGCCACCTGTCCATCTGGATCTGGCAGCTCGGGATACGTCTTGGCGGCTTTAGCTGCTGGTGACGTGGTTGCGATTCCCGCGAGGTTGATCCGCTTGAGCCCGGCTGCGGGAGCGACCGGGGCGGCTGTTGCCGTTGATGATTTGGTTTTCATACCGCCATGAGCCTCGTTCGCGCCGCTCACAGAAATCCATCGCTGATGGGGGTGCTTGGAGGGTGCGGGCGGAATCGGGTTTCAAATCATCAACTCTTCTGGCTATCGTAATTCTTCGGACTCTGCCCATGATTACATTCCATTGCACGGTTGACCCAATCTATACAATCCCAGAAGGGCGGTTCACCGACACTTGCTTTATTGATCAACGTCTGTCTGCGGTTCCTGAGAAGGTTCGCGGTCGGATGCGAACCGTTTTACGGTATATTTACGAAATCAATGGACCAACCAATCTTCCCCTTGATCGATTCAAACCTACTGAAATTTACTTGGAGCCTGCGGAGGCCATCATCGCCAGATGGCTACGCACCCGCACAAATGGCAACCTTCGGAGCACTTTTGGCAAAAACGCCCTGATTGCGGCACGGAAAAGTCGCTACCGTTGCTGTAAGTGTTCGTTTCCGGATGTGCGGACGTTAGAGATTGATCATGTGCTTGGACGGGGCAATACAACAGACTTTGCGTGTCTTTGCGCCAACTGTCACAAGCTCAAAACCCGACAAGATACTACGCTAGTTCACAAACCTGTGCTTGATCATCACCCGGCAATCCTCCGTGTCGCTTCGTAACTGCATCGGATACGGCGCATTTCCCCGCTTCATCACCACGCCTTCAAAGAAATCGCATCGTAGACGGCGGTTGATCGCTTTCAGGCCGGCGTAGAAATCCGGCACCACATTCCCGTCATCCCGCACTGACGGCGGCAGGAACACGGCGTTCTCGGGGAACGATTGCCACTCGCCGGTGGATAGGCGTTCGGTTTCGACCAGCCCGGCAATAAACTCTCGCCGCTCCTCGTAGGTGGGCGATCCAGATTCAGGGATACAGTCCAGGACGACGAGACTGCCCCGGCCGATCTGGTGCCGGCGTTCGAGGGCTTCACAATCCGCCCACACGAGGCCACTCCCGCCAAGATCGCGCAGCACAGCCAATGCCTGGGCAAACTCCCGCTCGATCGTGAGCCGCTGGCCGTGGCGGTTCCACATGGCTCCGGTCGGCGTGTGGACGAGCGCATGCCATCCGTTGTATTTCGGTTCCGCGAACCAGATCCCGGATTTCTTCGGGGCGAGTTCGAGCTTTCCGCCCCGGATCGGCCGCGCCGGGAAAGTGGGTGGATGCGCGGGGATAGGAACGGATTTTTCGTTTATCAGGCTTTGGAGGTTCATTTGGCGAGCGGCTGGTAGATGGGTGAGGCGTCTGCAAAAACGAGGCCCGTTCCAAACCCGAGGGTCTGACGGGCAGCAGCGAGCGTGGCCCCTGTCGTGACCACGTTGTCCACGAGGAACACGGGAAGCGCGAACCACCCGCTAACCCGCACGAACTCATGGTCGGATGCTGTGAGTCCGGGCAGCCCCCGGCGACGACGGGCGCACGAAGATTCCACCGGCACGACCCGGTTGAGCGCCGGAACGACTCGGGCCTGCGGGCCGTATTCGGCTGTGATCGCACGGGCGAGGATCAGGTTGGCTTCGATGCTGCCGGTGCTTGCCGGAACTGGAACGAG
>CAZRIL010000138.1:0-14033 GCA_964600115.1 uncultured Chthoniobacter sp. | reverse complement strand
TCGACGGGAACGATCTGACGTTTCTGCAGCAAGTGGATCATTGCGGGAGACTACGCCAGATTTCCCCCAATAAAACCTGTTCCTTCTACCGACCCTGAACATAACCCGTGTTTTGAATCATGGACTGACAATCACCTTGAGGCGGAAGAAGAGCTTGGCAGGAGCATCTCCGGGAACCGGCACGGTAACCGTGCGGGTTTCGAATCCGGGGCTGGTTGAAGTTGGAACATCCGCGATATCCGTCCAATCGATGAGATTCGTGGATTGCTGGACTTGATACCGCGCCCCCGGACGGTCCACGGGTTTCGAGAAAGAGAATGTGTAACTCCCGCCACCACCTCCACCCAGCCATCCCAGGGATGGGGCCAAGGGAGCCTGATGCTCAAAATCCGTCGGGTTCGTACCGCGGCTGTATTCCAACGTGTTTGAAGCGCCGTCGCTGTCGGAGTCATCCCCGGGGTTGCTGCCGGTGCCACTGCCTGGAAAATAATGCGCCATCCACTGCGCATAGGTCGGCCCGAAGGTTCCGGGCGACGGGATGTCGAGCTTCCATGAAGAAGCGTTGTCGCCAAGGCTGTTTGCACCCCGGCGGTTGAGCGACAACCCGCCGGTCCCATCCGGCCAGGGGGGGCTGCTGGAATAGCTGGCTTGATCCTCCATGAGCAGCGGGTAGAAACCAGGCTCATCAGGTGGCGGGGTGTCGGCGCGATAGAGAACCACATTTCCACTTGTTCCCAGAGAACGGCCTTGTGACCATGGTCCCAACAGCGGAATGGAATCCGCGATCCCATAGGTGGAGCGGAAGCTGCCGGCCTTTACGGAATCTGCCGGCGAGAAAGGAACGAGCACAGCAACTCCCGACGAGGGCAGGATGTCCGACACGGCAAATTGGAATGTCACGTCCCCATCGAGCACCCATTCTGCGAGCGGCTGTGCCGTCGCGGCCGTATTGCGGATTTCAATGAATTCCAAATCCGTCCCCCCTCCCAAAGGGGAATGATGCACTTCGTTGAGCAGCAATTTTCCGATTCGCGGAACACTGTTTGCCGCCCCGAGTCCGGGTCGCGGAACATCACCGGAATTTTCATCCAGCAAAGTGCGGGCGAGCATCGGATAAAAAGCCCCGTCGCCATTCGGCCAGCGTCCGATGGACTCATCGGCCGGAGTCGCGCCGAATGCCACATGATCGACAAACTGCAGCGCATTTCCCGAACTGTCCGCCTGAAACAGGAAGGTTTCGTCACCGCGGTGGGCGTCGAATGCGAACTCGCCGGATCCACGCATTCCGGCGGCGGGATTCCATTCGCCGTTGGGATTGAAGTCCTCCTCCGTGAAGACCGCGTAGCCTCCTGCCGGAAGTGCCGTGCCGGCGGGGATGCGGAATTGCTTGAAGCTGGAAACGCTGGACGGCCCGGCGGCATCCGAGAGAAACCACCCGCCGATGTCCACGGGAGCGCCGCTCCGATTGAAGACTTCGATTGCATCCACTCTGGGAGAGTTGCTGTGCGCAAGGATCTCATTGATCACCACCCGCGTGTCCGGATCGGAGCCCGGCGCCCCGGGCGAGCCGCTGACATCGATTGAGGCCCGCCAGTTGGCTGCATCGTTGAAATCAACATTCGTGAAGGAGGTGCCCGCATATTCCAGTGTGGATCCTTTGCCGTCTGCACGATCCGGCCAGCCGGCATTGTCGGAATAGGAGAAATCCTGGATCGGTGATCCGTCGCGGGCAAAGATCTTGATTGTCGCGCCAGCGTTCGAGAGCGCACCGGATTTCCATTCGCCGATGATCTTTCCTGCCATGCTCGTGCCGTATCGGGCGATGAATGCTTCGCGGTTCTTCACGAGAAACGCGATCTCCCCCGGAGCCAGGCTGCGCGCAGCAAGCACAGTTTCCGCGACCGGAAATCCAGCGCCGAACTTCACCTCGAATGTGTTCACCTTCCGGTTGCCGGTGTTGGTGAGTTCAATGAACTCGAAGTCGTCGGCAGTGACTTCAGGAACCGCGGCCGTTTCAGCATCCGTGGGTCCGAGTGGGTTGAAGTTGATCTCGCTGACCGTCAGGTCGCCGGCCGAAGCGAAAGTTTCGTCCACCAGGTAAACCCGCGTGAGGGGAGGCCCCCAGGAAATATTTACCGTCGCGGGGAGCGTGGAAAATGTCCCGGAAGTCCGGACGGTGAGGATCGTTGTCTGATTGATGGTAATCGGTCCCGTGTAGGTGAAGGCCGACGAGGACGGGCTTCCTCCGGCCGGTCGCGGATCCGTGCCGTTGGTGGTGTAGCGCATGGTTCCCGTTCCGCTCAAGGTGATCACGGTGCCGGGGCTGACAACCCCGCTGTCAGCCGTTGTGGCCGGTGGCTTGGGAAGCTGGCTGTCGATCCAGTTCGTCCGCCCGAGGCTGCCGGGAGTGGATGAAGTCAACCAGGCTTTCATGGCGGCCACCTCGCCAAGATAGGAACCGCTTTCCGGCGCGTTGCCATCCACCCCGGGCCACCGTGCGGCATCCCGCGCGCCGGCGGCAGCTCCAACCTCGTTTCCCAGCTGGTCCACCAGGGCACCAAGACTCGCATCCGAAAATGCCCCCTTCCTCAGTTCCCACCAGCGATCCACCAGTGCCTGCACATAATCCGGATCACAGAGAAGCTGCCCCCACCAGTCCGGGGCGATATTCATCCCGTTCCACTGCCTGGGATTCGCGTCCCGCCCGTCGTCCGAGTTCAGAGACCGGTCAAAATCCCAGATCGGCCCGGCATTGATCTTCCCGTTCCTGTCCTTGTGAAAATACGCGCTGAGCGTGAACGCATCGACATTGAATGCGAGGATCTCGAGCAGGCTGTGGTCGATCCAGGATGGAACATCGATATACTTGCGGTAATTGCGCGTGGCGAAGTTCGTGCTCCGCTCCGCGTAGAGCGTGGTTTCAAATGCGTTCACGTATGCCTTGAGGTAGTCGACCTGCGCTTTCTTCACCGGGTTGAACGTGGAAGGCGCAGCCTGGTCGACCTCCGCGGAGGTCACATCCGGTTCAACAACCACCGGCTTGATATTTCGCGGTGTCGTCCAGCCCACCTCGCCCGGATCCAGCTCATCAATTTTGAAAATGTATCCTCCGGTAAGAGCGTCTCCCGACATCGCCTCTGCGCCAAGCTCGGCGATATCCAGCCGGTTCCCGCCCCGTTCGATTTTTTCGCAGATTTCATAGACTCCGGAGTAATCAGTGTAATCCAGCTTGCCACCGTTGACGTTCGCGAAGACCTCTGCAAGCCGCGTGCGCGGGGCCCATCTCCCGATCCGGCGGCTGACCTCGAAGATAAAGGCATTGTGGATGAAGACGTCGTCGTATTTGTAGGGATTGGAGAAAACCCAGTCCGATTCCGCAGGCAGCCCGAGGAGCGGCACCTTCAGGTCGTCATCCTTCTCACTCCAGGTCTCCAGTCCATAGCCCCGTTTGGGAAAGGTGGCCGATGTCCGCCCGCGGATGCGGAAGCCGGCCCGGCTGGAGAAGCTTGGGGCAGAGTTGAGCGTGGCAATGCCGCCCGCAGGCTCAAAAACGTAGAGGAGCGTCGTGGTGTATAGCCCGGTGCCGCTGTCCACCGGAGTTCCGTAGCCATGGTCGTCCAGCAGCACGATGGGAAGATTGGAGGTGAAAGTCGAGGTGTTGTTGGCCGCTCCACTTTCCAGCAAAACATATTGGGCGGTGGCGGTTTTCCCCTTCTGTCCATTGGTCGTGTTGAAAACCGCCGCGCGGATCAGCTTGTTCGAGCTGATCGTGATCGCACCGGAATACAGCGTGGAGGAGGGGGTGGGATCCGCCAGCCCGGCCGCAGGGTTTCCGTTCGGATCCGAAATATTGTAGTAAATTTTCTGCCCGGCTCCCGCTCCACTCATGGTGAGGGTGAAAGTTCCGACAAATGGGCCCGGAGCCCGCGAGAAAGTGACGGTCTGGGGAAGCTGGATCGTATCGGCCCCACCATTCAGTGCCCCTGGGCTTGCGACGGAAAAGAAGCCTGTCTGCGGCGTGGCCAGTGGGTTGTCAATTCTCCCGGTCAGCTCGGGAAGAATGAAGAAGTCCGAACTGTTGCCGTTGTTGAGGCCTTGAATAGCGAGCACGTTCGCGCCCGCCACCAGACCGGGAATCAGATCGGTGATATCGTAGTCAGCGAACGTCCCGGGGTTGTGGGTCTGGTTTGTGTTCGAGTTGTAAGCGAGAGGGCTCGGCACGTTCGCGGAGACCGTGACGAGTTGCCCGTTCAGGTAGGCTGCAAATCCATCGTCGTAGTCGATACGGAATTTGAGCTCATGGATCCTCGTCGGATCGGTGATGTTGAACGGTATCCGGATGTAGGCGCTCTTTCCGCTCCCGCCTCCCATCTGCGAGCTCACATTGTATCCAAGCCTGCTGCTGAAATCCGGGTTCGATGTGCTGCCGAAGTTGAAATACCCGACAGCCAGCGTGCCCGGCTGACCGGACGGAACCACCCATGAACTGTCGTCGAAGCCCGCATTCCGCCAGGTTGTGCCGATCGCCGAATCGTCCACAGCCGTGGGGATGAGAACCTTTGCGGGAGTCCCTTGCTGGATCAGAATGGTGCTCTCCACGGTTGAGCAGGTTCCATAGGAAACGTCTTCAATCTGCGCTCCGAAGACATATTGAGAAACCGTGGTGACGCCATCCGGCTTCGTGAGAAGAAGCGCCTCCCCGCCTTTCGAGAGACCGAAATTGGTGTGCAGCGGCAGGCCGGGAATGCGACGGTCTTTGCTGTCGAGGAAGACGATGAGAAAGCCTTTGGATGGAATGGTCACCGCAGGAAACTGCCATTGCGTGGGATTGCTGACCTTGTCACTGAGATACCAGCCCGCCATGTTCACCGGAGCGTTGTCGGGATTGTAAATCTCCGCCCAATCGGAATGGCTGTTGTCCTCGTCAACAATCGAGGCTTTGTTGTCAGCAAGAAACTCGGTGATCAAAGGATCACCAGACGCACGGGAGATCAGAAAAAAAAGGAGGGCAGCCGTCTGGAGAAAACACTTCACGGCGCCGGGAAATGACGCAAAAACGTGCATATAATTGCATTAAATGCTGACAAGTGATTCAAATGCAAAGAAAAATTTGATACGACTAGAAATGAGTTTTGCTGCAATTGTGATGGACAAATGCGTGCATAGTTGTGCATTGCCATATCGTTACGATTCCTTCCGAATCTGCGCGACGACGGGTCGCGATGCTCTGGGTGGCAACTTTGCTTGTCGCAGCCAGTGAGATGGCTGAGAACAGCCCATGCATGCCAGGGTGCCACGAAGGAAAAACCGGCTGGGGATCCCCGTGCATTCGTGCTGGACCATGCCCCGCTTGCAAGCGGGAAGAAACTGGCCATATATACCGGATGGCCAGAAACGTATTGGGAGGAGAATTGGAAGCCTGTTGTTTCGAACCGCGGACCGGTTACTACAGGGATGGATATTGTCATACCGGGCAGGGGGATGACGGCGTGCACACGGTTTGCGTGGTTCTGACCGAGGATTTCCTCATCTATTCGGCAGCCAGGGGAAATGATCTGAGCACGCCGCGTCCGGAGTTTCAATTTCCCGGGCTCGTTCCCGGCGACCGGTGGTGTCTTTGTGCGCCGCGGTGGAAGGAGGCTTTTGATGAGGGGATGGCTCCAGGGGTTGTCCTTGAGGCGACCCACGCATCGACGCTGGAGTTTGCCACGCTGGACGAGTTGAAGTCCTGCGCGGTTTCTTTCTAGCCGCCTCCCCTGGCACGCTGTGACCATACCGCCACCTTTCGTGGGAGGTTGTATCTTCCGGAGATACCCCCGGCATCCGGGCTGCGCAAGAAAGATGGCAATTTCGCCTCACTCCGGTTAGGCTTTCACCAGTAGCCACCTCCCCTGTGAAGCTCCGCATCCGATCCAAATTCATTGGCATCCTTGTTATTGCGTCGCTGCTGCCCCTCACCGTGGCGCTCATCTCGTTCAACTGGTTCGGCGAACAATATTACAGGAGGTCTCAGGGCACCATCTGCCAGACGGCCGCCTCGCAAGTTGCACTTTCCATCAGCAGTTCGCTGCGCCATGAGGTGGATCTGCTCGATGAATGGATCGGATTTTCGCAAATCAGCGCACTGGTTGCCGCGGTGGAAAAGCCTGACCTGCCGGACTCCGGGGACCAGGCTGCGATCGAGCAGTTGGACTCGCGCTGGGCCTCGCTCCCTGCCGATTCTCCAGAAGTGGCGGCCTGCTTGCAGAACGAAATTGCCCGCCACCTCAAGGAATTCCAAAAGCGGAATCCGAAATTTGCCGAACTGCTGGTAACGGATCGAATCGGCCGCCTTGTCGCAGCAACAAACAAGACGACCGACTATTGGCAGGCGGATGAGCGGTGGTGGCAGGAAAGCGCCAGGTCGTCCGCGGGAGTGGCCTATGTCGAGGGGCTCACATTCGATGAAAGCTCGGGTTCCCATTCCATAGAATTGTCCGTCCCGCTCTTCAATCCGAAGGAGGACGGGAGCAAGCCGGTCGGCGTGCTGAAAGGCATTTTGAATGTGATGCCGTTCTTCAGCAGGATCCATCCCACGATCGGCGAGATCAAAACCGTCCAGGAAGTCGTGCTTGGCTCCGGCGAGATCGTCAGCCGGCTTGGCGACCCCGAACTCGTGCCTCTGCAGGAACGGGTCCCGGCAGCGGTGAAGAAAAGGTTTCAGTCGCTCCAACCGGGACGGACCCTGGCACATGTTGCCGGGACAGGCAGGATCATCGTTGGCTATGCGCCGATCGGGGTGGCGACCGATTCCGGCGAAGATCTGCGGATCCAGGGCTTGAAGCCGATGTGGGCCATCGCGTATCGGGAGGACGGAGCCGCGATGGCTGCGCTCCGGGAGCGGATGCGGACGATCTCAGGTGTGGGCATCGCGCTGGCGGGCCTCTTTGTTCTCCTCGGCTATTACGTCGCTTCGCAAAAAATCATCGCTCCGATCCGCAGCCTTCAACGCGCGGCGAAAGCGATATCCGGCACAGTCATGCTCGACGAGGGACGAATCCCGCCGGCCGGCCGGATTCCGTCCGCGCGGGAATCGGCGGGGCTGCTTCTTGATGTGGAAAAGATCCGGACCGGCGATGAGATCGGCGACCTCGCCAGCGAGTTCGGCTTCATGGGCCAGCGCATCCTCAACTACAAGGAAAAACTGGAATCCGAAATCGCCAGCAAAACCGGCGAAATCCGCCGCGATCTTGATTTTGCGAAGCAATTCCAGGCCAACCTGATGCCCCGGAAATATCCCGAGGTGCCCACGAAGGGGGGGCGGTCCGCACCCGTGCTGAATTTCCACCATATTTACCGTCCGGCGAGCACTGTGGGCGGCGACTTTTTCAACGTCTTGAAACTCGGGGATTCGAAGGCCGGGATCTTTATTGCCGACGTGATGGGACATGGAGCCCGTTCAGCACTTGTCACCGCAATCATTGCGGCGTTGCTGCAGGACACGGAGTCCTGCGGGACCGATCCGGCGGAAGTCCTCCGGCTGCTGAACCAGCACTTCTACAAAGTGGTTCACAACACCGGCGATGTGGTCTTCGTATCCGCATTTTACCTCGTCCTGGATGTCTCCGCCATGTCGGCCACGTATGCTTCAGCAGGCCATCCATCCCCGGTGCTCCTGGAGCGCAGCACGGGCCGGATTGTCGAGCTCACGCCGCATCTCCGGAACAACCCGGCGCTCGGCCTTTTCGAAAATTCCTCGTATGAGACTTTCCATCGGCCTCTCCACGAGCGGGATCTTTTTCTGCTTTTCACCGACGGCCTCTTCGAGTGCATGAACAGCAATGGAGAGGAATTCGGCCGCCAGAGACTCCTCCAAATCGTGGAGGATCACCAAAAGGCCCCCTTGAATGAACTGGCTGACCACCTGGTGGATACCGCCTGCGCCTTCGCGGGACAGGAAGGGCCGGCGGATGACGTTTGCCTGGTCGCGGTGGAAATCTCAAAAAAACCGCAATAGAAAAGCGCCAGATGTCTGCGGATGAAGGACACGGGCATTGCCCCCACACGCGGATTGCATTGACCTGACAGGCGGGATAGGTTGGGCGGTTAGTGGAAACCATGCCGACACCAGTGGGTCCGGGACGCGTGCAGCGACGCATTGAAGGCGCTCTGCGCACGGTTTCGCTTGTCCGTTCGGCGACACGGCATTTTTTCCGTCGGCTCCGCAGAAAACCCCGGACGGTCACAGAAGGGCCCAACCTTCTTCCGACATTGATCAAGGTGCTGGCGACCTTTGCAAAGGCCGACGGCGAGCTTTTGGAGGAGGAGATCGATTCCGGCCTGGGGTTCCTGCGCTACGACTATCCGGATGCCGTCTACTCCGAGCTGCGCAAACTCTTCCGGGATGCGCTGCACGAGAAGCAGGACCTCAATGAGATGGCGCAGAAGCTGTCCGGGCAGCTCAGCGACGAGCGCAAGATCCTTCTCGGCGTCCAGCTTTACGATCTGATCGCCAAGGCGGGACTCAAGCAGGACCAGGTGATCGCCTACTATTCGTTCATGTCGCAGCTCGGGATGGCGGCCCAGGCGATCGATATCGTTTACCAGCTGAACTCTGACGACCAGTCCGACGTGGCGATTTATCAGGCGGGAGCCTCGCCACTGGAGATGGTGAGCTTCGGCCACCCCGATCACACGGACGTCGCGCTCGTGGATTTTGCGCCGGATGAAAAGCTCAACGCGTATCGCTACGGCGATCTCGTGATCTTAAAAAACCTGAGCGGGAGGAATCTCGTGGTTCAGGGGCGGGCACTCAAACCCGGGGATTTTGCCAGGCTCTACAACGGGCAGCGCGTCCTGATCGACGACCAGGTGCTCGCCTATTCGGACATCGTCTTTTATTTCAACGCAAAGAAGAACGTCACCCTTCCCGAGCTATTCGTGGCCGTGAGCGGATCGGATGAGGTGCGCCTCGAAAAGAACCGCTCGCGGGATTCCTGCCTCCAGGTGACGTTCGGCCTCCGGGTCAGGGTGAAGGCGCTCAAAAATGTGGACGCCGTATTGCGGGGATCGCGTCTCAACCAGGGCGTCGAGGTCTCGGCGACCCTCGAGGACAAAATCATCTTCCACGACGACAGCGAGCTCGATCTCGGCGATCTCAGAAGGCGAGCGCGTTCCTACGGCGGACGCTTCCAGCTCAAAACCTCGAAGAACGAATACCTGGTGTCGAACAATCCGGGCCTCCTGCAGGAGGATGATATTCTTCTCGCACCAGGAGCGGGAGGGGATGTCCTCCTGAAGATCTCCTGCGATTACGACCGCCGGGAAGGCCGCCTGGAAGTCCTGCAATCCGACCGCCCCATCCTCGTCCGGGGAGTTCCTGTGCGGAATTCCGCACCGCTGGCAGACGGCGATACCATCCGCGTGGATATCGGCCAGATCCTGCGCTGCAATTTCACCGAGCGCCTGATCGAGGAGGAGCGGAACGTCATCCGCTCGCTGGAAGTGAGGGATCTCACGTGCCGGTTCCCGGGGGGTAACATCGCGACCGACGGCATCTCGTTTTCCGTCCAGCGCGGAGAGATGGTCTGCGTCATGGGAGCCAGCGGATGCGGCAAGAGCACGCTCTTGAGGGCGCTTTCCGGACAGTTTCCGCCGAATCAGGGCGATGTCCTGTTCAACAACCGGTCGCTCTACGCCAACTACGATGCGCTCCGGAAGTATGTGACCTACATCCCGCAATACGATGCGTTCGATGAGCATCTCACGATCGAGGAAAACCTGAATTTCGCGGCGGCGATCCGCGCCCCCCACCTTTCCCGGCGCGAGCGGCTCCGCCGGATCGATGGCAAGCTCGCGGAACTCGGACTCAACGAGCGCAGGAATTTTGTTGTCGGAAGCACCCACAAAAAGACGTTGAGCGGCGGCGAGCGCAAGCGTTTGAACATCGGCCTCGACATGGTCAGCTCGGCCGATGTCTTTCTTTTCGACGAGCCGACGAGCGGGCTTTCCTCGAAGGATTCCGAGCACGTCATCGAGATCATCCGGGGGATGTCGCACAACAAGATCGTGCTGGTGACGATCCACCAGCCGACCTCGAAGATTTTCCAGATGTTCCACAAGGCGGTCCTGCTGGACCGGGGCGGGAAGCTGGTATTTTTCGGCACTCCGCAGGAGATGCTGAAGTATTTCGCGGAGGCCGAGCACCAGCAGCATTTCGGGACGGCGCTCGGGGGCTGCGAGGCCTGCGGCACGACGCGTCCGGAGTTTATTTTTGACGTGCTGGAGACGCCGCTGCGCGATCTCGGCGGCGACATCATCTTCGAGGAGAACAACCGCGGGCAGCTCATTCCGGCGCGGAGGTTCTCGCCGGACTACTGGCGGGACAAATATGAAGCCTACCGGCTGATGAAGGACGTTCAGCAGCCGTCCACCCCACGCGAGGCCGCCCCTCCGCCGCAGCCGCCCACGCGCCGCCGCGAGCCGATCAGGCTCCGCGAGGAGTGGCACCAGTTTGTCGTCCTCCTCAAGCGGGCCTTCATCAGCAAGCTCCGGAATCCGGCCAACCTTCTGACGACGATCCTCGAGGCCCCGCTGCTCGCGCTGCTCACGGGAATGGTCCTGAGGTATTCGGAGAGCGACGTCTACGATTTTGCGTCCGCCTTCCATATTCCGACCTATCTTTTTCTCTCCCTGGTTGTGGCCATGTTTCTCGGGCTCACGAACAGCGTGGACGACATCATCCGCGACCGGCCGGTACTCATGCGGGAGCGGAATCTGGATGTGCGCCTGATCTACTACGTGCTGGCGAAGGCGCTCACGCTCGCGGCCTTCGCGGTGATCCAGTGCGCGCTCTTCGCGTGGATCGGAAACTGGCTCCTGGCGCTCCGCGGCGGATTCTGGATCGTGTTTATCGCAATGTTTCTTACCACCGGCAGCGGCGTCGCGATCGGGCTGGTCATATCGTCGCTGGTTGCCGAGAGCAAGACCGGCATCCTGATCATTCCAGCCGTGCTCATCCCGCAGATCATCCTGAGCGGCGCGCTCATCAAATATGAGGAGATGAACCGCAACCTGGACTTCGTCTACACGATCCAGCAATGGGTCCACCAGCATCCGGACAGCGCCATGCCGGCGAGGAGCGATCTCATGGTGCCGCTTATCTGTGAACTGATGCCCACGCGCTGGTCGTATGAGGCCCTGGTATTCGCGCAGGCGAAGCTGAACCCGTTGACGCGCCGGCAGGAGAAGATCCAGAGCCAGATCAACCGTCTTGTGGCGGAGAAGAATCCCACCCCTGCGCAGGAGGACCGGCTCGAGGACCTGAAGGATACGCTCGCGGTTCTCTCTGGCCTGGAGGCTTCGGATCCGCGGGCGCTGGATGCCAAATTCAGCGGGATCGACGCGATCATCGAAGGGGCTCCATTCGACCGGTCGGCGTTCAAGGGCTCCGGGAGCGGAGTCACAGCCGAACAGCTGTATGTGAACCAGAAAGTCACCGACCTGATTTCGAAGGCGGAAATGGAGCAGAGCGACTACCGGGAAAACCGCCATCTCAATGTCTTCTTCGGTCCGGTGAAGGAATACATCGGGCTCCGGGCGGGGATCCTCTGGTTCAACTCACTCGCCCTCATCGGTTCCACGCTGGGGCTCTTCTTTGTTCTCTACCTGATTTTGCGGGGGCAGATCCGGCACCGGCTGGCATGAGCAAGGCCATGGGGTTTGATCTCGAATCGCATTACAAGCCGGAAGGCGATCAGAGCCGTGCCATCGAGAGCCTGACCCGGTCCCTTCTCGCCGGCAACCGCCACCAGACCCTTCTGGGTGTCACCGGCTCGGGCAAGACCTTCACCGTCGCGAACGTGATACGCGATGTCAACCGGCCGACCCTGATCATGTCGCACAACAAGACGCTTGCGGCCCAGCTCTACAGCGAGTTCAAACAGTTTTTCCCGCACAATGCCGTCGAATATTTTGTCAGCTACTACGACTACTACCAGCCGGAGGCGTATCTTCCCCGCACGGATACGTTCATCGAAAAAGATTCCTCGATCAACGAGGAGATCGAGCGCCTCCGCCTGTCGGCGGTGAGTTCGCTGCTGACCCGCCCCGACACGATCGTTGTCGCCAGCGTGTCCTGCATCTACGGCCTCGCCTCGCCGGAGGACTTTCTGCAGATGCTCGTCACAATCCGGCCGGGGCAGCCAATGACCCGGGAGGCCCTGCTGTCGAAGCTCGTGGACATGCTCTACGAGCGGAATGACATCGCGTTCACACGCGGAAAGTTCCGCGTGCGCGGCGACGTGGTCGAAGTCCATCCGGCGCAGAGCGAGGATGAGGCGATCCGTATTGAATTTTTCGGGGATGAGATTGAAAGGATCAGCCAGTTCGACCCCCTCACCGGACATGTTGCGGCCACGCTGACGACGTTCACGCTCTTTCCCGCCAAGCAGTTTGTCACGCCGCACGACAAGCTGAACCGCGCGATGGGGGACATCCGCCGGGAAATGGAGGCGAGGGTGATCGAGTTCGAGCGCGACAGCAAATACATCGAGGCGCAGAGGATCAAGATGCGGACCGAGTTCGACCTCGAGATGATGCAGGAGATGGGATACTGCAGCGGGATCGAGAACTACTCCCGGCATCTCACCGGGCGCCCGCCGGGCTCCCGCCCGTATACGCTCATGGACTTTCTCCCGAAGGACACGCTGCTCGTGATCGACGAGTCCCATGCGACTGTGCCCCAGATCGGCGGCATGTTCGCCGGCGACCGCTCGCGCAAGTCGGTGCTCGTGAACTACGGGTTCCGCCTCCCGAGCGCCCTCGACAACCGCCCGCTCAACTTCGAGGAGTTCATGCAGATGACCCGCCAGATCATCTACGTGAGCGCGACGCCGGGACCGTTCGAGATCCGCAACAGCGTCGCGGGAAATTCGGGATGGATTGCGAACCCGGACAAGAAGCTTGGAGAGCTCCGCCCGCCGCCTTTTCAAGGAAAGCGGCGCGGGGATCAGGATGACGAGCCGGAGCCGCCGCTGGACGTCCACACGCCAGGGATGCCGCTGATCGCGGAGCAGATCATCCGACCGACCGGGCTCCTGGATCCGAAAATTACTGTCCGCCCGTTGAAGGGCCAGATCGACGCCACGATCGAGCTCTGCCGGGCAAGGATCGAGAACGGAGAGCGGGTTCTCGTGACGACACTGACCAAGCGGACTGCGGAAGATCTGGCGGATTACCTCCGTGAGATCGGCCTCAAGGTCCGATACCTTCACAGCGATATCGACACGATCGAGCGCGTGGAAATCCTGCGCGGCCTTCGTGCCGGCGAATGCGATGTGCTCGTCGGCATCAACCTTCTCCGCGAAGGCCTGGATCTTCCCGAGGTATCGCTTGTGTGCATTCTTGACGCAGACAAGGAAGGCTACCTCCGGAGCCAGACAAGCCTGATCCAGACAGCCGGGCGCGCCGCCAGGCACATCAACGGAGAGGTTGTGCTTTTCGCGGATACCGTCACCGGGAGCATGCAGGCGCTCCTGGACGTGAGCGACTACCGCCGACGCCGGCAGGAGGCGTATAACAAAAAGCACAACATCACGCCCAAGAGCGTCAAGCGGGCGGTCCAGGAGAGCCTCCACGTCATCATCAAGGGCCGTGAGATCGAACAGGGCATCGTGCATGAGGATGCGGCAAGCTTCGATCTCCACGAGCTTGTCCGCGAGCTTGAGCGCGACATGGCGACCGCTGCGGCAAATCTCGAATACGAACGCGCCGCCCTCCTGCGCGATCAGATCGCCGAACTGAAAAGCGGCACGGGAACCGGGAAGATCGAACCGCGTGGAAGAGGCTCCTACCCCAAGCCCTCCCGCCGCAAACGCGGGTGACGAGACTATTCCGGAAACAGTGTGCGCGAATCACGTTTCATGTCCAACGGAGCGCGGGCGATGCTTTACTTCGTTCCGGTTGTGCTCCCTGCACCAAACATTCGACTACCTTTTACCAAGCGCTATCGCGCGGGTTTTCCGCCCGCGAACCTGAACGATGGCGGGCAGGAT
>CAZRIL010000137.1:6874-14100 GCA_964600115.1 uncultured Chthoniobacter sp. | reverse complement strand
TTTCGGAGGGAGTCGTCAAACCGTTTCAGAGCGGACAATCCCGCGAGTGCCAGGACGATCTGATGCGCCATTGCCTGCGCAACGATGTCGATGTGAGCACCGCCTTCGAGGAACTTCCCAAGTCCGACCAGGACTGGGTGATCAACGGGGCCGGAAAAGGCAGCGTACAGGAGGTCTGGGACAGCGGCCAATGGTATGGGGTGAAGGGGTATTTCGAATGGCTCGAATCGAAAACTTACAAGATGCACGTGCGGGTGCTTCTCAGCCGCTACCGGAGCTACCAGCCCTGCCCGGCCTGCAAAGGCGGAAGGTTCCAGCCGGAGACGTTGAATTTCCGGATCGAGCCCGCGGACCTCACGATCGCCGATGTCGCCGCAAAATCGGTCTCCGAACTGTCGGAGATTTTTTCGGCGATGTCTCTGCCGAAGGAGGACAGCAGTGCGCACCTCGTGCATGAGCAGGTGGTCGCACGGCTCCACTACTTGAAGGAGGTGGGTCTCGGCTACCTCACGCTCAACCGCCCAACACGTTCGCTCTCGGGCGGCGAACTCCAGCGCGTCAACCTCACGACATGCCTTGGGGCCTCGCTGGTCAACACGCTTTTCGTCCTCGATGAGCCGAGCGTCGGCCTTCATCCGCGGGATATCGGGCGCCTCCTCCATGTGCTCTGCGGGCTGCGCGACAAGGGCAACACCCTGCTCGTGGTCGAGCATGAGGAGGCCGTGATCCGGACGGCTGACCATCTTGTGGATATCGGGCCTGGCCGTGGAGCGGACGGGGGACTGCTTCTCTACAGCGGCCCTGCGGACAAATTCAAGAAGGTGGATTCCCTGACCTCCGACTATCTCGATGGACGGAAGTCGATACCAGTTCCGAAAAAACGCCGCAAGCCGGAGAACTTCATCGAGCTCCGTGGCGTCCGTCACCACAACTTGCGCGGATTGGATGTAAAATTCCCCACCGGTGTTCTGTGCGCGGTGACCGGCGTGTCGGGGTCCGGCAAGACCTCGCTGGTCCGCGATGTGCTCCACCGCCATCTCGCAGGTCATGAGCCCGGGGAGGACGAGGCGGCGGGGTTTGTGAAATCCATCTGCGGGGATGAGGACATCGGGGATGTGGTCATGGTCGATCAATCCCCTCTGGCCCGCAGCCCGCGGTCCACACCGGCGGTTTATCTGGGTGCCTACGACGGGATCCGCGAGCTGTTCGGCACCACGAAAGAGGCTCTGGCCGGCGGCTATTCTCCAGGCTCATTTTCCTTCAACTCCGGACAGGGGCGATGCGAACGGTGCGGCGGGTTGGGATTCGAGAAAGTCGAGATGCAATTCCTCAGTGATCTTTACCTCCGCTGCCCGGAGTGCGAAGGGAAACGCTTCCGGTCTGCGGTCCTCAATATCAGGGTCAAGGGCAAGTCGATCCATGATGTTTTGGAAATGACGGCCGGCGAGGCGATCAAATTTTTTGATCCCCTCGACGCGCGGGGATCGATCACCCGTCCGCTCCGCCTGCTTTCCGAGGTCGGGCTCGACTACCTGCGGCTCGGCCAGCCGGTCAACGCGCTGAGCGGAGGAGAGTCCCAGCGCCTCAAACTCGTTCACCACCTCACGCAGAAGCACGAGGAGGGAGCCCTTCTGATTTTTGACGAGCCGACAACCGGCCTGCACTTCGACGACGTTGCCCTTCTTCTCAAAGTCTTTCACCGCCTCGTCGAGGAAGGCAACAGCGTGATCGTGATCGAGCACAATCTCGAGGTTGTCAAATCCGCGGACTGGGTCGTGGATCTCGGCCCGGAGGGCGGAGACGAGGGCGGCAAGGTCATCGTCACCGGACCTCCCGAGAAAATTGCCGCCTGCGCGAATTCCCACACCGGGCGGTTTCTCGAGCCTCTGCTCAAGGGCCGCGCGGCCCGCGTTGCGGACGCCCCCTCGAAGCCGTTCGTCGCCCGCAAGGACAGCGGGGTCATCTCGGTTCGCGGCGCGCGCGAGCACAATCTGAAAAACCTGTCGGTCGATATTCCCCGCGACGGGATGGTCGTGGTCACCGGGCTGAGCGGATCGGGAAAATCCACCCTGGCATTCGACATCCTTTTTGCGGAAGGCCAGCGACGGTTCCTCGACAGCATGTCTCCGTATGCCCGGCAGTTTGTCGAGCAGATGGAAAAGCCGGATGTCGATTCGATCGAAGGCCTCCCGCCGAGCGTGGCGATCGAGCAGCGGGTCACCCGCGGTGGCGGAAAATCCACGGTCGCCACGGTCACCGAAATCTACCATTTCCTCCGGCTCCTTTTTTCGAAGCTCGGCACTCAGCATTGTCCGGACTGCCATGTTCCGGTCGAGAGCCGGACCCCGACCGCCATCGCGGAGGAAGTCAACAAACTGGCCTCGGCGGGCTCGGTGAAGGTTTACGCGAATCTCGTCAAGGCGCGCAAAGGCTTCCACACGGATGTCGCCCGCGCAGCCGCCAGGCACGGGATCGTCACCCTTGTCGTGGACGGAAAACCCGTGCCGGTCGAGGGCTTCCAGAAACTCGAACGATTCAAGGAACATACGATCGACGCATTGGTGGGCGAACTGACGAAGCCGGATTCCAAAACCACCGACGAAATTGTCCGGCGGGCGCTCGCACTCGGCCGGGGAACCGCACGTATCGTCGATGCCAAGGGGCGCACCTCGGTTCTCAGCACGGAGATGAACTGTCCGTCCTGCAGCCGGGCATTCGAAGCGCTTGATCCCCGCCTGTTTTCCTTCAACTCCCCGCACGGCTGGTGCCTGCACTGCCGGGGATTCGGGGAGGTTTGGAGCGAATTGGGGGCTGCGGGAAAAGAATTCGACTCCCAGATCGAAGCCGAGCTTGATGAGGAGCGGCGCCACGAAAACCTGGAGGATACGGAACCCCGCCAGTGCCCGGTCTGCCAGGGATCGCGCCTCAACGAAACGGCTTCAAATGTTCTGATCGGAGGACGCTCGATCAACGACTTCACCCGCGCTGCCGCTGCCGATTCGCTCGGCCTCACGGAAAAACTCCGCTTTGCCGGCCCGCGGGCGGGGATCGCGAAGGATGTCGTCTCGGAGATCCAGCAGCGCCTCAAATTTCTGGCCAAGGTCGGCCTCGACTACCTTTCTCTCGACCGCAGCGCCAAGACCCTGAGCGGCGGCGAAGCCCAGAGGATCCGCTTGGCGGCCCAGCTGGGCTCGAATCTGCGCGGGGTTCTCTACGTGCTCGATGAGCCGACCATCGGCCTCCATCCGCGCGACAACGCACGCCTCCTCGACGCCCTCGAAGTCCTCAAAAAGAAGGGCAACTCGCTCGTGATCGTCGAACACGACGAAGAAACCATGCGGCGCGCGGACCGGATCCTCGATCTTGGACCGGGGGCCGGAAGACGCGGAGGAGAGATCGTCGCATCAGGCACATTGGAGGAAATTGTCAGTTCGCCCCAATCGCTCACGGGCCAGGCCCTCCGCGCACCGGCGAAGCACCCGTCACGCGGATCCAGGCGCCCGCCCGCGGATGACTGGCTCATCGTTCGCGGAATCACGCTGCACAATGTCACAGACGTCGAGGCAAAGATCCCGATCAACCGCCTTACCGCGATCAGCGGGGTCTCTGGCTCGGGCAAAAGCACGGTCCTGCGCGGTGTCGTGGTGCCCGCGGTTCGCGACTCGCTGTCCCGTTCAAAATCCAAGACGATCTTCGATCACTGCAAATCCATCGAGGGGTTGGAATGGCTCGGAGGCGTGCTCGAAGTCGACCAGTCGCCGATCGGCAAGACGTCCCGCTCCACCCCCGCCACATACGTCAAGGTCCTCGATGACATCCGCGCTCTCTTCGCGACCCTCCCCGCCTCCCGCATGCGCGGCTACACGAACAGCCGGTTTTCGTTCAACAATGAGGGCGGACGCTGCGAGGCCTGCCTCGGTCAGGGAGTGATCAAGCTCGAGATGAATTTTCTCCCGCCGAGCTACATGCCCTGCCAGGACTGCCTCGGCCGCCGCTACAATCCGGCCACCCTCGAAGTCGAATACAACGGAAAATCCATCGGCGACGTCATGGACATGACGATCGAGCAGGCAGCGGAGTTCTTCTCGGCGAACCCGAAGATCAAGCGTCCGCTCTCCCTCCTCGTCGAGACCGGCCTCGGCTACCTCCAGCTCGGCCAGCCAAGCCCGACGCTCAGCGGTGGAGAAGCCCAGCGGATCAAGCTCGTCACCCAGCTCGCACGCCGTCCGACCGCCCGCGCGGAGGAAGTCCGGACAACCCGCCGCGGAAAGTCCACGCTCTACGTTCTGGAGGAGCCGACGATCGGGCTCCACGCCCACGACGTCGCCCAGCTCATCGCCGTCCTCCACCGCCTGGTGGACGAAGGCGGGACTGTCGTGGTCATCGAGCACCATCTCGACGTCATTGCCGAAGCAGACCATGTCATCGACATCGGTCCCGAGGCCGGCGCCGATGGCGGCAAAATCGTCGCCGAGGGCACCCCCGAACAAATCGCCAAATCCAAGGTCAGCCGCACCGCACCATTCCTCAAGGGACTGCTCTCAGGCTGAGCCCGCCGGCTGCCCGGCTCTGCGCTCCCGGGATTCCTGCCCCAATCTGGCGGGTGAGGGGGATCAATCCTGCGCACCACCCGGCTGCCGTTCGCCGCGATGCGGAATTCCGGTAAAGCTGGCAACGAGCATTCTTGTAGAGGAATTCTGAAAGAATTTCTCAATCGCCGGATCCCGAAGACCACGTTGCCGTTCTGAGATTCCATCAATCTGGCGCAGGCAGGATTCCGGTCGACGAAATCTCATCAAAGTCCCCAAAAAATATCTTTAAATATCATAACGTTCATAATACATAATGATACATATGAAGCCTCCCACAATCCGCTCTTCAATCCGGAAATCAGCCGCCGAGCCCGGAACCGGTTCCGGAAATACTCTCGTGACCATGCCGGAAGCCATCGCCCTCCTGAAAACCACCCGCCCCACATTTTACCGCTGGGTTCGCGCTGGGCGGATCAAGGCCAGGAAGGTGGGCCGCCAGTGGCGATTTCAGCAGGAGGACCTCGATCGCTTCTTACAGGGCGACGCCCCGAGCATCGAACTGCCGGTGAGTATCGAGCCTTTGATTCGCGCTCTCCGTGCAAAAATTGAAAAAGCGGGCGCTCCGGCCCGCCTGCAAGACCTACCCGAACCCGCCGGTCCGGTGGAAGAGGCCGCGCTCCTGATGATTGCGACCGCCAACGCCATCAAATCGGACTGCATTCTTGTTGCCGCACACTTCGTGGATGGAAAAAACAACGGCGTTCTCCGCTGCCGCATCGATGGCGTCCTGCATTCCGTGGCCACGTTTGATGCGCGGCTTCTTCCCGCCATCGTCGGGGAATGGAAACGACTGGCCTCGTGCGATATTCACGAAAAGGGAAAGCCCCAGGATGGGAGGATCATCCTCAAGACCGGCGGAAAAACACTCGATCTCCGGATCAATTTCCTGCCCGCAGCATTGGGCGAATCCATCACCGCCCGGATCCTGGACGCATCGGCGTTGACCCTGGAACTGGGAGGCATCGGCTATGCGCCGCACGACCTGAAGAAACTCCGGAAGGCTTTGAAAATGTCCGGGGGCCTCATCCTCGTCACCGGTCCGACCGGAACGGGAAAAACGACGGCCCTCTACTGCTGCCTGAACGAACTGGCAGGGCCGGAAACCAACATCCTCTCGGTCGAGGATCCGGTGGAATACCTGCTGCCATGGGTCACCCAAGTCGCGGTGAATCCGGCCGCCGGACAAACATTCGCCTATTTCCTGAGGGCGGTGCTGCGGTCGGATCCCGACGTGATCCTCATCGGAGAAATCCGGGACCGCGAGACGTTGACCCTTGTCCAGCAAATTGCACTCACCGGTCATCTGGCACTCACAACTCTGCACACCGACGAGGCGGTCAGCGCTCTGAAGCGCATGACCGATCTCGGCAGCAATCCCTTCCTCGTTGGCGATGCGACTAAACTGATCATCGCCCAGCGTTTGATCCGCAAGCTTTGCCCCCATTGCAGCATCCCCGGCACCCCGGCGGCTGCCGACCTGGATCGGGCGGGCAAACTGGCGCAACAAGGGGGATTGAAATGGCCGGCTCCGGCTCGGCAATTCAAAAAGCCGGTCGGTTGCGACAAATGCAATGACAGCGGATATCAGGGCCGCACCGTCATGGCCGAAATGCTGGAGGTCACTCCGGAGATCGCCAAAGCGCTGAGGGAGGATGCACCGGCTGAAACACTCCGCTCAATAGCGGTCCACCAAGGAATGACCACCATGGCCGCCGACGGCATCCGCCGCGCCGCCAACGGTGAAACCTCCCTGAGCGAAGTCTTTCGGACTCTTGGGCTCTGTGGATTTCTGCCAGACTGAAAAGGCACTGCGAAATAGCTGCCCTCCACCCGACACCCATGGCCATTAAAGCGACTATCTCGAAGGCAAACGTCCAACTCTCGGACATCGATCGGGGTCATTATGCCGACTACCCTGTGGTCATCGCCCGGCATCCGTCGGAGACTGACGAGCGGATGATCATCCGTCTGCTTGCGTTCGCCCTCAACGTCCCTGCCGACAGTGACCACGGGCCGCTCGAATTCGCCAAGGACATTTGGGACCCGGATGAGCCAAGCCTTTGGCAGAAGGATTATACCGGCGACATCCTTCATTGGATCGAGGTCGGCCAGCCAGATGAAAAGCGGCTCCTGCGAATGAGCGCGCGCGTGCCCCGGGTCAGCGTTTACAGTTTCAGTGCCAGCACGCCGGTTTGGTGGAAGAACATCGAGACCAAACTCTCCCGCGCCCGCAACTTGACTGTCTGGCAAATCCCTTCGGAGCAAAGCCAGGCGCTCGCTGTGCTGTCGCAACGGACCATGGAACTGCAGGTCACTGTGCAGGATGGTGCCATTTGGATCGGCGATGGCACCCATTCCATTGAGGTCGATCCGATCAAACTGAAGGGTCGATGAGCCCTAAATGGGGAAATTAACCACAGAGGACACAGAGGGCATGGTGGTATTCAGGAAGGCTTGATGGGAGTCATCTGAGGCCACTCCTGGTCTTGTGTGAATTCGTAACCTGCAGCCCCTTTTGTTGGTTGCACTCCCTGTTCTCCGTGGTGAAATAAAAACTCAGGATCGGGGAGATGCCTTTGCGCATTTCCGCGCGCAGGACAGGAACTCTTCCGCGGCAGCAGGTAATTTTCCATC
>CAZRIL010000137.1:0-6774 GCA_964600115.1 uncultured Chthoniobacter sp. | reverse complement strand
ATCAGCGGATGCTGCGTGATCTCGGAGATATTGACGGCTTTCCGGCTTGCGAGCGGATGTGCCGGGGCCACGGCGAGGCAGACGGGAAGCGAGGTGAGATCCTCCATCTGCAAGCCCCTCATCAGTGCGAGCCTCGAATGGACCATGAAGGCGATCTGCAATTTACCGGCTCTCAGCCCGGTTAACATTTCCTCGGTCGACAGATCGTGCAGTTTGACCTTTGTACGCGGCATGGAGGCCTGGAACATCCGCAATGTCTGCGGAAGGATCCGCACCGTCGGCGACATCGCATAGCCGACGTGAAGTTCATTTCCTCCAGTGGCCACGGCGCGGGCGGCCATGACGGCTCCCTCAGTCAGCGCCAGCACGGCGCGAGATTGCTTCAAAAATTCCCGGCCGGCCTCGGTCAGCCGCACGGATTTTGCGCTCCGCTCGAGCAGTGGGAATCCCAGTTCGTCCTCCAGGTCGCGGACCTGCCGGCTGAGGCCGGGCTGGGACACATGAAGTTTCAGCGCGGCCCGAGTGACGTTTTCCTCTTCGGCAACAGCAACGAAATAGCGGAGGTGGCGGAGTTCCATGCAAAATCAAGTATGCCCAATAGTTATGCTCAGGCAAGAAACATGGTCTTTCCCCAACCGGCAGATCCTGTGGCACGGTGTGCACATGAAAATTCGAAAGGCAGACGAACGGGGCCACGCCAGCCACGGATGGCTCGACACCTGGCACAGTTTCAGTTTCGCGGGGTATCATGATCCTGAGTGGATGGGATTTCGCAGCCTGAGGGTTATCAACGACGATCTCGTCATGCCCGGCATGGGCTTCGGGACGCACCCGCATCGCGACATGGAAATCATCACCTACATTCTGGACGGATCGCTGGAGCACAAGGATTCGATGGGGAACGGCCGGGTCATCCGGACCGGTGAGGTGCAATACATGTCCGCGGGATCCGGTGTGCAGCACAGCGAATTCAATCCTTCGAAGGATGAAGCGGTGCATCTTCTGCAGATCTGGATTCAGCCGGACAAAAAAGGTCTCGCCCCGCGGTATGCGGAGAAATCGTTTTCAGAGGCTCCTTCAGGAAAACTCCACCTTGTGACCAGCAACGACGGCCGCGATGGCTCCATCGCGATCCGTCAGGATGCGAACCTGTGGCTGGCGAAACTCGGAGCGGGTGAAAGCGTCACGCATGAACTAGCCTCCGGGCGTCACGCATGGATCCATATCGCGGAGGGCGAGGTCACGCTGAATGGAAAAACCCTCAACGCCGGCGATGCGGGAATCGTTGATGAGGCAATTCCCCTTAAGGTCACTGCCTCCAAGCCCTCGCAAGTCCTTCTTTTCGATCTCAACTAAAAACCAACCAAAAACCAAAACATCATGACCAAAATCCTCGTTCTCTATTATTCCACATACGGCCACGTCGAAACGCTGGCTGCCAGCATCGCGGAAGGCGCCCGCTCCGTCGAAGGCGTTGAAGTCACCGTGAAGCGCGTGCCCGAGACCATGCCGCCGGAAGTAGCCAAACAATACGGCGCAAAACTCGACCAGGCGGCCCCGGTCGCCTCGCCAAAAGAGCTGGGCGATTACGATGCCATCCTGTTCGGCACGCCAACCCGCTTTGGCAACATGGCTGCCCAGATGCGCAACTTCCTCGACCAGACAGGCGGGCTTTGGATGAAGGGCGCGCTCGTCGGCAAGGTCGGCAGCGTCTTCACCAGCACCGGCACCGGCGGCGGTAACGAAAGCACGATCATCAGCTTTGTCACCACGCTCATGCATCACGGGATGGTCTACGTCGGCCTCCCCTATTCCTGCCCCGAGCTCGCCGACATCAGCGAAGTCAAGGGGGGATCACCATGGGGCGCGGCGACGATTGCTGGAGCTGATGGATCGCGGCAGCCGGGGGTCAAGGAACTTGCTCAAGCCCGATTCCAGGGCCGCCATGTCGCCGGCATCGCCGCAAAGCTCAGCAAATAGACCGCGCATCAAAAACAAACCGTATTTTACACAATGAAAATACTTCAACTTCTCATCAACACCAACTCCAGCTGCGGCCCGCTTGTCGCAAGGCTGGTTCTCGGCCTAGTCATGTTCCCGCACGGTGCCCAGAAAGTCTTCGGCTGGTTTGGCGGACATGGCTTCGCGGGCACCATGCAATTCTTCACCGGCACTCTGCACATCCCGGCGCTGTTTGCATTTTTGGCGATCGCCGCCGAATTCGCCGGCGCGCTCGGACTGATTGCCGGCCTGCTCAGCCGGGTGGCCGCGTTCGGAGTCGCATCCGTCATGGTTGTCGCGATTTTCATGCATACGGCGAACGGATTCTTCATGAACTGGGCCGGCAACCAGAAAGGAGAGGGGTTTGAATACCACCTCCTCGCCATCGGCCTCGCGCTGGTCGTCATGATCCAGGGCGCGGGCAAAGCCTCGCTGGACGGACTGATCGCAAGCCGGCTGCGGGAGTGACCGATGAACGCCACGATCGGCCACGTGCACCTGAAGGTTGCGGACCTGGAGCGGTCGCTCGTCTTCTACCGCGATGTCCTGGGATTTGAAGTGACCCAACAAATCGGGACACAAGCGGCATTCCTGTCAACGGACGGCTACCATCACCACCTCGGCCTCAACACCTGGGAGAGCGAAGGCGGGCGGCCTCCCGCGACGGGCACGACCGGTCTGTATCATGTGGCGATTCTCTTTCCTTCCGAGGCGGAGTTGGCAGCCGCCGTGCGCCGGGTGCTGAAGGCCGGAATCCCACTTGACGGTGCCGCAGACCACGGTGTCAGCGAGGCGGTCTATTTGAAGGATCCCGATGCAAATGGGGTGGAACTATACCGGGACAGACCAAGAGAACAGTGGCCGCGTAAACCGGACGGAAAGCTCGCCATGTTTACCGCCCCGCTGGATTTGGACCGTCTGCTGAAAATCGGCGTTTAGGAATCGGGCATCCCGGGAAGCCGCCCTTGGCATCAATGCAGTTCACTTTGCTGCCAACGGAGCGCGGGCGTCCCGCCCGCGAACGACAACGATGGCGGGCAGGATGCCCGCGCTCCCTTCACGGCCGAACAGCATTGCCATCACTTCATCCTGCAGTCACATTTCGTGCTGCGTTCAGGAGTGGGACGGCATCTCGCAAGTCGTCCTCGTGGAAGAGGCGCCTGCATCGCGAGGAATACCGCATGAAAAATAGTTCCTAATAAAACCATTCTCCCCGCGTTGACCCCTCGGAACCCATGTCACCGGACAACATCATAGACCGCGCGTTGGAGCGCTTCGAGCGCCCGCTGATCAGCTATGCCAAATCCATCACCGGTGATCTGGAGTCCGCCCGCGATGCCGTGCAGGAAACATTCCTGCGGCTGAGCAAACAGGACCTCGTCGCTCTGGAGCCACGTCTCGCCGCGTGGCTTTTTTGCGTCTGCCGCAACTGCGCTCTCGATCACTGCCGGAAAATCGTGCGCTTCAGCGGGGAACCCATCGATGAAGACCAGGACTCCGGGGCTCCGTCCCCCGCCGCCGAGGCCATGGCCGCCGAAGACGGCCTCCGCCTCCGCGAACTGGTTTCCCGTTTGCCGAAGCAGCAGCGCGAACTTGTCCAACTGAAATTCGAAGGCGGTCTCAGCTACAAAGAGATGAGCGAGACCATGCGGATCAGCGTCTCGCACGTCGGGGTCCAGCTCCACGAGGCGATCCAAACCCTCCGCCGCCACTGGAACCAGGAAAAAGTCCCCACGCCATGAACGATCCACGCATCACATCCTACGCCCTCGGTGAGCTGGCCGGACGGGAACGCGACGACTTCGAGCGGGAACTCGCGGCTTCCGAAGATTTGCAACGCGAACTCAACGAAATCATCCGCCTCGTCGAGTCCCTCGACACCCTGCCCATGCCCACCGAGACCCTCACCGATGAATCCCGCGACGCGCTGCGCAGCGAATGTGCAGCCAACCAACTCGTCCGCAAACGGAGGAAGCAAATCGTGCGCGTTATGGTAGCAGGAGGCGCCCTGGCTGCGGCTGCCTGTCTGCTCCTGCTGCTCTCCCTCCCCGAGACTCCGCGCAAATCAAACGAGGTTGCTTCGACCCGGGAGGCTGACTCATTGCCGGCAAAGCAGGAACCGATTCAACCGCCGGCGGCCCCGCCCGCCGCCCTGCTCGCAAGCAATACCCTGGCGGAGAATCTCCCGGCCAGCCAGGTCACGCTGACCACTGCGCCAGCGGCTGCGAATACCCCTCCTCCTTACAGTTTCCAGAGCGGGAGCACGGAGATGCCCGCCCTTGCCCTGTCCGAGAATGCCGGCAAGCCTGCCGCAATCATCGCTGGCCCTGCCGATCTGCTGGCCGGCAACAAAGTTACAACGACCTCGGGCGAGAGCAAAACCCTCATCGCCGAGAAGGATGAACGCTTCGCCTGCGGGCTTGAAGCTCCAGCAGCGCCGCCAACAGCCTCATTGAGCAGGGGCGCAACAGCCGGTTCACGGGGCTCGGCGTCCATAGCTTCATCTGTGCCTGTCAGCGGGACCGGCAACAGGGCAAACTTCGCCGCGGGATACACGGATGGCACTGTGCAGGAAAAAAACCGAGCGCTCGTGGCAGGAGACATCCCGCTCGCCGGCCGGCTCTACCGCTCGGATGAGCGGGCTGCATTACGGAAGTCGCTCCCCAACACCGAAACCTATGATGCGATCAAGGAAAACGTCTTTCTTCCCGTGAAGGACATACCGCTTTCCACATTCTCCATCGATGTGGATACCGCCAGCTATTCCAACGTCCGGCGCTTTCTGCAGAGCGATCAGATCCCGCCGGCCGGCGCGATCCGGACCGAGGAACTGATCAACTATTTCACCTACAACTATCCGCAGCCCGATGGCGACGCGCCGTTTTCCGTGAACCTCGAAGTGAGCCGGGCTCCGTGGGATTCCAGCCGTGAGCTCGTGCGAATCGGGCTCAGAGGTCGCGAGATCCCTGAATCCGAGCGGGGTCCGGCGAATATGGTCTTCCTGCTCGATGTCTCCGGCTCCATGAACGAGCCCGCGAAACTGCCGTTGCTGAAGCGCAGCCTGTCGGCCCTGGTGGAAAACCTCTCGCCGAACGATCGCGTCGCCATCGTCGTCTATGCCGGATCCTCCGGTCTCGTGCTCCCCTCGACGCCGGGATCAGAAAAGGCAAAAATTCTGGATTCGCTTGATGACCTCAAGGCCGGGGGTTCCACGAACGGCGGCTCGGGGATAAGGCTCGCCTACAAAATCGCCCGCGAGCATTTCCTCAAAGAAGGCAACAACCGTGTGATCCTCTGCACGGATGGTGACTTCAACGTCGGAACCACGAGCCAGAGCGAGCTCACACGCCTGATCGAAAATGAACGAAAATCCGGAGTTTTCCTCTCCGTCCTCGGCTTCGGCACAGGGAACCTGAAGGACTCGACGATGGAGAAGCTGGCCGACAAAGGCAACGGAAATTACGCCTACATCGACTCGTTCACCGAGGGCCGCAAAGTCCTCGTCGAACAGATGGGCTCCACGCTCTTCACAATCGCCAAGGACGTCAAAATCCAGGTCGAATTCAATCCCGCCCGCGTGGCCGGCTACCGTCTCATCGGCTACGAAAACCGCCTGCTCGCCAAGGAGGATTTCAACGATGACAAGAAGGACGCCGGCGAGATCGGTTCGGGCCACACAGTTACGGCCCTCTACGAGATTATCCCCGCGGGCACTGCCCTTCCGGACCATCCGACTGTCGATCCCCTGAAGTATCAGAAGCCGGAACCAGTGGCAGAAACCGCCCCCGCCTCGTCAGAGCTTCTCACCGTGAAACTCCGCTACAAAGCGCCCGATGGCGACAAGAGCCGGCTAATCACGGTTCCGCTCGAGGCCGCGCAGATTCCATCCTTCGAACAGGCGACGCCGGATTTCCAATTCGCCGCGGCCGTCGCCGCCTTCGGCATGAAGCTCCGCGGTTCACCCACGGCCGGCGACATCAGTTGGAAAGATCTCAAGAAGATCGTCCGGGGCACGCTCGGCGAAGATCCCGGCAGCTACAGCGCCGAGTTTCTGACCCTCATCGAAAAGGCATCCGCCCTGAAACCCGCCGGGCGTGAGGACGGGGAGTAGGGAGGTCCGGGTGGGAGGATTCAGGAGTTCCTGATCGTGGTATCCGTTCCGAAGAGTTTCTCGACCGCCAGAACTCTGTGGTCGAAAATGGCTTTGAGTTGGGGGGCGACCAGGAGTGGGTGAACAATCTCCGAAAACGGCGAAAATGGCAGAACGTAATGAATGCGATCGATGAGCTCCGTGCGCCCGTCACCTGCTTCAACAAACTCGTGCTCGTGGTGCCAGAGCGAATAGGGCCCGACCCGCTGCTCGTCCACAAAGTAGTTCGGTCCGCGCACATGGGTGATTTCGGTCAGCCAGGTCATCGGGATTCCCAGCAGAGGTCGGACCCGGTATTCGATCATCATCCCCTCATGGATTTCATCAGGAAGTTCGCTCAGAACCTGAAATCCCAATTCCGGTGGAGTGATCATGGCGAGATTGTGGGGATCGGAAAAAAACTTCCAACACGTCAGGACATCGACGGGAACGATCTGACGTTTCTGCAGCAAGTGGATCATTGCAGTAGGCTACGCCAGATTTCCTGCAATAGAATACTCTTCATTGCAGAGGGAAAAGCGCATTGTTCATTGGCCGAATGGCATGTAGCCCGCATTGGGCGAGGGTCTTTTGCCGGGGAGCACACGCCTCCCGCGTGTGGAGGTCGGCGTCCCGCCGAGCTT
>CAZRIL010000136.1:0-14171 GCA_964600115.1 uncultured Chthoniobacter sp. | reverse complement strand
TGACGGACGCCAAGGTTCTTTCCCAATACAAGCAGACCGCCTACGTGCCATTCGATCCGGTGAGCAAGCGCACCGAGGCCACGCTCCAGGATGCCGCAGGGAAAACCTTTCATGCAACCAAGGGGATGCCGGCCGTCATTCTCGCGTTGTGCAATCCGGACGCCGCCATGCGCGCCACGGTCGAGGCGCAGGTCACCGCTCTGGCCGTCAAAGGCATGCGCGCGCTGGCATCCGCCCGCAGCGATGACGGAAAAACCTGGCAGTTTCTCGGCCTCCTTCCCCTCATGGATCCCCCGCGCACGGATTCCAAGCAAACGATCGCCGACGCGCGCGAGCTCGGAGTCACGGTCAAGATGGTGACCGGCGACGACGTGGCCATCGCGCGCACGATTTCCGGCGAGCTCGGCATGGGAGTTAATATCCAATTGGCGACCGACCTCTTCGCCGCCGACTCTGCGAACGGAAGCCTGCCTTCCGATGCGGCCGCAAAAATCGTCAAGGCCGACGGCTTTGCGCGGGTCTTCCCCGAGCACAAATACGGCGTCGTCAAAGCGCTCCAGGAAGCCGGGCATATTGTAGGCATGACCGGCGACGGTGTGAACGACGCGCCCGCGCTCAAGCAGGCGGATGTCGGTATCGCGGTTTCTGGGGCCACCGATGCCGCCCGTGCTGCCGCCTCGCTGATCCTCACCGCGCCCGGGCTTTCGGTGATCATCGACGGGATCAAGGAAGCGCGCCGGATTTTCGAGCGCATGATGAGCTACATGCTCTACCGGGTGGCGATGACGATCGCGATCATGTTCTTCGTGGTTACGTCCGTTGTCTGTTTCGATTTCCGTCCGCTGACCGCGCTGATGATCATCGCGCTCGCCCTGCTTGACGATCTGCCGATCATGACGATTGCCTACGACAACGCCAAAGCAGCGCCAAAGCCTGTGAAATGGGACATGCCGCGTGTCTTTTTGATCTCGTCGGTTCTCGGCATCGCTTCGGTGGTGGAGAGCATTCTGCTGCTCTTCATGGGCAAGGAAATCTACAGCCTCGATGCGGCGCACATCCAGACGATGATGTTCCTTCAATTGGTGGCCGGCGGACATCTGATGCTCTTCGTCACGCGATCGGTCGGGCCGTTCTGGAAGTCTCCATTCCCGGACCGGAGGTTGTTTGGAGCGATTGTCGGCACCCAGCTCGTGGCGGTCCTGCTTTGCGGCTTCGGGGCCGGCGACGTCATCCCGGCGCTTCCGTGGGCCATCATCGGCTGGGTCTGGGTTTACAACATCGCCTGGATGTTCGTGTTGGATTTCGTGAAGCTCGCGATCTACCGCGTTCTCAACGATTGGAACCTGCATGAGGGGCCGTCGCTGTTCTCAAAACTGCGCACGGATCTTCGGCCCTTCGGCGGGCTCTATTCGCGGGTGCGGTTGAAGTAGATGTCCCGGCCGGGGAGCCGGAAGGGGGTTTTTACAACCCCGCCAGCTGGCGGAGGCTTTCCTTCGGCATCGAACCCGTTCCGCGGTTTATTTCCTTGCCATCCCGCAGCACCACAAAGCACGGAATGCTCCGCACATTGTATTGGCGCGCAAGATCCGGATTCTGGTCCACATTCACCTCAAGCACCTTGAGCTTTCCCTGCAGTTCCGCCGCGAGCTGATGCACGACCGGCTTCATCACTTTGCAGGGACCGCACCAGTCCGCGTAAAAATCAATCAGCGTCGGTTCGCCGCCGAGGTCTGCTGTCGAAGCGGTCGGCTTTGAGGAATTTCCAACCATCCATCCGATGACGGCGATCAGGAGGATCAGGAACAGGGACCCCAGGATGTTTCCCTTCATTTCCGATGGGATACACCGAACTGCTGGAGCGTGACAATCCGCTTTTCAGTGTAACCGCATATGAGACCCTTGTGATCGCGCAGCGGAGTGCAGTATCCCCTCGAGCGCCGGATCCGGAATAATGGAGCGCGGGCGTCCCTCCCGCATTGGAACACGATGGCGGGCAGGATGCCCACGCTCCGTTGCTTACTTCGAGGCTGAAAACTTGTCCGCCCAGACCTGAATTTCCGGGGACATTTTGACCAGGGACGGCCAGCCGCGGGTGTAGCCCTCACCCGGGAGTTTGCGGGTGGCGTCGAATCCCATGTGGGAGCCGATGTTGGCGACGGTGGGGGCGTGGTCGAGCGAGTCGGTCGGGTTTTTGATGAACGTGGTGTCGCGTTGCGGGTCGGTGTTCGCGCAGAGGCGGAAGAGGACCTCACTTGTGTTGTGGACATCGCAATCCTCGTCCACGACGACAATGTATTTTGAGAACATCATCTGGCCCATCCCCCAGAGCCCGTGCATGATCTTGTAGGCTTGGAGCGGGTATTGCTTGCGGATCGAGACGAAGACGAGGTTGTGGAAGACGCCCTCAGCCGGGAGCGCCATGTCCACGATCTCGGGAAAATTCATTTTGAAGACCGGCAGAAAAACCCGGACGCTGGCTTCGCCCATGTAAAAATCCTCCATTGGCGGGATGCCGACGATCGTGGCCGGATAGACGGCATCCCGGCGGTGGGTGATCGCAGTGAGATGGAAGACCGGGTAGTCGTCCACATTCGTGTAGAACCCGGTGTGGTCGCCGAACGGTCCCTCCGCCCGCATTTCTCCCGGCTGGACGTAGCCCTCGAGAACAAAATCCGCGTTCGCGGGAACATCGATGTCCACGGTCACAGCCTTGATCAGTTCCACGGACTTTTTTCTCGCGAAGCCGGCAAAAAGAATTTCATCGAGTCCGTCGGGGAGGGGAGCCGTGGCGGCGAATGTGAGAGCGGGATCTCCGCCGATCGCGACCGCGACCGGCATTTTTTCGCCGCGTTCGTAGTAGCGTTTTCCATGGCGGGCTCCGACCTTGTGAACCTGCCAGTGCATTCCGGTCGTCCAGCCGTCGTAGACCTGCATGCGATACATGCCGACGTTGCGGTCGCCGGTATCCGGGTCCTTCGTAAACACGGTCGGCAGCGTGATGAAGCGGCCGCCATCATCCGGCCAGCAGTGGAGGATCGGGAGGTCGTGGAGGGAAAAGTTTCCTCCCGGTTCATGGACGACTTCCTGGCAGGCCGCCGAGCGGACATGGCGGGGCTTGGCATGGATGACATCGATCCCGTTGCGGAGGAGCGTGAATGCCTCCTTGAGCGTCCGTGGCGGCTTCGCCTTCATGAGGAACTGCATCTGGTCGGCCAGCTCATCAATTTTGTCCAATCCCAGAGCCATGGCCATCCGGCGGCGTGAACCCATCGTATTGATTGCCAGCGGAAATGCGGATTCCCTGCCGTTGATGGTCGGCTTCTCGAAGAGGAGGGCGGCGCCGCCGCGAGGCGATTTCATTTCGCGGTCGGCGAGCTCCGTGATCTGGAGTTCGGTGGCAACCGGCTCCGTGATCCGGCGGAGTTCTCCGGAGGATTCCAGTTTGTCGCAAAACGAGCGGAAGGACGGGTAGGACATTTAAGAGGATACGAATCTACCGATATCGGGTGGCGCATCAAGTTCCGTCCGGTTTTCAGCCGGGAAACAGATTATGGCAGGAGGAATGGAACTCCCTTCAGGACACAAGTGCTTCGATTCGCGGCAAAGAGGAGCGCGGGCGTCCCGCCCGCGAACGAAAATGATGGAGGGCAGGATGCCCGCGCTCCGTTCATCCGTGACAGGACTACCTTTGGGATGGAGCGCTCAGAAAAAGCGTTTGCCACTCAGCGCGGAGCCAGAGCTTGACACCTTTCCAGACCATCCGGAGAACTTTCGGGGCGGGTTCGAATCCGCTCACCATCATGCGGTGGTCGAGGTTGTTTACGCCGTAGACTCCGCAGGCCCGGCGCTTGAGGGCGATTTTTGTGAGACGCCGGTTGGCGAATGCCATGAACCTGCTCACCGCGCCGTCCACGGGGCCGTCGAAAGGGAAGCGTTCGAACCCGCCCTTCGGGCAGATGCAAAGCTCGCGGACGGGCCCGAAGAAAAACCAGCCGAGGTCCATCAGAAATGCCGCCTGCATCAACTGCGCGTCGCCGAGGTAGTGGTATTTGTCTTTGAGGAGCGCTTGGAACCATCCGTGGTAGGACCGGAGGAACCGGGCGTTGATATCCGCGTAATCGACATTCTTCCCATCCAGCTCGGCAAAGATCCGGTTGACGGCAGCCATGACCGTCCATGAGCAGAAATCCAGGCCCGCGCTGTAGAGCGGATCGAGAAAGGCGGCTGCGTCGCCCACGATCTGCCAGCCGGGGCCGGCGACTTCCCTGGAAAAATACGGCAGCGCCGAGTAGGCCTTCACGTCACCGGGGACGACCGCCGCCGATCCGAGCAGTTCGCGTCCGACCGGATGGGCCAGCAGGTGGGCGGTCAGGCGGGCAGCAAGGTTTTCTCCCGGCGGGAGGGTGAAGAGCCGCTCGTCGTAGACGATGCCAACGCTGGTGTCTCCGCCCTTGAGCGGAATGATCCAGCACCACCAGCCATAGCCCGTGAGATGGTTGGTGGCCGCACCCCGGCTCGTGTGGCAGGCGCGGGCATACTCGGGATACCGGCTCCGCAATTCGAAACCATCCAGATCTTTCACTCCCCGGAAGCGGGCCCACACGGAATTTGTCGGATGTTCCGGTAGCGGGTTGAGGAGGTTGAACTTTCGGGCCAGCACAGCCGCCCGCCCGCTGGCATCGACAACCCATCGCGCGGTGATCGTGCGTTTTCCGCCGTTCGCTTCGACGGCCAGCTCCGATGTGCCGGACGTTTCCATCGACAGGACTTTTGCAGGCCGGAGCAACTCCGCCCCTGCCGCGACCGCCAGATCGAGGATGTGCTGGTCGAGGACCTCGCGGTCCACCTGATACGAAGGCATGCGGACCTGAAAGTAGGCGCCCAGCTCGCCGCAGCGCCCGAAATCCTCCGAGTTGTCGCTAGAAAACCAGAAGCGCAAACCCTGCTTGGCGATGTGGTTGTGGTTGAGGTGGCTGGTCACGCATAGCTTTTTTGTCAGGAAGCTTCCGCTCACCTCCGTGGTGGCTTCCCCGACTTTGCGGTCAAAGACAGCCGAGCGCTCGATAATGACCACACGGAGATCCGGGCGCTCCCGCTTGATCAGGAGGGCGGTCGCCGCGCCGGAAAAGGAGCCTCCGATCACCGCAACGTCATAGATCTCATTCATCCAGCCCGAGTCCTACTGAAAATAGCCATGCAACGCAAATGGATCGGAAGAAAACTGAAATTATCCGCTTTCCTTGCCGGACAAAATTGTCTATCAAAACTCCATATGAACTGGCTGCTCATTGCCGGAGGCTCCTTTTTAGCTGCCTTCTCCGCCCCTCAGGAACCCGAGATGATGAACCACACCCTTCGAGGGGAACTGATTCCCGCAAAGGAAGTTGTGTGTCGGAATATGTGGGGGACGCCGATGCTGCCGGACGGCAAGGGAGGCTACAGCCTGATTGCTCCGATCAACCCGGAGTTCATCGCGCAGAGCCTGATCCAGCCGCCAAAGCCCGTTGTCGGACCGCCCGAACGCTATGTTTTCCGTCCGGCCACGCTGATTGTCCAGACGTCCGTTCCGTCGACTGTTCAGTGATCACCTGCGGCAAGCTGTGTGAGGGGTCCATTTCGGACATCCTGCATTTATTGGAGTCGTTGGGAGCATATCCCGAAGTGCCGGCTTGCGAATCCGGTTGCTCAGATTCGCTCCGGTTTCCTTCCCGGCCAAACATTCGACTTTCTCTAAGGCACGAAGTGCTTGCTCTCTGGTTTTCAATGTTCCGCCACGGGCGAAACCGTTTCCGGGTCAATCCTCCTGTGTTCCCCAACTCGGCGGGGTGAGCTTCGTTTCCCGGCATTACCCCAAGGGCTCGTTCAACGCCCATTGGTTCAGTCTCTGCAACGCCGTCTCGTTTCAGATTATTCTGGGCGCACCAATCATCCTGTATGCGCAGAGCATTGGAGCCACATCGACGGTGCTGGGGATTCTGGCAGCGTTCACCCCGCTCATGACGGTTCTGCAGCTTCCGGCCGCGCAGTTTCTAGGACGCTATGGCTACAAGCGGTTCGTCCTGATGGGGTGGAGCCTGCGCACGGTTTTCATTTTCCTTGTAACCGTGGTTCCTCTGGCCTCCTTCCTGGACGGCACATCAAAGCTGGCGATCATTTTGGCCTCCCTGTTCGTGTTCAATCTCCTGCGCGGAATCTCGTCCGCAGCCTGGATGCCATGGATCGCGGCTTTGATTCCGGAGGAGATCCGTGGCCGGTTCCTCTCGTTGGACCAGATTTTCATGCACTTGGGATCGCTTCTCGCGCTGGTAGCCTCCGCGATTGTGATGACCGGACGGGTTGATCCCTGGGAATATTCGCTGGTGTTTCTTATTAGTGCGATCGGTGCGACGCTCAGCCTGAGCTTCATCCGAAGGATCCCCGAGGTGGAAGCCTCCGAAACCGTTCGCAATTCGTCCGAGCCGGTGCCATGGAGGCATATTATCGCCTATCCTCCGTTCCGGGAACTCCTCCGCTTCAACGTGATCTTCATGGCGGTGATCGGAAGCATGGGCGTGTTCACGGTGGAATATTTGAGGGCGTATCCCCGGTTTGACGTTTCTGTTGTTCTCTACCTTTCCGGCATTTCATTTATCGGGGCGCTGGTGAGTCTGCCATTCGTCGGGCGGCTCGTGGACCAGGCGGGAAGCAAGCCCGTCATGACCGGAGCACTTTGTTTGTTCGGCGCGACGATTCTCGGCTGGTTCCTGGTGGCGGCGGGTGTGCTGCCGTGTTCGTATTGGGTGATCGGGACCTTGAACTTTTTTGCGGGAGTTGCGGGTTCGAATTTCAACCTGGCGAACGTGCGGATCATCATGGCCACGATGCCTGAGATGGGTCGCAACCATTTCTTCGCCCTTTTCACGGTGATCACGAGCCTTGGACTCGGCGCGGCTCCGGTTGTCTGGGGGGTCTCGCTGGATTTCATCGGAACCTATGAAGCGGTGACGGGGGTGTTCCACTGGCGCCGGCACAGCTTTTATTTTCTGGCCCTTTTCCTTCTCAATATCGTGGCCCTGACGTTGATCCGGCGGCTGCACGAGACCCGCGGCGGCGAGCAGCCGAGCCTTGTCTATGCGCGCCTGAGACGGGCGGGCAAGCTCTGGCACCGCTGAGGCGCTTGATTTATTGTTACCATCAGCCGACTTTTTCGGCTACACGCCGCTTGGCACATGGATGACCTCATCATGATACTGTCCGCAAACGCAGCCCGCGAAGCACGTTGCTCCGCTTCGCCACGGGCGTGCCCCTGCACCAAACAATCGAGTTGTCCCATTCAGAAAGCGCTGCCGCGCTGGTATTCCTTTTACATGCAAGAATCGACATTCCCGCGCTCATCCCGTTGTGGGAAATCTGCTGCGATATGAAAGATCCATTCGGCCGGAGCATCGACTACCTGCGGATTTCGGTGACGGATCGCTGCAATGAAAAATGCCTCTACTGCATGCCCGAGGGATACAAGGGATGGTCGCAGAGAAAGGATCACATGAGCGCCGACGAGATCGTTCGCACGGTCTCTGCCGCCGCGGATCTCGGCTTCAGGAAGTTCCGCGTGACCGGAGGTGAGCCGCTCCTGCGCAATGACATCGTGGAGATCTGCCGGAGGATCCGGGATGTGCCGGGTGTCCGGACTCTTGGGCTGAGCACGAATGCCACGCATCTGGCTCCAGTGGCGCACGATCTCAAGCGGGCCGGTGTACGGTCCGTGAATATTTCGCTCGATGCCATGGACGCCGGGATCTATTCCCGGATCACCGGCGGGAGGCTCGATGCTGTCCTGGAGGGTGTCTCCGCCGCGGTCTCCGCGGGATTCGAAGTCATCAAACTGAATTGCGTGTTGATGCGAAATGTCAACGAATCCGAATATCTGCCGCTCATTCGCTTTGCCGCGGAGATCGGAGCACCATTGCGCTTCATCGAACTCATGCCGCTCTCGCGGACCGATGTGCTCAATGAGGAAAACTTTCTTGCTGTCGGGGAGCTGAAACAACGGCTCGCGGCCTTCGGCGAACTGTTGGAACTCCCTGACTACCGCCCGGGCCATGGTCCTGCCCGATATTTTTCCTTTGAGCCGATCGGGGCCCGCATCGGATTTATCGGTGCGCTCACCACCCCGCATTTCTGCGAGGCCTGTAACAAGCTGCGTCTCACTGCTGACGGAAAATTGCGGCCATGTCTCGGAAGGCATGGGGAAATCGATCTTCTCGGGAGGATGCGAGCCGGTGAGGAGCCCGCCGCCGCACTCCGTGACGCGATCGATAATAAACCCGGGGATCATGAGTTTTTGCACGCCTACCAACCGGATCGGCCGATGACAGCCATCGGGGGCTGAGCAGACCCGCCCCCGTTCCTGCCATGAAAGTTCTCTATTTTGCCCAGGCCGCCGATGCGGCCGGCTGCCGCGAGGAAGAGTGGGCTGTTGAGAGAGAACTCTCACTTGAGGAATTTTGGGCGGAGGCATTGAGGAGGCATCCCGCCCTTGCAGGAATTGCCGGGCAATCCAGGGTCGCTTCCGGAATGCGTTATATCGACGGCAGCCAATACCTTGACAGGCATGAGGAGGCGGCGATCATTCCGCCTGTTTCCGGAGGATGAAAATCGAAATACGATTCAATACGGAGGCGCTGTGCCTCGATCCGGTCATTGAGCCGGGGGCCGGAGCGGTTTCGCGTTTTGATGGAATTGTCCGGGGCATTGAGAAAGGCAGCCCCATCACAGGATTGGAATACGAGGCCTATGCGCCGATGGCCGAACAGGTGATCCGGGAAATTCTGGAGGAACTTGGACGGGCGCATCCGTTCCACCTCGCCCGGGTGCATCACCGCTTGGGATTCGTGCCGGTCGGTGAAGCCGCGATCATCATGGACGTCCATTCGAAGCACCGCGCCGAAGCGTTCGCCGTGCTCACCAATTTCCTTGATCGCCTCAAGCAGGATGTCCCGATCTGGAAACGGAGCGCGGGCGTCCCGCCCGCGGACCTGAACGATGGCGGGCAGGATGCCCGCGCCCCGTTCCTTGATCCGCTCGAAGAGATCGACATGCACGAGCATCGCCTGCCGCACTGGCAGCAAGGGACCGTTTGGCAATTTGTCACCTGGCGGTTGGGAGATTCTCTGCCAGCCGGGAAGCTTGGGGAATGGGAAGCGGAGCGGACGGCCTGGCTTCAGCTCCATCCGAAACCGTGGAGCGAAGAGACCGAGGAGGAATTTCATGATCTCTTCGACAGGCGGGTGGATGACTGGTTGGATGCAGGGCACGGAGCCTGCTTGCTCAAGAACCGAGAATGCGCGGAGATAGTTGCAAGCGCACTTCGGCACTTCGATGGTGAGCGCTACGAACTCGCGTCGTATGTTGTGATGCCCAATCACACCCATGTTCTCTTTCGTCCCTTCGACACCACCGCCATTCAGGAGATTCTCCATTCGTGGAAGAGTTATACGGCAAAAGAAATCAACCGGCTCAGTGGTCGCACGGGACCACTCTGGCAGGAAGACTGCTGGGATCGCATGATCCGGAATGAGCGGCACTTCCGCGCCTGCGCACAATACATTTTCGACAACCCGATCAAGGCGAAGCTCCGTGAAGGGGATTATCAACGGAGCGCGGGCGTCCCGCCCGCGGACCTGAACGATAGCGGGCAGGATGCCCGCGCCCCGTTGGTATGATGGAGATTGAAGAGCTTTGGAAGGAAATCGACGGGCGTGTGGCCTGCCTTCCGGCCGTCCAGTCTAGCCTGCCCGGGGCCATGCACCGTGTGGCGGCTGCGGATGTGCTCTCCCCGTGCGACCTGCCGGCCTTTGACCAGAGTTCGATGGATGGTTTTGCATTCGCCTCCACCCGGCCGGGAAGTTGCCGGATTCTCGGCACCATCGTGGCGGGACGTCCGCAGGCACTTTGTGTCTCATCCGGAGCGGCGTGCCGGATCCTCACCGGAGCTATGATTCCCGGGGGGACTGCGGCAATCGCAAAGCAGGAGGACTGCACCGTCGAAGGGGAAACCGTGAACTTGATTTCCGGTATTTCGTTGATGCCGGGAGAGAATATCCGTCGGAGAGGCGGAATTTATCGGAAGGATGACATTCTGATTGAATCCGGGGCGCGGATCACCGCGGGAGCGATCGCATTGCTGGCTTCCGCCGGCATCGGGCAAGTCCCCGTGGTCGGAAGAGCAGGCGTCCTGCACCTCGTGACCGGCGACGAGATTGTCGGATCCGGTCGTGCCCTCCTCCCCGGGCAGACCTACGATAGTAACGGTCCCATGATCCGGGCGCTGCTCGGCGAACTCGGGAGCAGGGTCGCACAATGCCACCTTCCCGATGATGCGGAATCACTGTTTCACAAAGTCAGCAAATCCACGGAGGATGTCCTTCTGATATCCGGAGGCTCCGGGCCGGGAGAACGTGACCACACGCTACGTGCACTGGAGTCCGCAGGCTATACGATCCACTCATCACGGCTGAACAGCCGTCCCGGAAAACCGCTGATTTTTGCGACAAACGAATCCCGTATCGCATTTGGCTTGCCCGGCAACCCGCTCTCGCACTGGGTCTGTTTTCAGGCATTCGTAAAGCGGGCGATCCTCCGCCTGCATGGTCTCCCGGCACCGGAGATGCGCACGCTCCGGTTGGCGGCCGGGGTCGAAGAGGGCGGCGACCGGCGGAGGACCTGGACGCCGGGGATTCTGGAACATTGTGACGGCAGGGAGATAGTTCGTCCGCTGCCGTGGAAGCACTCGGGCGACCTCACGCCGATCGCCAGTGCGGATGCCTTGATTCTGGATGCGGGGAAGTCCGGCGATGCAAATGTGATGATACTATGAAGAACAAACGATTCAGCCACCTCGATGAGTCCGGAGAAGCCCGCATGGTGGATGTTGGCTCTAAACCCGTGCAGGTTCGCACGGCCCGTGCGGTTGCCGAACTCCACTGTTCCCCGGCAACCATCCGGCTTCTTGCGGAACGCGCATTGCCGAAAGGGGATGTCCTTGCCGTCGCCCGTGTCGCCGGGATCCAGGCCGCCAAGCAGACAGCCGGGCTGATCCCGCTTTGCCACAGCCTCCCGCTGGATAAGGTCACGGTGGATTTCACCGTTGAGGAAGACCGGATTCACATTGCCGCATGGGCAAAAACGAGCGCCAGAACCGGCGTCGAGATGGAGGCGCTCACTGCGGCCAGCCTTGCTGCACTGACCCTCTTCGACATGATGAAGGCCGTGGACAAAACGATGCGGATCGAAGGGATCCGGGTTGTGGAAAAAACCAAAGAATGAAAATCGGACGTGTCACGCTCAGCGATCGCGCGCATGCCGGGGTTTACGCGGACCTCAGCGGCCCCGAGATCGAGCGTGTGGTGCGCGAGCATCTCGATCCGGCGGCGGAGTTTTTGGTCCGGCTTCTGCCGGACGAGCAGCAGGAAATTGAAGCCGCCCTTCACGAGCTTTGTGATACCGGTTGCTGTGACCTGGTGATAACAACCGGAGGCACCGGGCCTTCGGCTCGCGACGTGACGCCCGAAGCGACCATGAACGTCATCGACCGGCTGCTGCCCGGATTTGGAGAAGCCATGCGGGCCGTCAGCTTCGCAAAAGTGCCCACGGCGATTCTCTCGCGTGCCTGTGCCGGCACAAGAGGGAGGACGCTCATCGTCAATCTCCCGGGAAACCCCAGAGCCATCGCGGAGTGCCTGTCCCCGCTTGTTCCGGCAATCCGGGAGTGCCTCAAGCATTTGCAGGAGCCTCCGGTGGAGAATTGATCCACATCTTCGCTCCGGAGGATATCTGGCAAGCTGGACGCTACAGGTGATTTTCCAGTTGCAGAATTGACCTGTGTCAAACATATTCAAGTCGTCCGCACCCACCGGACTGAACGTTTCCCGACCATTTTCTCCCCAGGATTTTTCAACATTTCCTCAACCACAACCAACAACCCAAACGCACAACCCATGAGTTCCATCGACATCGAAAGCCACGAATACAAAAAGCAATTCGCCCACGAGGCGACACGACTCGCGATCGAGTCCGTGGAGAAGGGATGGGGCGGCCCGTTCGGAGCCGTCATCGTCAAGGACGGCAAAATAATCGGGCGCGGGCAGAACCGTGTTCTTCTGACCGGCATACCTGTCTATCACGCCGAGGTGACAGCCATTATCGACGCGTGTTCCCGCATCAACTCCAAGGCCCTGCTGGGATCGGATTACCATGAAGGGAATCTGAAGATGATTCCGCGTCCCGAGGGTTCACCGGATCCGGTGCCGGAGCGGGCGCAGATGCTCAAGGGGTGCGATCTGTATGTCAACGGAGCTCCCTGCCCGATGTGCATGAGCGCGATTTACTGGGCCCGGATCGACCGGGTGTATTTCGGAACGCGGCTCTCGGACACGAGCAAGATCGGATTCGATGATGAGTTTCAATACATCGATTTCCGCCTGCCGTGGGAGGAGCGCAAGGCGATCCAGTGTTTCCCGGACTTCGAGCGCGAATATGCCCTCAAGGCCTGTGAGGCCTGGTCGAACAAGGCCGACCGCCATCCGTATTAGGCACAAGGCTGCCCGCGTATGGAGCGGAGCACGGGGCATCCTGCCCGCGCTCCGTTGGCAGCAAAGTGGACAGCCGTGCTGATCGCCTGGAAGAAACAGTCTGGCCGGGAACGGGCATGAAGGGCCGCCCGTCAGCGAATTCAATGCGATTCTTGAAATCAAGCGCCTCATGAACAATCACGCCATTCTCATAGCGACAGCAAGGGTCCACGCCGGAGCCGGGGAAGCATTCTCCGCGTGGCAGGCCCGGCATTTGTCCGTGATCTCGAAGTTTCCGGGGTTCGTCAGCTCCGACATGATTCCTCCGCCCGCAGGCAAACCGGATGAGCCGTGGACGATCATCATTAACTTTGAATCCGGGGAGTCGCTTGCGGCCTGGCAGAAATCTCCCGAACGCGGAGCGATTCTCGGTGAAGTCGTCCCATTGCTTGCCGGCGGGAATTTTGGTGAGACGATCAGCACGGATGGTCCAGGAGCTGTTCCCGGGGCCGATGTGACCGAGGTGATCTTTTCGAAGGTCAAGCACGGCATGGCCGACCGCTACCGCGAATGGGCCGCACGCATCCAGGCCGCGCAGGCCAAGTATCCCGGCTACAGAGGGATGTATCTCCAGCCGCCCGCCGGAGGAAAGGACGGCCACTGGACATCGATTCTTCGCTACGATTCGGCCGAGCATCTGGAGGCCTGGATGAACGCTCCGGAACGCAAGGAACTGCTCACGGAGACGCAGGAATTTATCGAGAGCGAGGAACTGATGCGGCTTGCGACGGCATTTCCCGGATGGGTGCCGATCGATCCCATGACGGGTGAAGGGCCGCCAAACTGGAAGGCTGCGATGCTCGTGCTGCTCGGACTCTTTCCGATCGTCATGCTGGAGATGAAGTTTCTCAGCCCGGTCTTCACCGAGTTTGGCCTCCATGCCTCGCTGGCCACATTCATCGGCAACGCGATCAGCGTGGGCCTGACGAGCTTCCTCACCATGCCACTATTTGTCCGCTGGTTCGGCTGGTGGCTGTTTCCCAAAGGCCCCTCGGCCTCCAGGCTCACCGCGAAGGGTATTGGAATCCTCTGCGTGCTGTTCGCGCTGGAAGTTATCGTCCTCTGGAAACTGTTGCCTTGGTGAAGAAGTCCACAAAAAGAATCTGCAAACCATGCTTGAACGTGAAAACTCCATTTCCCGTCGCCGCTTCATGGCGGGAGCTGCGGCTGTAACCGGCGGCGTATTTCTCGGAAACAATGCGCAGGCGGCAACTAACCAGACACCCATGAATATTGATGCACTCAAGAAATCCTGCCGGGGACCGGTCGTCGCGGCCGGCGAACCCGAATTCCACAAGGCTGTCTACGGAGGGCTGTGGAACAAGCGTCAGCCAGATCGTGCGCCCGGCGTGGTCGTCCGGGTGTCTGACGAGAAGGACGTGATCGCAGCGATCCGGTTCGCGAGGGAAAACCGCTTGAAAGTCGTGGTTCGCGGAGGGGGCCACAACTGGTGCCAGCCCACGCTTAGAAACGGTGGATTGCTCATCGATCTAACCGACCTGAACAAAGTGATCTCGATTGATGTCGAGGCCCGCAGGGCGGTTGTGCAGCCGATCATCAGCA
>CAZRIL010000135.1:0-14538 GCA_964600115.1 uncultured Chthoniobacter sp. | reverse complement strand
CCGCCCTCGATGGACATGTTGCACACGGTCATGCGCTCCTCCTGCGTGAAGGCGTCGAAAGTGGAACCACCATATTCATACGCGAAGCCAAGGCCTCCGTTGACGCCGAGCTTGCGGATGATGTGAAGGATCACGTCTTTCGAGTAAACGCCGGGAGAAAGTTGCCCATCGACGTTGATCCGGCGGACCTTCGGCTTGCGGATGGCCATAGTCTGGGTCGCGAGCACATCGCGCACCTGGCTTGTGCCGATGCCGAATGCGATGGCCCCGAAGGCACCGTGGGTCGAGGTGTGCGAATCGCCACACGCGATTGTCGTGCCCGGCTGGGTGATCCCCTGCTCGGGCCCGACGATGTGCACGATCCCCTGCTCGCCGGAGGGAAGATCGAAAAATTTAACTCCGGACTCCGCGCAGTTTTTCCGCAGCGCCTTGATCATGTCATCGGCAAGGCTGTCGCTGAATGGCTCCTCGCGTTCATCCGTCGGCACGATGTGGTCGACCGTGGCAAAGGTGCGCGAGGGAAAGAGCACCTTTAGGCCAAGATCGCGCAGCATCCCGAAGGCTTGCGGGCTGGTCACCTCATGGATGAGGTGGGTGCCGATGAGAAGTTGGGTGGATCCGTTCGGGAGTGTCCGCACGGTGTGCGCCTCCCAGACTTTGTCGAGTAACGTTTTGCTCATGTGTCTGTCCGGCCCAATCTAGCGAAGACAGGCCCGCTGGCAAGAAAGCGATGCTGCTTGTCAAATCCCCCCAAAATTGCAAAGATCCGGTCGTTCCCCATGTCGATCGACCATCCAGAAAATTGGTACCTGAAAAAGCACGAGACCTCGGAAATCTTCGGCCCTGTGCGCTTCGAGCAAATCCATGCCTGGGCGAAGGCCGCGCAGGTCAACCCGCAGGACATGGTCTCGATTGACCGGGAGGTCTGGACCAAAGCCCCGATGATCCCGGATTTCGCGATGGATTGGCTCATCGAAGTCTCGACAAACCTGCTCTACGGCCCGACGACCGCCGAGGCCCTCATGGAGTTCAGCCGCCTCGGCGAAATCACCCGCGAAACGCACATCCTGAACTGCCGCACCGGCGAGATCATGCTGCTCGGCAAGGCGCCGTTTTTCAGCGAAGAAGCCATGCGGCCGGCCGTCGAGGATTTTCCCCAGCCACAAAAGGGCGGCATCAAGGTCAACCTCCAAAAACGCATTCGCGATCTGGAAACCGGCCTGATGGAGAAAAGCCGGCAGTTGATCGCCGCCAAGGATACCATCTTGAAGCTCGAAGGGAAGATCCGGGAGTTGGAAACCCGGCTCGCCGGACTCCGCAACGGCCGCAAGTAGCAAGAGGCGGAGGACCGCCCTCAGCGCAACCCGGGCTCGTAAACCAGCGATTCGATCGGCGAAGTTGTCACCAGTTCCGAAGTATCCTCGTCGAACGCATACGCCAGACGGCCGCCCACGAAGATCCGGTTCGGAGTATATTCCGTGACGTCCACATTCGTCCCGCCCCGCAGAATGATCTGCCCGACTTTTGCAGCGGAGTTGGTTGAGCTCAGAATGCAGTGGGAATTCTTACCGACAGTGAGCACGTAGGTCGACTTCGAGGTCTGCAGAATCACCCGGTCCCGAACCCGGAGGGCATCAACGTGGATTTTTTCAGTGACAGACGGAGAGAGGGACTGAACTTCGTCAGGGGCACTTGTGTCGGACATGGTTTTTCATTTAAGAAGATTTCCGCAGAATGGCCAGAAGTTCCGCCTTCCTTCCCGTCTCCATGGCAAGCGCATCCAGACGGGTTCCTGAAGCACAATCATCCCGCGAGGTCGCCGGAAACCACACGTCGGATGCGCGGGTTACCCGGCAAAAGAAGATCGCGCCATGCGGTTAACTTGCCACTCACCGTAATGGGTCTTACGCGTTTGCCCGGTTCACATTTCGCTCCATTTTCGACTGGTTTTCCGTATCCTGAACGGATGCATACGATCCGCCTGGAAATTCTGGCAACACTTTTCATTGTCCTGTTTTCCGCATTTCCAGGATGGGGCGAAGCCGCGACGGAACCGGCTCCCGCCGTTTACAAAGATGTGAGCACCGGCGTAAAGTATCAGTTTATCGGCGAATACAGCGTTGAGCGGCTGAACAGGATCTTGACGGGAGAGGTCGCAAAATTCAGCTCCTTCCCGATGGCGTATCCGCCTGCGGAAAATCCGGTCAGGCTCTACAAAGTCGTTTACGGCACAGTGATCCCCGAAGATCACAACCGGCCGGTGCAGGTCTCCGGATTGATAGCGGTTCCTGTCGTGAAGGACACCATGCTACCGGTGGTTTCCTACCAGCATGGGACCGTATTTTCCCGGAACCAGGTTCCATCGGCGCCCGAGGATTCCATGGAAACCCGCCTGATGGTCGCGCGCTTTGCCGGGCAGGGATATCTCGTCGTGGCCGCCGACTATATCGGCAAAGGGATTTCAAACGAACCTGACGGATGGTTGGTAAAAGGCGTTACCGCCCAGGCCTGCCTGGACATGCTGCTGGCCGCGAAGGCGGTCTGTGCGGATCTGGGCCTCACCCCCGGAGAACTGTTCCTCAGCGGCTGGTCGCAGGGCTCGTTCAGCACTTCCGCCTTTATGAACCGCCTGGAAACCATCGGCATCCCGGTCAAAGCCGCCGCGATGGCCAGCGCCCCGAACGATATCTACCTCTGCTTCAACCGTTGGATCAATGTTCCGTCCGACCTGGATGTCAACTGGCTCGTGGCGACCGCGTCGATGATGGTTAATTCCTACGAAAAATACTACAACCTGCCGGGGCTGAGCACGGCAGCGATCAAGCCGCTATACTGGCAGACCGCCCGGGATCTCTACAACAACACGATCACATGGGAGCAGGCGGAAAAAATCCTGCCTGCAAAAAGCAAAGACCTTTTCCAGGAGGATTTCATCAACCAGTGCTCGCTGGCATCCAACCGGTTTTCCAAACAGCAGCAGGAAAATCTGTCGTATGGCTGGCGCTTCAAAACGCCGGCCCGTTACTATTACGGCCAGATTGACGAGGTGGTGACTCCCTACATGGTGAAGCTGCCGGTCGAATACCAGTCGACGCTCGGCGGAGCCGTGGCTCAGGCTGTTTTCGCCGGCGAAAAAGCCGACCATCGCGGCACGTTTCTCTACGCCGTCAAACACCAGAAGGACTGGTTCGACGAACTCCGAAGCCGGTAAGGCAAGTTGGCGATGGGTTGCTGCTGAGCCGGACTATGACCGGGGCATTCCGGAGCATGTCCACGGAGTTCAGAACGGCGTGTCGTCGCCAAGCGGAGGCGGCAGGCCGACGTCCCAAACTTCCATGAGAGCCTCCGGCAGTTCAGACAGGAATCGTGAGGGCCGCTGGAAGTTGTCGCCATATCCGGCATTGAGGCGGAGTTCCGGATACGTGAGGTAAAGCTCGTCCTTGCAGCGGGTGACACCGACATAGAAGAGCCGGCGTTCCTCCTCGACGGATTCGGGATTTTCGAGGCTGCGCGCGCTCGGGAACATTCCATCGGCGAGCCAGATCAGGAAGACGACCTTCCACTCGAGCCCCTTCGCCTGATGGAGCGTGGAGAGGGTGATTTTTTCCGAGTCCGCGTCGCCGGCAAAAGCGTCTGCAGTTTCGACGCCTCCGAGCAGGGCGAGTTGGGAGAGGAATTCCTCCGTGCTCTCGAACTGTCCGGCAAAGCCGATGAGCGTTGTCAGATCATCGCGACGCGAATCGTAGTTCGCGAACTTCGCTTTCATGTAGTCGTCATACACGGCGAAAAGGACAGCCTCCATCATCGCGTCGGGCGGGAGCGGGCCGGATGCGGGAACCAGATCCGAGAGCGTGTGAACGAACTGGCTCCAGGTCTTCGCACACTTGGCCGGAACCTTGAATCCCTGCAGCCGTTGGAAGTCTGTGCCGCCCGCGAGCGCCGCCGAGGACTGCGCCCAGAGATTTTCGGCGGTTTTGTTGCCGATCCCCGGGAGCATTCGCGCCATCCGTTTGAACGCGACCTCGTCGCGCGGATTCATGGCAAACTTAAGGAATGCGGCCACATCTTTGATATGCGCCTGCTCGAAGAACCGAAGGCCGCTGGTGATCGAGAACGGGATTCCCCGCCTCGTGAACTCCAGCTGCACATCCATCGAGTGGTAATGGGCGCGGTAGAGGATGGCCATCTCGTGAAGCTCGATTCCCTCGTCGCGCAACTCCAGCACGCGCTGGGCGATGAATCCGGCCTGCTGGATGTTTGTGGAGAGGCAGACGAGCGCCGGCCGCACGGGATGCGGGTCCCGGACCGCCGAAAGGTTCTTTGGAAACTGCTTCTCGTTCCCGAGAATCGCGGCATTCGCCAGATTCAGGACTTCGGGCACGCTCCGGTAGTTGGTCTCGATTTTGAAGACCTGCGCATCCGGATGCCGCTTGGGGAACTGGAGGATGTTCTCAAAATTCGCGCCGCGCCAGGAATAGATGCTCTGCGCATCATCGCCGACCACCATGATGTTGCCGTGCTTGAGCGCGAGGCACTCCACCAGTTCGGACTGGATCCTGTTCGTGTCCTGGTATTCATCCACGAGGACGTGGCGGAACTGGCTCTGATACTCCGCGGCAATGTCCCCGTGAGTCATGAAGAGCTCGAGCGTTTTGCAGAGCAGATCGTCGAAATCCATCGAGTTCGATTCCTTCTTTCTTGCCTCATACAGGGTTCTCACCCGCTCGATCTCCGGTTCAAGCGGGATGAAGTATCGATATTTCTCAACGAGGACCTTCCGCACCGGAGCTCCGGTATTGATCGAGTAACTGTGGATGTCGGCAAGAACCTCGGCCTTCGGAAACCGGCGCTCCGCGGTGGAGAGACCCTCCCGCGCAAGAATGCTGGCGATCATGTCCTCCTGATCCTCACGGTCCATAATCGTGAACCCCTGACGGAATCCGATGCGTTCCGCATGGCGCCGGAGGATGCGGTTTCCGATCGAATGAAAAGTGCCTCCCCAAACGCCGTCAGCAGTGCCAGGAACGAGGGAGCGGACCCTCTCGAGCATTTCCCGCGCGGCCTTGTTGGTGAATGTGAGAAGAAGAATCGAACGGGCCGGCACCCCCTGCGCGAGCAGGAAGGCCACCCGGTAGGTGAGCGCCCGGGTTTTTCCGCTCCCGGCCCCCGCGATGACCAGCGCGGCCCCCGGCGGAGACGTCACGGCGGCCAGCTGCTGCTCATTGAGTTCGGATGCGAAATCGATAGAGCTACCGCTGCCCGCGGGGGTGTCCAGAGTATAGGTCCTTGCCACGGATCACTCTGCTCCGGGGATCCGGAACTTCGCCATTCCCGCGGGGGTGATTCCCAGCCCGTAGGTGAGAAGCGCGGCGGATTCATCCCAGACCCGGGCCTTCGTGGACCCGAGAACAACCGCGATCACGTCCTTGCCATTGTAGGAACCGCTGGAAATCAGGCAGTGCCCGGCTTTGACGGTGTAGCCGGTCTTCATCCCGTTGCAGAACGAATAATACCGCAGCACGCGGTTCGTGTTCTTCCAGGTCGTCGACTTCCCGGTGGTGTAGCGGAATGTGTAGTAGCGCTGCTTCATGATCTCGCGGAGAACCGGGTCGCGATAGGCCGCCCGCGCCACGCGGGCCATGTCCCTCGCGGTCGAATACTGTCCGTCGGCCGGAAGCCCGTTCGGATTCATAAAATTGGAGGAATAGCCGCCGAGCGAACGCATCGTGGAATTCATTCGCTCGGCAAAGTCGGCGACGCTGCCGGCATTATCGCGGGCGAGGGCGCGGGCCGCATCGTTGCCACTGTGAACAAGCAGCCCGCTGAGGAGCTGGGACCTGCTGTATTGCTGTCCGGCGCGCACGTAAAGTTTGGTGGGTTCGCAATTGGTGTCCACCTCCTTGATCGTAACCATCTGCGAGAGGTCGCCCGCATTGGCGACGATATACGCCGTGAGAAGTTTCTGGGTGCTGGCGACGGCACGCTTCTCGTCCTCGTTCTTTTTGAAAATCACGCGTCCGGTGTTGGCGTCGAACAGAATGGCGGACTTCGCGGTGATGAGCGGGGGATCCGCAGCCAGGAGCGTTCCGGCAGTCAAAACAAACAGCGCGAGCAAAAGATTTTTTTTCACGGGCGGGACACTACTGCTTTGGCGCTCCGGATTTAAGCACTTTCTCGATGGCAGCGTCTTTTTCTGCTCCAAGCTCCACGGCCCGGTAGTAGTGCCGGCGGGCCAGCTCGACGGCCGGAGGCTTCTCCTCAAGGTAGAAAACCGCGAGATTGTAGTGGGCATCGGAGTAGGAGGGATCCAGTTCGACCGATCGCCGGAGCTCGGACTGGGCCCCGTCGATCCAGCCCTTGCGCCCGATCACGACGCCGAGATAATTCCGGGCCCGCGGGTTGCGGGGATCCTGAAGAACGGCCTGCGAAAGCGCTGCGAGCGCCGCGTCAAACTCCTCCCGATCCATGTAGATGATCCCGAGGGTGAGCCAGGCCGCGGGGTTTTCCAGGCGGATCGAAACCGCTTTCTTCAGCAATTCCTCGGCCTTGTCCGTATTGCCGGTGGAAAACTCAACGACCCCGAGATTGACAAGGCCGAGGACATTGTCGGGCACCAGGTCAAGCACGCGCCGATACGCTTTGCGTGCTCCGGCGTAATCTTTTCGCAGGAATGCGCTATTGCCCTCGACGGCGGATTCCTTCGCGATTGCTGGCACGAATTTCGGATCAGAAATCTTCGGCGATGGTGCCGGGGCCGGCGACTGGCAATACGCACTCGTCGAGATCGCCAGGGCTGCCGCGAGCCACAGCAACGCGGAACCGGCGCGAAAGTGAAACGGGCTTTCCAGCGTGTACTCGTGCCGGTTCACAAGCTGTAAGACCTGCGCGACTTTGGCTTCCTGGGTCACACTTCCGGGAAAACGGAATCTCATTCGCCGGACAGTTCCTCGGCGCGGTTGGCCGCGGCACGCACGGCTTCTAGGAACGCGCTCCGCACCCCGCAGGCTTCGAGTTCGCGCAGTCCTGCCATCGTTGTCCCTGCTGGGCTGGTGACCATTTCGCGAAGCACAGCCGGATGTTCGGATGTCGAGCAGACCATTTCCGCAGCTCCGATCACCGTCTGCACCGCGAGATCAAGCGACAGCTTCCGCGGCAGCCCGCACGCCACGCCTCCGTCCGAAAGCGCTTCGATCATCAGATAAACATAGGCAGGCCCGCTTCCGCTCAGGCCGGTCACCGCATTCAACAATTTTTCCTCGACGGGATAGACCTCCCCGATGCTCGAAAAAACGGCTTCGGCAACGACATTGTCCCCGGGGCTCACCGTGTCTCCGCAGGAGTAGGCAGTGGCGGCCCGGCCTACCATGGCCGCCGTGTTGGGCATCGCCCGGATCACCCGGGCGGCGGGAGCCAGTGATTCGATATGTCCGATTTTCATGCCGGCAACGATGGAGATGAGCAATTTCCCGTCCAGCGCGCCGCCCGCCTGCGCGAGGGCCGCTTCGACATCCGCCGGCTTCACGCAGAGAATGATTGCGTCGGCGGCGGAAGCCGCTTCCTCGTTGGAAGTGACGACGTTGACAGAGGTGGCATCGCTCAGATTCTCGAGCAACTCCGGCTCCGGACAGGATGCAATAATGTCTCCTGCGGCACAAACCTTCGCCCGCAGCATGCCTTGAATGATGGCGAAGGCCATCTTTCCCGCCCCCAGAAATGCATATTTCATGAAGCGAGTCTATCACCCCGCCCCCGTGAAGCGCGAGTGCCGTTTTTCATCAGTCTGAAGTTCGCCGGACAATACTACCCGACGATCACGAATATTCTTGCAGGAAAAGTGCGGTCAATTGATTGCTATTAGATTAATTTATGAAGCTACTCCCTCTCTCGCGGCTCCCCTTTCTCCTACTGGCCATCTCCTCCGCAGCCTGGGCGGACGTCAAACTGCCGGCCATCATTTCCGACCACATGGTTTTGGAAAAAGCCGCAAAAGTTCCCATCGGGGGCAAGGCGGACCCAGGCGAGGCGGTCAAAGTGACCCTCAACGGCCAGACCGCAAAGGCCACCGCGGATGCCGACGGAAACTGGAAGACCGTCTTGGATTTGAAGGATTCGGCACCGGGGCCGTTCGAAATGGTAGTCGAGGGAAAAAACAAGCTGGTAGTGGCCGATGTCGTCGTCGGCGAGGTCTGGGTCGCTTCCGGCCAATCGAACATGGAGTGGGTGGTGAAAAACACCATCGATTCTGAGAAGGAAATCGCAGGATCCGCAAATCCCCTCCTCCGCCAGTTCCTTGTCAAAAAAAATCCAACCAGCACCGCGCTCGATGACACCGAAGGCTCGTGGGTTCTGGCTGCTCCGGAGACAAGCGGCGGATTCACTGCCGTCGGGTATTTTTTTGGAAAGAAACTGCAAAACGAATTGAAGGTTCCCGTGGGCCTGATCCATACCTCCTGGGGCGGCACCCCGTCCGAGGCCTGGACCAGCGTCGAAGCGATCGACAGCGTGCCGGAACTGAAGGCCTCGCGCGAGCGCCTCTGGGCCGCAACCGCGGAATACCCAGAAAAAAAGAAAGCTTTCATTGAGAGGTTCGCAGCATGGCTCAAAGAGAACGCCCGAGAGGACAAGCCGGTCGCAGACGCCGCCGCGTTTGCCGGAGTGGAGGTTTCCACCGATGGCTGGGTTCCTGTAAAAATCCCCGGTCCGGTTGCTGCATCCGGGCTTCCAAAATCGGGTGCCGTCTGGCTGCGCAGGGACGTGAATATCCCATCCAAGCCTCTTGCCAACCTGCAGCTCAACCTTCCCATCGACGGTTACGACAGCGTCTACTGGAACGGAAATCTTCTCAAGCAGACCACCTATCTCGATGCGCTCGGTGCCGGAAACGTCCGCAAATACGGCAAGTATGACATCCCGATCGGCGAGATCCGCGAAGGGAAAAACGTGCTGGCTATCCGGATCTATGACCCGGTTGGCACAGCCAAGATCCCCAATGAACCCAAAGCCGGTTCGATATCGCTTGCAGGCGACTGGCTGGGCAAGGCGGAATATGAGTTTCCAGCTCTGGACCCGAAGAAACTGGCCGCCGCCCCACAGGTTCCCGCAAACCCTCCCGGCCCCCAGAATGTGGCTTCCTTTCTCTACAACGGAATGATCCATCCGATCGTTCCCTATGCCATCAGCGGTGCCATCTGGTATCAGGGGGAATCCAACGCGGGGCGGGCGTATCAATACCGCACCGCATTTCCGCTCATGATCACCGACTGGCGCAAGCAATGGAACCAGGGGGACTTCCCGTTCTACTTCTGCCAGCTCGCCAACTTCATGGCGAAGAAACCCGAACCGGGCGACAGCAACTGGGCGGAGCTTCGCGAGGCCCAGTCGATGACGCTCAAGCTTCCGAATACCGGACAGGCCGTCCTCATCGACATCGGCGAATCCACGGACATCCATCCCCGCAACAAGAAGGATGTGGGCGATCGCCTCGCCCTGATCGCCCTCGCTAAGGATTACGGAAAATCCATCCCCTACTCCGGCCCGGTTTACGATTCGATGAAGGTCGAAAAGAACAAGGCGATCCTCACTTTCAAGCACACGGACGGCGGGCTGTCCGCCAAGCCGCTGCCAGCGACCTTTGATGTCAAATCACAGACGAAGGAAACCGCGCCACTCATACGCAACAGCCCGTCCAGCCAGCTCGAGGGCTTCGCAATTTGCGGAGAAGACAAAAAATGGTTCTGGGCCGATGCAACAATCGAGGGCAACACTGTCGTTGTTTCCTCCGACAAGGTCGCGTCTCCGGTTGCCGTGCGCTATGCATGGTCGGACAACCCGACCTGCAACCTCTATAATGGGGCGGGTCTCCCGGCTTCCCCGTTCCGTACAGATGATTTTCCGCCTGTCACGCTGAGTGGAAAGTATTGATTATCAGCTTATTTAAACGACCTGAACGGCAGGGCTCGAAAATATTTGAAAAATCTTCTTGCTGAATCCGCGATCATCTCTATCGTCATAACTGTTCTGGGGGGAACAGCAGGCCGTCGTAACACTCGTTGCGGCGGCCTGCATTTTTTATAGCGCGAACTCTTCATCGACGGAATCCGCTTGCGCACTATCATCGGACCAACTTCCAACACTCATGATTTTTCTAGGAATCGACTGCGGAACACAGAGCACGAAGACCATTGCATTGGATTGGGAGACAGGATCCATCCTTGCCTCAGCGCACCAGACTTACGGATTCCTGCCAGGCCTTCCTGCAGGTGCCATGGAACAGGATCCTGTGGAATGGATCTCCGCAGCCGATGCGACCGTGAGGAGCGTTATCGAAAAGCTGGGCGCTCGGAAATCCGGGATCCGGGGAATCGGGGTCAGCGGACAGCAACATGGTCTCGTTCCGCTGGACAGCGGGGGCAACGTGGTTCGCGCGGCCAAGCTCTGGTGCGACACATCGACTGTCTCCCAATGCGCTGAGATCACGCAGCATTTTGGTGGAACCGGTGAGATTATCAACCGCATCGGAAACGCGATGCTCCCCGGATATACCGCTCCGAAAATTCTCTGGCTCCGGCAGAACGAACCCGGGAACTGGAAAAGGACCGCAACCGTTCAGCTCCCGCATGACTATCTGAACTTCTGGCTCACCGGCCATTCCTGCATGGAATATGGCGACGCTTCGGGAACAGCCCTTCTCGACATCTCGACCCGCGAGTGGGCGGCGGATGTGGTGGACTTTATCGCCCCGGATCTTGCGGAGAAACTTCCTCCCCTCCAGGCTTCATCAAAACCAGCGGGAACCTTGAAGCCCTCGCTTGCAGCCGATTGGGGTCTCCCGGCAGATGTCCTTGTCAGTTCCGGAGGCGGCGACAACATGATGGGCGCGATCGGCACTGGAAATATCAGCGATGGAGTCGTGACAGCGAGCCTCGGCACATCGGGCACACTCTTTGCATTTTCCGGATCTCCGGTCGCGGACCGGAAGGGAGAGGTTGCCGGATTCTGTGACAGCACAGACCACTGGCTCCCGCTGGTCTGCACGATGAACCTCACCCTCATCACCGAGCATGTGCGAAATATGTTCTCCTGGAATTTCTCAGCGCTGGATGAGGCGCTGAGCTCCGTGAACCCGGGCGCTGATGGCTTGCTCATGCTCCCCTACCTGACCGGGGAGCGAACGCCAAACCTGCCTCACGGCACGGGCGTTCTGCACGGAATGACAATCGCAAATTTCACACCCACCCACCTGGCGCGGGCGGCCACCGAGGCGGTAACGCTGGGGCTGGGCTACGGGCTCATGCGTTTCCGTGAACTCGGGGTAAAGCCTCTGGAGATCCGTCTCACGGGAGGAGGAAGCAACAGCAAAGCCTGGCGCGGAATTTGTGCGGATGTCTTTGGAGTTCCCGTGGTCTGCCTGCAGAGCGGAGAAGGGGCCGGGCTGGGAGCGGCGATACAGGCTGGTTGGACTTTCGAGGGAAGCAATAATCTGGCAGGGATCTGCTCCCGCATCATTGCGCTCGACGAATCCAGTCGCGTGGAACCGGACAGCAAGAACACCGGCAGGTATGCGGAGCTTCTTGAAAAATCAACGCGCCTTCGCGAGGCGCTGCAGCAGAGGGAGCTACTCTGATGCGCATCGTCCTCGCAGCCACCGGAGCCAGCGGCACAATATACCTGCAGCGCCTGCTCGACCACCTCGCCGGGGACGTGCACGAGCTTCATCTGATCCTCACCCCTTACGCAAAACAGGTCGTCCAGGAGGAAGCCGGCGGCCTTCGCATCCCGGCGAACGTCACAGAACACTCGGATAAGAGCATGAATGCGCCCTTCGCCAGCGGCTCCGCTCTCTTTGATGCGATGGTCATCTGCCCCTGCTCGATGGGAACGCTGGGCCGGATCGCTGCTGGAACCAGCGAGACGCTCACCCTGCGGGCGGCGGACGTTTTTCTGAAGGAGCGGCGCAAGCTCATCCTCGTGCCCCGCGAAACCCCATGGAATCTCATCCATGCGCGAAACGCAGTGACTGTCATCGAGGCCGGGGCTCTACTGCTCCCGGCCATGCCATCATTCTATTCCCGTCCCTCCACGTTCGAAGAGCTCGCCGACACTGTCGTCTGGAGAATTCTTGACCAGATCGGCATCCACGCACCCGACGCCTGCAGATGGCGGGAAGGAGCCGAACCTGCATGTTGAACATGTAGTCCCACAGACCCCATTGCTTGCCATCCTCTCGCTCACCAATGAAAAAAATCCTCCTTGCCTTCTGCCTCTGCCTCGCGGCCTGCGCATCACACCCCGATCCCACAACCTGGACCCCTCCCCTGCAAAACTCGCGGGCAGGCTTTCTTTGGAAGCACTCCGGCGGCACCCTCGCTGGCGATGCGGATATCACAAACGACGTGCGGGGCAACGTTGTCATCCGGCTCACCAAAGTTCTTCCCAAACCCCTGCTTGAAATCACGTCGATGACCGATGGGAAATTCACGGCTTCGGGCCCGCTCGCCGGTGGGGGATGGTCCGGAGATGCCTCCCGCGCCCCTTTGCGCTTCAGCCTTTGGACCGCCCTTGCCTCGGCCTGGCGCGGAGCCCACCCGGCAAGGGACGGGCAGCAGGAAGTCCACACCGACACCTACAGGGCTGCTGTCTGGAAGGAATCCGGCCGAATCCGCGAGCTCAGCGTGAGTTCGCGCGACAATGGTGAGGTGATCCGGCTTGTTTTCCGTTGATCCGAACTTGACGGGAGCAGGCAGCACGGGCTTATTGACGCGAATTTCCGATATGAACAACCGTCTGCATTCCACCTTCCTCATTCTCTGTCTTGCTGCCATGGCGGGCTGCGCCTCGTATGACACCCGTCTCACAAGCACGGCGACCAAATACCTTGGCCAGGATGGCTCGATCATTTCCCGATCGAGCGAATCCACCCTGGCGGAGAAGAATTCCTACTGGGACGGGGACGGAGTCTCCGGGGCCCCCTCGATGCTGATCGACCTTTCCGACCAGACAGCCTCATTCTACAAGGGGTCCAAGCTCGTGGGCGTCTCCGCAATTTCAAGCGGGCGCGAAGGATTCGGAACTCCGGTGGGAAACTACAAAATCATCGGAAAAAAGCCCGACCACCACTCGAATCTCTACGGGGATTACGTGGATGCCGCCGGGAATGTCCTCGTGAGAAATGTGGATGTGAAGAAGGATCCCAAGCCTCCGGGCGCAGTCTTCGCCGGGGCTCCCATGCCGTTCTTCATGAGGCTCACCAACAGCGGGGTCGGCATGCACCAGGGCTTCCTGCCGGGAGTTCCGGACAGCCACGGATGCATCCGGATGCCGGAGAAGATGGTGAAGATCTATTTTGCAAACGTCTCGGTCGGGACCCCCGTCCGCGTCGTCAATTGAGCCTTCCCATTTGACCATGATCAAACCTTCCCCGCATTTCTTCTTGTCAGCAGGAGGCGTGTGGAGATTCTGAGCCGCGTTCGTTTTTAAAACCAATCCAACAATCCACTATGTCAGCCACTACCATTACCGCCATCCGTGCCCGTCAAATCCTTGATTCCCGCGGGAATCCCACCGTCGAAGCCGACGTGGAACTCGCCGGAGGAGCCCTCGGGCGCGCCGCTGTCCCCAGCGGAGCCAGCACGGGTGAGCACGAGGCGGTGGAGCTTCGGGACGGAGTCAAAACTCTTTATCTTGGAAAAGGCGTCACCAAAGCGGTTGCCAATGTGAGCAAGTTGCTGGCCCCGGCTGTTGTCGGGCTCGATGCTCTGGACCAGATCGGCCTCGACAAGACGATGCTGGCCGTGGACGGCACCCCGACCAAGAAAAAGGTCGGAGCGAATGCGATCCTCGCCGTCTCGCTCGCCGCTGCAAAAGCCGCTGCCGCCCAGGTCGGCGTCCCGCTCTACAAATATCTCGGCGGGCCGAACGCCAAGGTCCTCCCCGTGCCGATGATGAACATCGTCAACGGCGGTGCCCACAGCGACGCGCCGATCGATTTCCAGGAATTCATGATCGTGCCGAAGGATTTCCCGACATTCTCGGAAGCCCTCCGCGCCGGAACCGAAATCTTCCACGCCCTCAAGGGCGAGTTGAAGAAACGCGGGCTCTCGACTGCCATCGGCGACGAGGGCGGATTCGCCCCGGCTTTCGCCTCGGCCGAGGACGCTCTCAACACCATCGCCAACGCGGTCAAGGTCGCCGGCTACAAATTCGGCAAGAATGTCTTCATCGCCCTCGATGCCGCATCGAGCGAGTTCTACGACGCCACGAAGAAATCCTACATCTTTAAAAAATCGGACGGGGCAAAGCGCACCGACGACGAGCTCGTGGAATACTACAAGACCCTCGTCGCCAAGTATCCGATCATCTCGATTGAGGACGGCTGCTCGGAGAACGACTGGGTGGGCTGGAAGAAGCTCACCGTCGCTCTCGGCGACAAGGTTCAGCTCGTCGGAGACGACCTGTTCGTCACGAACGTCGATTTCCTTCGCAAGGGCATTGACAAGGGCGTGGCCAACTCGATCCTCGTGAAGGTCAACCAGATCGGCT
>CAZRIL010000134.1:0-14562 GCA_964600115.1 uncultured Chthoniobacter sp. | reverse complement strand
GGCAGCCACGGAGCGAAAATGGCGGCCCACCGGCTCGCTCCCTCCGTCGCCCTAATTTTCGATGTCACCCACGCCACCGACACCCCTGGAATCCAGCCCAAGGAACACGGGCTTGTGGAACTGGGAAAAGGTCCGACCATCGCCCACGGCGCTGCAAACCATCCGCTGGTTGTGCAACGGCTGATCGACGTTGCCGCGAAGGATAAAATCCCGCTCCAGCACGAGGCGATTTCCCGCTCCACGAGAACCGACGCGGACGTCATTTACACGGCTCTGGATGGAATCCCATGTGCGCTGATCTCGATTCCGCTGAGATACATGCATTCACCGGTGGAGCTCGTTTCCATGAAGGATGTCGAATCGGCCGCAAGGCTTGCCGCAGGATTTGTCGCCGGCCTGACCGACAAGGAGAAATTCCGTGTTCACGGATGAGACGCCGCCTTGACCATGCGTGGCAATCCGGCAAAGCATGGTCGGGAAATCTTGCGACCGGCTCCACGGCCTGCTTTTCTGAGTGTCACCCATGAGCGAAGTGTATTCAGCGGATGACCTGATTGGCGGGGGCGAAGTATTCGCTGATATGAACCCGCCAGCACGGCTGGGCGTATTCGGTGACCCGGTCGCACATTCCAAATCCCCTGTATTCCATAATGCCGCCCTCCGGGCTGCGGGCATCAACGTGGGGTATGTCCGCATCCATGTTCCCGCGGAGAAAGCACAAGCTGCCTTCCGGGCGCTCCCGAAAGCCGGGTTTCTGGGAACCAATGTCACCATCCCGCACAAGGCAGCCGCTCTGGCCGCCATGGACGAGGCGGATGATTACGCCAGCCGCTCCGGCAGCGTGAATACGGTCGTGGTCGAAGGCGAGCGCCTGCTGGGGTTCAACACCGACGGGCCCGGACTTGTCCGCGCGATACACGAGGAGTTTTCCGTTGACCTTCGCGACCTCCGCGTAGTCCTGCTCGGCGCAGGCGGCGGAGCCGGGCGTGCCATTGCCGTCCAGTGCGCGATGGAATCCTGCGAGCGGCTCGTTCTTGTGAACCGCACACTCGAAAAGGCACAATCCCTTGCCTCTGAGTTGGCCTCCTCCTTTCGAACCGACCGGCTCGTGGGACCGGTTGACCGGATCCAGGCGATCCCCTTCGACGAATCGGCGCTCCGCCTCCAGCTCGCGCATGCGGACCTGGTCATCAACGCCACTTCGGTCGGGATGCGGCGCACGGATCCGCCATTGATCCCCTCCTCGCTTCTCACCCCGAACCTCATGTTCTACGATACCGTCTACGCCTCTGGAAAATCCCGCCTGCTGGAAGATGCCGCCAACGCCGGAGCCCGTTGCGCCAACGGCCTGAGCATGCTGCTCCACCAAGGAGCCCTTTCTTTCGAAATCTGGTTCAACCGCCCTGCTCCGCTGGAGGTCATGCGGCAGGCCCTCACCTCACTCCCATGATCATTTCCATCGCCAGCACGCAGTTCGTATTCCTTGCGCTTGGCATGCTTGCGCTGAACGTACTTCTCAAAGCTGGCGGCTACGCCCCGAACGTGGCCTCCTCATTTCCCCCGCTGGCGCTGACGCTCGCCCATCAGGGCCTGTGGCTGTTCTGCGTGCCGCTGGCCTGGATCGCCTTTGCGACGGCTTGCACACATTTTAAGAATGCGGTGTTAAACGAAAAACTCGCGCAGGTGACCGGAGTAGCAATCGCCGCCGCAATCTTCGTGGTTTACGCCTACGCGGGATCGCGATTTTTTTGATCTCTCTAATTCCGCGCTGCCGCCGGCAACCGGTCTTTGAATTCCGGCCGGTAGAACCAGTCGGACCAGAAGCTCCATCCGGCCTTTGTCATCTCGACCGGTGACCGAATCCAGCCTCCATTTCCGTCAGGACGGCAAATCCGGTAGGAATCCTTCCACATGACCGTGGTTCCCTGCGGGACGTAGAGGAAGAGGTAGGGCTGCTCCCGGTAGATGATGCTCTGCATCAGGCCGGCCATGGAGATGATTTTATCGCGGTTGTATTCCTGGCGTATTGACTGGAGCAGTTTGTCCACCTCGCGGTTCTTGTAGCCGACCACATTGAGTTGTTCCGGGTTTGTCTGTGAGGAATGCCAGATCTGAAACTGGTCGTAGTCGTTGCCAAGCATCCATCCCAGCACGATGGCGTCAAAGTCTCCCTTGTTGACATGGTTTTTCAGAAAGACCGCCCACTCGTAGAGTTCGACTTTGACCTCGATGCCGATTTTTTTGAATCCATCCTGGGCCAGCGTGGCGATGTCGCGGCGGATCTCGTTACCGTTGTTTGTAATCAGGGTGAAGGAAAACCGTTGTCCGTCTTTCACACGGATTCCATCCGGCCCGGGCACCCACCCTGCCTCATCCAGAAGCGCCCGGGCCTTTTCCGGGTCGTAGGTATATGGGGTCACCCTCGGGTTGAAAAACCACATTTGCGGTGTGAAGAGCCCCGTGCTCTGGATGCCATGTCCGTAGAGAATGTATTTCACCATCGCCGGAATGTCGACCGCATGGGCGAGCGCCCGGCGCACCCGCTCATCCTGGAAAAGCGGCCGGTTTAAATTCCATCCAATGTATGTGTAGGAGCCGGACGGGGAGGAAAAGACATCGAAACGCGGATCGTTCTCGAATGTGGAAACTGTCCATGGTTCCGCGGTCCAAAAATCGACCTGGCGGGTCTCAAAGGCGAGACGCAACGAGAGCTGGTCCGGCAGGGAGCGGAAAACAATCCCGTCAAGCCAGGGCCCGGGAGCCTCGAAGAAGTCCGGATTCCGGACCACCCGGATGTATTCGTTTGTCTTCCACTCGCCGAACTTGAACGGACCGGTGCCGATTGGTGACCGGTTGAAGTTCGCCGCCCACCACTCCGGAGATTTTCCTTCCAGAATATGCGCGGGAAGAATCGACATCATCCAGCTGGTGAGAGCGGGTGAGAATGGCTTCCGGTAGGTGACCCGCACGGTCCGAAGGCCGGGGGTCTCCACACTTTGGATCAGATCGAAATCCGGCTTGCGCGGCGACGCAAACGCGTCATCCATGATCGACTCGTATGTGAAGGCCACATCCCGCGAAGTGAACGGCTTGCCATCGTGCCAGCGAACGCGATCGCGAAGCGTGAACACGACGAGCGGTTCCGCAAGGAAGGGAACCGGATCGCCCAGAGCAACCTCTCCTCCACCGTTGGTCGAGAGCCAGGCTTCCACCTCGCCCTTCACCTCCGGAGCAGCTGTCAGTTCAAAAGCGCTGCCGGATTCGACCCAGTCCCTCACAATCCGTGCAGAGGGGTTGGCAGTCCTGAACGCCTTCAGAATGCCTTTGGCGTTCTCCTTGACCTGGACTCTTATCGTCACCAGCGGCTGCAAAGAGTCCTGGGGCAGGCGGGAGAAGATTTTTTCCGAGGCGCTCATCCCGGGCTCGCTGAATGAAAGCAGGAGGAAATTGCCCTGGAGGCGTGCGGCTTCGAGCTTCCAGTCGTCCCATTCTTCACGCCACGAGTCGACCAGTTTCAGGGCGGCGGCCGACGAAGCGGAATCCTTGAAAACGAGCGTCGTGGTCTGACTGAGGTCCCAGGATTTGGCGAGGTCACCGATGATCTCCAGGTTCTGGTCATACTTCAGCAGCCCGTTGAATATCGTCGAAAACACCTGCGAGGCTGCGGCGTCCGCTTGTTGGATCGGATTCAGCGTGGATGGCTCGCCGAGGACCCCGATCGACATCTCATTCTTCTTGCCGGTCGAGAGGAACGCGGAGTTTAGAAAACTGGCCGCAATCAACACCACCAGAAAAACCGGGAGGCCGAAGATGAACCAGCGTGCGACGCGCATAATGAAAAGTGCGGACGCGGAAAAACGCCGCCTCCTAGTCGGATTCAAACTGGCTCATGAGCCTGAGCAGACGCGAGCGATCCTCGATCTGGGCGGCGTCAACCGTCTTCAAGCGCTCCAGGCTGAAGGCCTCGACGTTGAAACTTGCGAGCACAGTTCCGAATACGACCGCGCGGCGGAGAGCGCCGAAATCAATGACTTCCGAATCACTTTCGCGGGCCAGAATTCCAGCGAGCCCGCCGGCAAAGGTGTCTCCTGCCCCCGTTGGATCATGGATGTCTTCCAAGGGGTATGCGGGGCAGCTGAAGAATTCGCCGCTGGCCCCGAAGAGCAGGCATCCGTGCTCGCCCTTCTTGATTGCGACGTATTTCGGACCCAGGGCCAGAATCGATTTGGCGGCCTTGACCAGATTTGTCTGGCTCGTGAGCTGTCGCGCCTCGCCGTCGTTGAGGATCAGGAGATCAATGCGGCCCAAAAGCCTGATCAAGGATTCCTTCGCGATATTGATCCAGAGATCCATGGTGTCCGCAACGACAAAGCGCGGCTTCACGACCTGGTCGAGCACGTGATGCTGGAGGTCAGGCGCGATGTTCGCGAGCAGCACGAACGGGGTCGATTTGTAATTCGCGGGAAGCGTCGGGGTGAAATGCTCGAAGACATTCAGATCCACCGAACGCGTCTCGCGCGTATTCATATCCCACATATATTCCCCGGACCACCGGAAGGTTTTTCCCGGAACGACCTGAAGGCCTTCCAGGTCGATCCGGCGGCTTCGAAGGAGTTCGATGTGCTCCTTGGGAAAATCCTCACCGACGATGCCGACAAGGTTGACAGGACTGAAATACGCCGCCGCTACGGCGGCGTAGGAAGCCGAACCGCCGAGGAGGTTGGGATGCTCCTCAACGGGCGTCTTGATATCATCCAGCGCGATGGAACCGACAATGAGAACGGACATTAGATCGTCTTGCAGAACTCTTCGATGCGGTCGAGGCCAGTCTTGATGATATCCAGGCTGGTCGCGTAGCTGAGGCGGACAGTCCGGTCATCACCGAAGGCGACGCCAGGGACGAGCGCGACGTTCGCCTTGCTGAGCAGGCGGTCCGCGAAGTTCTGAGACTTCAGACCGAACGAGCTGACATTGGCCAGCACGTAGAATGCTCCAAGCGGCTTCACGGCTTTGATGCCGGCGATCGCGTTGAGGCGCTCGAACATATACTGGCGGCGGATGTCAAACTCCTCGCGCATGTCTGTGACACACTGCTGGTCACCGGTCAGCGCTGCCAGGCCGCCGTATTGCGCGAACGAGCAGGGGTTGGAAGTCATGTGGCTCTGCATGGAATCGATCGCTTTCGCGATCGGCTCCGGCGCACCGAGGTAGCCGAGACGCCATCCGGTCATTGCGTAAGCCTTGCTGAACCCGTTCACGGTGATCGTGAGGTCGTAGGCTTCAGGAGTCAGCGAGGCAATGCTCACATGCTCCGCCCCATCATAGGTCAGCTTCTCGTAGATCTCGTCGGAGAGAATGTAGATATCCTCCTCGGCAGCAACCTCGGAAATCGCGCGCAGTTCGTCGCGCGTGTAGACAGAGCCGGTCGGATTGCCGGGAGAGTTGATGATCACCATCTTAGTGCAGGGGGTCATCGCATTTTCAAACTCCTCCGCTGTCATCTTCCAATCGTTCTCCTCTGTGGTTTGAACGATGACCGGAACGCCGCCGGCGATGCGGACCATCTCGGGATAGCTCAGCCAGAACGGGGCGGGAATGATAACCTCGTCTCCCGGGTTCACCACCGCGGCGATCGCGTTGAAGCAGGATTGCTTGGCACCGTTGCTGACAATGATCTGGCTCGGTTTGTATTCGAGGCTGTTGTCGGAGGAGAATTTTTTGGAAATCGCCTGGCGGAGCTCAGGAATTCCCGAGCTCGGGGTGTATTTGGTGTGCCCCCCCTGAAGTGCGGCGACTGCGGCCGCCTTGATGTGGTCAGGCGTATCCATGTCGGGCTCTCCGGCGCCGAATCCGCAGACATCAACGCCTTCAGCCTTGAGGGCTTTGGCTTTGCTGTCGATGGCAAGGGTGAGTGATGGGGTGAGTTCGGTTAGTCGGGACGCAATTTCCATAATGTAGAGTAGGTTGTAATTAGACGCGCACGCCGTGCGCTTCAAGCAGCGGTTTCAAATTGTTTTCGTCCATCCGTATGATCTCCATCTCGCGGCGTGCGTTCTCCGGGGAGTCGGACGCGTGCGCGGCGTTGATCATGACGGTCTGGCCGAATTCTTTTCGAATGGATCCGGGGGGAGCCTTCGAGGGATCGGTTGGTCCGAGCACCTCTCGAATTTTTGCAATGGCGTCGACCCCGCGATAGACAAGGGCCACGCATTTTTCCGTGCCGGGAAGTTCACGCTTCTCAGGCGGGCATTGGGCAGGGCGGGTGCCTGCCATGAACTGAACAATCAATTCCCAGTGGGCGCGGCCGGCAATCGGACCGAGCAGTTCGCCCATAGCGGTTTCTGTCTGGGCATCGAGCGGAACACCCAGTTCTTCCTCGACGGCAAACCTCGCCCGCTTTCCGCTCGGCTCGCGCATTTTGTCGAGCAGGACATCGAGGACAGGCCCGTAAAACTTCTCCGCCTGGGCCACGCTCATGTGGTGGACCTTGAATCCGATGATCGCCAGCCCGCTGCGTGAAAACGTCTCGATGACGCCGCCGGGACGCGAATTCGGGAACCGGAAATTGTCGGGCTTGATCAGAACAAGCGTCGTCTCGATGTTCTCGCCCGCAGGAAAAATCACGCTCTCCGGAAGGACGCCGCCGTCACTGTCGGAGTATTTTGCCCAGAGCGCCAAATGGGCGAGTGCGCTGGCGGCATCCGGAGCGGCCAGCACGGCCGGTTCGAAATAGACAACCTTCCCGTCCACCACCACATAATCGCCGTAGGTATCCCGGATGGTCTCTCCCCTCGGTCGTGCAGCAACAATGTGACCGGTGATGGCCCTGGTTTTTGAGACCGCGTCCTCGCCACGGAGGACGAGGAGCAGAACCCTCGGAGGGGTCCCGTCGGCTGCTGTGACAAAATTTTTGCGGATGTAATCCCGGATCAGTTCCTGGGTCGCTGTGTGTTTCGGGTCTGGCTCACCCGCAGCCACATCTGCGTAGGCGTTCGCGAGTTCCGGTCCGGGAGAGTACATCCTTCCGCCCACAAGCTCGAGCCCGGTTCTCGCCAACAAGCGGGAAATGATCCCGCCGGTTCGCGACTTGGTCAGCGAGTAGGGTGTGAGGAGAACGTAGGAAAGCTCTTCGGCCATGTGGATATTCTGAACCTGCCCGCGACAAGGCGGCAGGTCGTGGGCAGTCGGGAACCCTATCGGTGGCACGCACAGCCCGTCAACTGGGATTTTTCGCCCTGACATTCGGAGGCGTCAGTCAGAATGGGAGAGGTGGACAGGGGGCTTCGAATCATGAGCGCCACGGGAAATTGGACGCGGATTTGGACTTGGCTGCGTGGAGGGCTGCGGCTAGGGTTCGTTAATGCAAATCACCCGTCTCTGGCTCATGTTTCCTGCACGTTTGATCACCCGGCCCGTCCTCTGGGAACTCGCAAAGGCCTTTGAGGTGGTGACAAATATCCGCCAGGCAAGCGTCACGGAAGAGATCGGGTTGGTCTCGCTGGAGCTGGATGGCGAGCGGGAGGAGATCAAAAAGGCCATCGCCTGGCTTGAGGAGCAGGGAATCAAAGTGGAGCCGGTTGAGATCAACACGATCGAGGGGTGATCTCACGAAAGAGCGCCCTTGCAAGCGCGGCAGGGACTACTATTGTCATTGCTTTCTTATGCACCTGAAAATCGGGGGTATCCCACGTCCTGCTTTGCGGAAACAGTTCATCGCCGCACCCCTTCTGGCGTGCGCATCAGCCCTTTTGGCCTCTCACTCAGCTGTTGCCCAGGAAGTCGTGGTGGTTCCCGCCAAAACCAACCTGCTGCAAATCGCAATTTCGGGCGGGTATGTGATGATTCCGCTGGCTGCACTCTCAGTCATTGGAGTGATGCTGGTTCTTGTTTACCTTGTGACATTGCGCCGCGGGGCGGTCGCCACATCGCGCTACATGCAAACGGCGGAGGCTCTGATCAGGAAGAAAGATTATCTTGGCCTTCTGGCCGTCTCGAACCGCCATAACGAAGCAGTTGCCAGGATCGTTCAGCGCACGTTGGATTTTCTCACAAAGAACCCGCGGGCAACGCTGGTGGAAGCCCGCGAGATCGCGCAGGCAGAAGGCACCCGGCTGGCGGGCGCCCTGAACCAGCAGATCACCTATCTTGCCGATATCGGCACGATCGCGCCGATGCTTGGACTCTTCGGCACTGTATTAGGGATGATCAAATCGTTCACAGCTGTTGCCAGCGACATCGCCGCATCGAGGCCGATGCTGCTTGCCCAGGGTGTATCGGAAGCTCTTGTGACGACTGCAGCCGGACTTCTGGTGGGGATCCCCGCCATGGCGGCTTACTCATTTTTCCGCGGACGCGTCCAGGCGCGCATATCGGATTTGGAGGCAGCCACCACCCAGCTTATCGCGCTGCTGGGAGTGGACTCGTCCAACCGTCGCGGATGAGCCTGTCGCCCGCGAAGTTTCCGATATCGTGTAAAGTCGGTTGTCCCAACCGCCTACCGGATTCCTCACATCCATGGTACAAGATCCTCTATAGACAAACAAGGACCGGCGGAGCGGCGCTCGCACTTGTGGCTGGAGTGCTGACCACATACGGCCAGCCAGTATCTGGAGAACCCGAGATCCGCCGCGCCCTGCCGGTCAACACGCCGGCCCCCACGGAAAATCCGGAATGGATGCAGCAGGTCCCGCGGGCAACTCCGGTTCTCCGCGCGACGCCGGCTGCAACCCAGGTCCCGGTTGCCACCCCGGTCCCCATGGGAACGCCAGAGGCTGGAGGCCAACCGACGCCACCGCTTGAGCAACCGTTCCGCCCCGCCGGACGCGTCGAGAGCCCCCCGGCTCCCGTGCCCGATGAGAACGGAACAATCCGCATCGCCCCTGCCTCCGCGCAAGTCTCCGACCATGCGAGGGAATCGTTGGAACGGGCAAACAACTTCTACTCCCGAAAAATGTATGATCTCGCGGTGCCGGACTACGAGCTGTTCCTGATTTCATCAAGTCCTGCCGGCGGCCGCGATGCGGCACTCTTTCGCCTCGCCGAATGCCACCGCATGCTTGGGAACACCCCCTCTGCACGCGCTGGTTACGAGAAGCTGGCCATGGAATTCCAAAAAGGGGAATTCGCCGGCGCGGGGGCCTACCGGCTCGGGGAGTTTCTGTTCGGAGAGAAAAACTACGAGGCCGCAAACACCCAGTTTCAAAACGCCGCACGCGAGTCAAAGGACGGCGAGGTGCGGCTGACCGCTCTGTATTTTTCTGCCCGCAGTCTGGACTATCTCAAACGCGATACGGAAGCTCTGGAGGCGTATAAAGCAGTGCTGGCGGTCGAGGGCAAAAACCCGTATCGCGACCACGCGCTCATGGCGTCCGCCGATATCGATTCCCGGGGCGGACGGAAGGATGCCGCCCTCGCCGCCTACGAACAGCTCGTAAAATCCGGGAAGACCGCAATGGCGGCGGAAGCGGCGGTGAAAGGAGCAGCGCTAGCCACCGAACTCGGACAGAAGGATAAAGCGGCATCGCTTTTTGAGAAGGCGCTCAGCAACCCGGAAGGAGGCGATTGGAAATCCATCGCCATCCTGGGATCCATGCGTCTCAGCTACCAGGCTTCGGCCTACAAAGCAGTCGCCGATATGGCGCCGTTGGTCGACCAACTTGGTCCGGAAGCCCGGCCGGAGGCCCTTCAGATTCTCGCGGCTTCATATCGCCAGAGCGGCAACAACCTGGACGCGCGGCGCACCTACGACCGGATTCTGAAAGAATTTCCCGACTCGACCCCCTCGGATGATGCCAGGTATCAGCGCCTGGTCAGCCTCTATGCATTGAAGGACAAAAATCTTGTCGCGGAAGTGGATTCCTTCCTGGAAAAGACCACGAATCCGAAAGAGCGCACCCAGGCCCTGCTGCTCAAGGCCGAGACACTGTTCAAGCAGGGGGACCATGCCGGCGCCGGCAAGGTCTATGAATCCCTGCTGTCTCGCGAGCTTACTGACGACCTGCGCGCCGACGCGCTCTACAAGCTCGCATGGTGCCTGGCCGCCACTGGCAACCACTCTGCGGCCTCATCCGTATACTCGGAGTTCCTTGGCAAATTTCCCGATCACAAGCTTGCCCCCACGGCCCTTGCACAGAGGGCGCTGGCGAAGCAGGAAACCAAAGCGTTTGATTCGGCCATCGAGGATTTCGATGCGATTGCCGCGAAGTATCCCTCGACGAAGGAACACGAACTCGCTCTCCAGCAGAAGGCCCTGATCTATGGGCAGCTCAAGAAGTATCCCGAGATGACGGCAACCTTTGAGAAGCTGCTGGCCGAATTCCCCAAGAGCGCGGCGGCGGCGCAGGCGAATTTCTGGCTCGGCTGGGCCGCGTTCGAGCAGAAAGACTACAAGGGTGCGATTCCGAGGCTGGAGACCGCACGAACGCTGGATGCCGCACAATACGGGGAGCGCGCCTCGCTGCGTGTCATCCTTTCCTATTACTATATGGAGGACCGCGAGTCGCTCACCCGCGAAGCCTCCGCCTACAAAGGAGGAAACCTTCCCGCTGAGATCACGCTTTGGCTGGCGTCCCGGCTCGTCGACGAGGGCAATTACGCGAAGGCCGAAGCGCTCCTGCTTCCGCTGACCAGCAATCCCGCGTCACTCACGCCGGAAGCCTGGATCAATCTGGGAGAGGCGGAAATCCGGCTTGGTAAATTCAAGGAGGCGCGCGGCCCTGTGGATAAATTTCTCGAGACCGCCCGCGATTCGGCGACGCGCGCGCGCGGGCTCATGGCCAGCGCCCAGATCCATCTGGGCATGAAAAATCCCGCCCTCGCGGCTCCCGTTATCGAGGAGGTTTTGATGCTTCAGCCCGAAGGCCGGGCGAATGCGGAAGCGAGGTTGCTGCAGGGTGACATCTTGCTTGCACAGGGCAATACGGATGCGGCGGCGCGGGCGTATATGACGGTCTCCGTGCTTCTCGATGACCCGGCCATCACCCCCCGTGCGCTTCAGAAAGCGGCGGATGCCTACCAGCGCGCAAACAACCGCTTCGAGGCGGAAAAAGCCCTTGCACAACTGCGGCAAAAATACCCAGATTCCCTGAAGACCTCCAAAGCCCCGAAAACCAAATCATGAGAACCGCATTGCTAATCCTTCTATCCGCGACCGCCGCGTGGGCTGGGGAGACCGCCCTCCACGAGCAAACACTCCCGGAGGTCAAGGCAACCATCCAGCTCCCCGAGGGTTGGGCATCGGTCATGGAGAGCGAGGAGGGGGTCTTCGTCTATCATTTGCAGAAAGGCGGTAAATCGAGCGAGCCGGATCCCCTTGCAATCACGCTCAGCGTCACCACAAAAATCCCGGACCGGACAACCCAGTCCCCCTCCGCATACGCCGCCGCGCTCATCGACATGTCGCAGGATGAAGGCCCGAATTCTCCAATCCAAAAAGGCGAGATCGACAAATTGCCCTCGCTGAGATCGGAATACGACTTTGAGAGCGACAAGGGAAAAATGCGCGCGGTGAACATCGCAATTCCCAATGATAAAACCGGAACGCTTTATTTCTTCGCCTGGCAGGCTCCGTTAAATGAACCTGCCGAGTCGGAAGCCGTCCGGGACAAGATCGTGGGTTCGGTGAAATTCGATCCCGCGTTCTAGCCGGCAGATGAGGAATCTGCTGCGCTTTCTGGTTTTTGTTGCCGCTGCGGTCTGCGCTGTCGCGGCCCTGTATATCTGGAAGACGCGGACGCAGCCCTCCCCGCTCCCGCCGGCATCGCACAGCACCCTGGCTGAGATCGATCATGAGTTCACCACTCTCGTCGGAAATGTCCTGCCCTCGGTGGTGAGCATCAACGCCATTCCGCCCGACACGGCGGCTCCCGGAACAAACCTGCTCAACCGCCTGCTCGGAACCGGCCCGGGTGGCCGCCCGCCGGCTCAGTTCGGCTCGGGAGCCATTGTTTCGAAGGACGGATACATCGTGACAAATGTGCATGTGATTCAAAACGCGGCCGCCGTCGAGGTCCAGCTCAGCGACGGCCGGTCGCTTCCCGCGAAATTCGTTGGTGCCGACCGGTTCGCCGATGTGGCCGTACTCAAAATCGAAGGCGCGAACCTCCAGCCTTTGGATTTCGCGGACTCGGACGCGGTTCGCATCGGCCAGATGGTGATCGCTGTCGGCAACCCGTTCGGCCTCCAGGAAACCGTCACCCGTGGCATCGTCAGCGGAAAGGGGCGCAAGATGATGAGCGAGGCCGCAAATGAGTTTTTCCAAACCGACGCCCCGATCAATCCCGGAAATTCGGGAGGTCCGCTCGTGGACCTCAACGGACGGATCATCGGGATCAACAACTTTGTCATTCAGAACACGGATGGCATCGGGTTCGCCATCCCGGCAAATACCGTCCGCAAGGTCTTCGAGAATATCCGCGATTTCGGGCATGTCGTCCGCCCCTGGTTCGGTGTCGTCATGCTTCCGATCACGCCGGCACTGGCCGCCCAGCTGGGCCTTCCGGACTCCAGAGGTGCCCTGATCCAGGCGACAATGGACAACTCTCCCGCGCAGCGCGGCGGACTTCAGCCGGGCGATGTGATCCTCACGTTCAACGGACGCCCGATTGCCGACTATAACGAGCTCCGGAACCGCATCGCCGAGACGGAGCCCGGCCGCGAGGTGTCGGTCGGAATCCTGCGCGAGGGGCGGAAGCTTAACCTTCCTGTCAGGATCGAAAAACAGCCCGTTGAATAGGACTTTGTTTTTTTTCAGAAACCGATAAATTATCCGTCCTGTGATTCCGTCCACGCAAGCATCACCCCCGATTCCCCGGCAGCCTATTGGAGCAACGTTCGCAGTTGCCGTTGGCATCCTGGGATTTTTCCTCGTCCTTCAATTCCTTGCGGTCGCCTGGTATTTTCTGCCGATCCTTCGGGAAAAGGTTGTCGAGAGCGCAACAGTCGCCAGCGTCCAACCGGCTCCAGAGAACCCATCCGCACCAGCACAGGCTGGAAATCCATCCGCACCAGACCGCACGCAGCCGGATCCCGCGCTCGTTCAAAAGATCAACCGTCTGGTCACGGATTCGGATCGCGCCTACCGGGTGGGAGATTTTGAAGCTGCCCTGAAAGGCATCAATGAGGCTGCTGACCTTCTGCAGGATGATCCTGGAATCCTCCTCCGCCGGGCCCGGCTTCTCGAGAGCATGCAGCAGCCTGCGGAAGCCGCAGCCGACTATGCACGGGTGGCCGCCCTCCCGGGCCTCTCTCCCGAACTCCGCGCGCAGGCGGAACGGAAACTCACCCAGCTCGGCGGCGTCGCCTCGGGCAGCCCCGCTGCCAATAATTCCTCGAACACGGCAGTGGACGAGACCCCTTCACGCGCAGGCTCGGACATGCGTGAGGACACAGGACTCCAGCCCGGCTCAAGTCTGGGAATTGTGGACGCAAGGCTGCGGGATGGAACAGCTGGGACAAAAGTCCTGAGGGTTGCCATCAAAGCCCGCCCTGGCACCACGGTCGACACCCGGCAAATGAAACTTCATGTTTTCTTTTATGAGCAGGATGAGACCGGTGAAATTCAACTCACCGAATCCAAGGTCGTCTCACAGTGGATCAGCCCTCCGGTCAACTGGGCGGACAACGAACCCGAATTGCTCGACGTGACGTATGTTCTGCCTGACAGCACACTGCCCGGAAGTGCCGCTTCAAACGGTTCACCGGGACGCACGTTCGTGGGCTATATCGTCGGAATTTACTATAATAGCGAACTCCAGGATACACGGGCGGACCCCGGCAACCTGGCCAAGAAGTTTCCCCTCCCACTCTATCTCAAACAAGAACCTCAATGAAAATACTGGTCGTTGATGACCGGCCCGGTGTGGCCGACACGTTGGCGCAATCTCTGCATGCTCTCGGGTGGGACGGAACCGGGGCCGCGACCAATTCCGACGCGGCCGTCGAGTGGATCAACCAGCATGGCGGTTGCGACGTGCTGATCACGGAAATTTTCCTTCAGCCGGCTGACGGATTCATACTGCGCGAGACGATTCAACCCCACCTGCCCGGGATGAAAACGATCTTCACCTCGATCCATGATGCCTCCGCCTATGGAGCCCGCATGGCCGGATGTGACTTTCTGCCCGCGCCAGTGACCCCGGATATTCTCGATTCTGCCCTGCGGCGGCTCACTTCGACAACTCCCGCTGCCCCGGCCACGCCGGAACCAGCTCCGACGCCCCCCCCTTCCGTCGCACCTACTGCGTCACCTAGACCTACCGCGAGGCCGGCCGCCCCTGCAACCCCAACTGCCACCCCGGCCGCACCCCCCACTGCAACACCGGCAGGCGCGCCGCCAGCGACGCCAGAGCCGGATCGGCGATCGTCACCACCAGCGGCAGATGCGGGGGACGCAGCGCGAGCACACCCGCCGCCAGCTGCTGCATGGACGCGCCGCCGGTCAGGTCGGTGAACACCACCACCAGCGCGCGCCGGCGCTGGCGCGATTTGAGATAAGCCAGCGCCTGCCGGTAATCCGGCTCCACGGGCTGCGCTTCCACCGCGTACAGCACTTCGAGCATGCGG
>CAZRIL010000133.1:0-14584 GCA_964600115.1 uncultured Chthoniobacter sp. | reverse complement strand
ATCAGCGCCAGCCAGAGGAAAAGCCCAACCAGCAGAAAGATCTGCCAGAATCTGCCCATGTCCACATATTCGTAACCTTGGTGTCCGAACCAGAAGTTGGCCTCGAGTCCCATCTGCTGGCGTGTGCCATACCATGTCCCAAAGCACGATCCGACAACGATCAGGACAAGACAGACGAGCAGGAAATTCACGCCGGCTTTCTGGTATTTTGGTTCGTATCCCGATACGGCGGGGGCAATGAAAAGACCGGTGGCCAGCCAAGCCGTTGCGATCCAAAAAATGCCGAGCTGGGTGTGCCACGTGCGGGTGACCGAGTAGGGAAGCCATTGGTCCAAGGGAATCCCATAAAAGCCGGAGCCTTCCACCCCATAATGGGCAGTGATGGCACCCAGTCCGACCTGCACTACAATCAGGGCTGCCACGACCCAGAAATACCGGAGCGTTGCCCGCATGGAAGGTGTTGGGGAAAGGGCGAGGAGCGGGTCGTTCTCCGGCGCTTGGTGCTCTTCCTCGCCTCGCTGACGCAGGATGGCATAATACCAAGCCATTCCGCCGATCCCCCCAAGGAGAAGAACAAAACTGATGACCGACCAGACAACGATCGGACCGCTCGGCGCGTTTCCAATCAAATGTTCGGGCGGCCAGTTGTTCGTGTAGGTCACCTGCCCGGCTGCATGATGAGTGGCAGAACCTCCTGCCATTCCTCCAGGTCGCTCGGTCGAACACGCCCATGCGACCCACCAGAAGAACGCGTTCATGTCCGCCTGCCGCTCAGGAGTCTTGATCGTGTTCCGTGCGATCGCATACGCGTCGCGCAGTTGCGGAGGACTCATTCTGCCATCAGCCACGCCGGCCGCTTCCGGGGAAAACCCTTCCGCATCACTGAAAATCGCCGCATAATACCGGCTCAATACCTCGAACGAGCGGGCGCGTGCCTCCGAAATGATGATGTCCCCGCTCTTCGGATCATGGGTATTGCGCCGGATTTCAGTTTGCAACCGCGCTTGCAGCGCAGCCTTGGTCTCGGCATCCAACTCTTCAAAGGGTTTCGCTTTTTCATCCCGGGACCATTCATTCAGGATCAATAGGCACTCGCGGTGCAGCCAGTCCGCGGACCAATCCGGTGCGACATAGGCGCCGTGCCCCCAGACACTGCCCAACTGCTGGCCTCCCATGGATTGCCAGACGTTCTGGCCATCCCGGATATTCTGGCCCGTAAAAAGTACCCGCCCGGATTCCGTCACCACACGGGCCGGAACCGGTGGAGCCTGCCGATAGATCTCCAGTCCGTAATAGATCAGGACAGCAAAAGAACCAAGAATCACAAAAGCCAAAGCCACCCAAAGCCGCGTGTAGGAAATAATCCGCTTATTCATTGTTTAATGTGGTATTTCAAATGTCACTTTTAGTCAATCGGATAAAGTGGTATCTGCAGTGTGACTTTGAAATGAAAATTACGCGACATTCCGACTACGCCTTTCGGCTCCTCACCTACCTCCAACTCCGCCCCGGGGAAATTGTGCGCGTTCAGGAGATCGCTGAGGCATTCCGGATTTCCGAGAATCACCTGACCAAGGTAAGCAACAAGTTGATCCGGCTCGGTCTGCTTCGAGCGAAACGGGGCCGGAGTGGAGGGATTGCCATGGAACCTGCGGCAATGCGTTGGAAGCTGGGGGACTTGATGCGGATGCTGGAGCCTGAAGGAGAAATGGCGGCATGTGAGAGCCCGAAAGGCCTGCCGCTCTGCCGCATATCTCCGAATTGCCGGCTGCGTTCCATCCTTCATGAAGCCCGTGAGGAATTCTATCGCAGCCTAAACACTCACAAAATTGGTGATCTCATTGCGCCGGACACAAAGCGGCTACAAAAATATCTGGCCATCACAGATTGAGCACCTGGCGATTCGGGTCCACCCGGCCTCAAGCGGCATCCGGCCGGTCAACAAGGCCGGCATATTCAGGATGTCGCTCGATGAATGCGGCGACATAGGAACAACAGGGGACAACCTTCCAGCGTAGTTGCCGGGCCTCCTCCAGCGCGGTGCGAACCAACGTGGCCGCCAAGCCCTTTCCCCGCAAGCGGTCCGGGACATAGGTGTGATCAAAAAGGACCTGCTCACCATTTTTGATATAGCTGAGGAAAGCGCAGTTCTCGTCTATTTGAATCTCGAATCGTTGTAATTGAACATTGTGCAAAACGGGAAATGAAGCGGTTCGGGAAGTCATGGTTTTCCGATCTGTGGCAAAATCAGATTGGCTTGGCCAGCACCAGCCAGATCACGGCGAGCAGCAGGAAAGAAGGCACGTGATGGAAGAACCTCAACATCCGCATTGAAGGCGGCGGGCCGCCGGCGGCGACCCTCTTCAGCCAGCGTCCGCACAAGGTGAAGTGCACCAGAAGCAGGGTCACCAGCACCAGCTTCACATGCAGCCATGGTCCCGCGATGCCAAAATACAGCCACAACACCAGTCCAAAGATAAATGCCAGACCGAACAGGTTATGGCCAAGGCGGTAAATCCTAAGTCCGAACGGAATGAGTCGGCCCCGCACTGCGGCCTCGCGCTCGGCTTCGACCAGACCGGTGAGGATTCGCGGCAGGCAGAAGACGGTCACCATCCAGGCAATCACGAAAAAGAGATGAAGGATCTTGGTCCAAACGTAGAGGTTCATAAAAATGCGCGGGCTTGGAAGAGTTTATGGAAGAGCCTTCACTTGAGCAATGCCTGCCGAAAATCCTCCAGCAAATCCTCCGTGTCTTCGATTCCGGCGGAAACCCGGATGAGCCCGTCAGGAATGCCGATGGCGGCGCGATCCGCCGGGGAGAGATCCCGATGCGAGGTTTGGGCCGGGACGCAGACGAGGGTTTCGCCCCCCCCAAGGCTCAAGGCCGGCAGTGCCAGACGGAAACGTCCCAGCAAACCTTCCACCTCGCCCGGATTGCGGAGTTCGAAGGACACCATCCCGCCGAATCCCCGCATCTGCCGCGCGGCCACCACATGGTCGGGGTGCATGGACAGACCGGGATAGTGAACCTGCGCGACTGCGGGATGAGCAGCCAGAAACTCCGCGAGCGCCATGCCGTTCCTGTTGTGTCTTTCCATGCGCAGCGCCAGCGTTTTCATCCCGCGCTCAAGCTGATGACAAGCGCCGGAGTCCAGCATCCCCCCGAAGCTGACCGCAGTGTCAAGCACCTGCCGGATGACTGTCGCCGAGGAAACGATCACGCCAGCATTCAGGTCGCTGTGGCCATTCAGGTATTTGGTCGCGCTGTGAACGACAATATTCAGACCGAGAGCGAGCGGGGTCTGGTTAATCGGCGTGGCAAATGTGTTGTCGATGATGGTGAGCACACCGTTGTCGCGACCAATAGCCGCAACCGCTTCAAGGTCCAGGCATCGGAGAAGGGGGTTGGACGGCGATTCCACGTAGATAAGCTTCGTGCCGGATCGCACCGCCGATGCAAGATCCCCGATGTCCGCGGCCCAGGAGATTTCAACCCCCAGCCTCCTCAACTGACCGGTGAGGAAATGGTGAGTGCCTCCATAGAGATCGCGTTGGAACACCGCGTGGTCGCCGGGACCGAGCAGCGATAGCAGCAGAGTCGATATAGCTGCCATGCCCGACCCGAAAACCGCCGCGGACTCCCCACCCTCAAGCGCAGCAACCTTGCGGTTGATAACCTCCTGATTCGGGACATTGAAGTATCGCGGATAGATGTTCCGATTGGAGGCGTTCGGAAAAGTGTAAGCGGTGGAGGTAAAGATCGGACTGCAGGCACCGCCGGTGGCCGTATCGCTATGCGTTCCGGCGTGAATACACCGCGTGGAGAACCCAGGGTTCTTGGCATGGATATCATGTTTTTTCATTTGGTGTTCCTTAACGGTCTTCTGGGTGATTCCTCGAAGTCTGCAAAACAAACCGGACTGGAAAACCTCATTCGATCAATCTCCCACCCGGGCTTCGCCACGAGAGCAAATCCGGCACGTTTTTCCTCAGAGGCGTTAGCAATCAATTGTTTCAGCACCGAACGGTGGCATTTTGCCTCGTCTTTGCAAAAGCAACCGAGGCTCACGGGCAGGAAGAGGGCGATGCCGGCGATCAGATCGATAACCTGCCGGCTTTCCTTCCTCTTCATTCCGCTCCGATAATGCCGTGCGAAATTGGCATAGGTGATTTTTTGTTGACGATATTTCACGACCAGTCCGGGATCCGGAGCGAGCAGGGGGACCCATAAATCAAAATAGCCGTAACGCTGCCAGTCCTCGTGCCGTATGCCACGTGGCGCGAAGCGGGCGACCCCGATGCGCAGGCCTTCCCTCGGACTCCGCTCCGAACCGTAACAATATGTAGTGATGAGCGGTTTCATGTGCGTCCGGATAACGGACCCATGGTTCCATTGGCCTTCGGAGAGGTCCGGCTCTCCCCGCCGAACCACCCGCCTGACCCGTGCGACTCTTCCTTAATAGCTTTCCAGCGCGCCGAGAGGATGGCCGACCTGCTCAGGAATCCCAACAGGCGGGAAGGGTCATCGGGATCAACCACAGGAAGGCGACCCACATCGTGAACAAGAAGCTTGTGAATGGCATCGTGCAGGGTCTCGCCGGGATATCCGACAACCAGTCGTTTGGTCGCACAATCGAGCACCGTGGCCAACGGGCATGAACTTTCCAGGTCTCGAACCAGATCTCCCCGGGTGATGATTCCTGCCAGCCTCCCCGATTCGCCTATCACGGGATACGAATGGCGCCGCCCGAACTCCGGATCGTTGCCCGCAACACGGCGGGCAAACTCCTCCAGAAGCATCGTCGCAGGAACAGTAGTCACGTTCCTCTCCATTACCGTAGCCACCAATGTGTGATCGAAGACATCGGCACTGAATTGCGCAGGTACACTCACACCGCGGCGCACGATCTTTTCGGTCATGATCGATGTTTTTCCGAGCGCCCGCACCACGAGCAACGTGACCGCGCCGCAGGCGAGAAGCGGAAAGAGCGCCTTGCCTTGACCGGTTGTTTCGTAGGCAAAAACCGCTGACGCCAGGATCGCGTGGGACGCGCCACCAAAAACACACGCCATTCCCACAAGGGCGGCCAGGTGGACATCCAGACCCGGAACAACAATTTGGAAGGCGGTGCCAAGGGCATACCCAAACCCGCTCCCAATTGTCAGCAACGGCGCAAGCGTGCCGCCGGAGGTGCCGCTTCCCAACGCAATGCTCCAGGAGAAAAACTTCAGCGTGCAAAGGACCAGGATCGAAGCCACTGAAAATGCGCCGGCCAGATTTTCTGTAATGTTGCCGTATCCGACCCCGAGCGTTCGCGGTTCGAAATAGCCGATCCCTCCGACCACAATGCCTGCGATCGCTGGCCACCACATCCAGTGGATTGGCAGCTTTTCAAAAGCATCCTCAATTAGGTAGACCGCGCGGCTCAGAACGAATGCCAGTAGGCCCATCGATGCGGCGAGCACCAGCAACGCGAGGAAGGCCTCGAACGTCGGCGCGGCCAAGGCAGGCATGTCGAAGACCGGGGTTGATCCAATCCAGACCGCACGGATGGCCGCGGCCACACTCACGGCAAGCGCCACCGGAATCACGGAGCGGGCCTTGAACTCGAAGAGCAGGAGCTCGATTGCGAGAAGCAGCGCAGCAAGCGGACTTCCAAAAGTTGCGGCCATTCCTGCGGCTGCGCCTGCCGCCAGCAACACTTTCCGATCCGCGGCGGAAATCGACAAAACCTGCCCAACCAATGACCCCACCGCACCTCCTGTCGAGATAATCGGCCCCTCGGCTCCAAACGGCCCGCCTGTGCCAATGGAAATGGCAGCAGACAGCGGTTTCAGCCACGTCAGGCGTGCCGGGATGCGACTGGCGTTAACAAGAACCTGCTCCATGGCCTCCGGAATCCCGTGCCCGCGTATTGCCGGTGATCCAAACCTTGCCATCATCCCCACAATGAGCCCGCCGAATATGGGAACAACAACCACACCAAGCCCGAGGGGGCTGCCGACGGGCGACGTTGCAGTCCCTCCGAGCTGACCAAAGAACGCGAGAGACGTGATCCCATCGATAAGCCACAGCAAAGCCTGCGCGATTACGGTCATGAAGGCCCCAAGCACCACCGCCAATGCGGAAACCTTGAGCGTTCGGACGTTGGAGTAGGCCTCACTCACTGGTCCGCAGGATCCGGTTCTGTAACACGCTTCAGAAGGGAGACCAACAGCGGCCCGACCGTTTGAAGCTCCTTACGATGCGCCCCGGCAAGCTGCTCCAGGCGCCCCCGACCGCGCCTTGTAAGTTCCACATACACAAGGCGGCGATCCTCTGTTGAGGCGCAGCGTTCGATGAGACCGCAGTGTTCCAGCCGGTCCACCATTCCCACCGCACTGTGCGCCGCGATCTGCAGCTGCTCCGCTAGCTCTCCGATAGTCACGCGATTCCGCCCCGGAAATCCCTCGATGGCCAGGATCGCCTGATATTGTTGAGGAGTCAGCTCGTGTGTATTTGCCGCCGCCTCACTGAAGCGAAGGAATTTCCTTAGCTCATATCGGAAGGCGGCCAATGTCTGGTAATCCCCGGTGGTCACCAGCGCATGATTATATCGCATTACGATATAATCAAATGCTATTTTTTGCCGTGGCCTCGCTGCAAGGAAAGGGTGATGTTCCAACGCAAGTCGCGGGTGTTCTCCGCTCCAGAAATTCGCCCCGCGTCCATTTCAGGATTTCGAGAAAGGATTCCGGGCCCATGAATGTGCCGCAGACTTCTCAGCCAGAGACTGGCTCCGGCTGACCCCGCCGGATGTGCTACGTGGGGGCGGAACTTGTAATCCGGGCGATGTCGACAGCGAGTTGCGGTTCGAGTCGCTTCGCGTCTTCCGGATCGAAATCCACATGCTTCTGTTTACTAATCCCGAACCGGCTGAGGTCCCAATGCAAATCGGGCTCAATCCCGTGCCGTGCCATGGTATGGCGTCCGCAGCCGAGAGAGCAACCATCGAGCATGATCACTGGACGGCCGGACGTGGCCAGCCGCACGAGCGGCTTCACATCGCCGCCGAGACCGGCGATGCACGACATCTCCGCGCGGCCCGTGCGATCCATTCGAACGGCGAGATGGTTGGCAAGCTGGGCAGCGCTCGAGCAGCCCGAGCAGGAGTAAATCAATGGTTGTTTGTTCATGGCCGGTAATGTCTCCGGCCCGTCACGACAAGGGTACCCTGCCGCAACGAGCGGCGGGGTGTGGTTTGGTCTCTACACCCTCCGCCGGCTACTGACAACGACTTCCCCGTTCGCGTTCTCATCGAGAAACGCGGCAAGGAGAAGTCGGGTGCAAGCGGCGAGCGGGTTCATATATAAAGACTATATTGTCTTTATTAGCAAATCCCGGTCGCGTCAATGCCAATTTCCGGGCCTGGGTTGGCCCCCCTAAGGGATTAAGAATCCGTTTCGCTCAAAAGTGCGCGCAGCCGTCCTGTGTCAAGGACAACGATCTCCCGGCCCCGGACAGCCAGAGCCCCGGATTTGCGAAGGTTTGCCAGATGTCGCGAGAGTGTTTCCTGCCTCATTCCGAGTTCCGCGGCGAGCGTGACTTTGGTCATGGTGAGCTGGATGGTATACGAGACCGGGTTCCCTGCAGCAGGGCAGCGAGAAAGCAGCCACTGGAGAATCCTCGACTGCATATTCTCTCCCCGGAGAGTATCAATGGATGCAACCAAAGCGTGGCATCGAACGCTCAGGGAAACGATCATCCTCAGGCCGAGACCGGCATCCCGTTTCAGGAGTTCAATAAACGGCTTCCTGGGGATCAGATGCATCCGGCAATCCCCCATAGCGCGTGCGCTGGCGGGATACACTCCGTCCGGAAGAAGAGAGGCCTCCGCAAAGCACTCCCCGGAATGAAAGATACGGATCACCCGTTCCGATCCATCCCGGCTCAGGCGATGGACATTCACCTCGCCGGAGTCGATGACATAGAACCCGATGGAAGCGCTTCCCTGCCGGACGATGATCTCTCCGCGGCCGAAGGAGCACGGAACGGCAATCCGGGCCAGATCGGCTTCCTGCGTGGCAGATAATTCACGAAACAGGGCTGCACGCTTGAGGGATGGCATGGTGGTGATATTCTTCATTGCCTCGCCAATATCATTTTGAGCCTTCGCGCTTTTCGTAAAACGTCGGAGGTTCCAGGCTCTCTGTCGGTGATTTCGCGGCCTCGGCACGCAGATTCCGGTAGAGGATACGGCCACCGATGCCTGCCGCGATTTTTGCCCCAAGCCCGAATTCCCCGATCAAATCCTGCAAAATGGCGTCCGTCTTTGCGCGCATGACAGGATCCTTGCGATACCAGTGCCTTGTCGCCCAAAGAACGGCGGGGTATTGGATGCGCAGAGGGGATCCCTCCCGGCGGAACCGCCTCCGGATTCTCGGGTCGGAATGCCTGCCGTATTTTTTCCAGCCCAATAGAGTGGTGCGCACCATACGGACCACACTGGGGCCGTTGACTTCGAAGTCCTGCCGGAATGCCTGCAGTTGAAAGTCCGTCTCCATGCCGGCAGGAATGTGCGGATGTTTGTGCACGAACCGGAGCTGGCCATGAGTGTCGGACGGATTATGGCACTCGGGGTCGAGGAGAGTTCCGTTCGCGCGGTGCTCCTCGAAGAGTGGCGTGCCCGCCACGGGCGTGTAGAGCATGAACTGGTGAAATTCCGTGTCGTGAGCGACCGCGTGACCGATGGCTGCCGGCAGGTTTTCCGGTGTATGTTCCTCAAGTCCGATAATTGTGGAACCCAGGATGCTGATCCCGTGCGAGCGGAGCTCGCGCACGAGCTGGATCGTGTCCGCTCCCGTCAGCTTTTGATATTGGCTTGTCTTTCCCTCGAGCCCCATCCATACCCAGGAAATCCCCATCCGGACGAGCTGTTCGATCGTGTAGGAGCGCAGGACATTCGCCGAACTGAAGACGTAGAGCGACCAGCTCTTCCCGTTCTCTTCCATGAGCTCCAGCAGCCGTAGCGCACGCTTTTTATGCAGTAGAAAATTCTCGTCCATCACGAAGAAGGTTTGCACCTTCATGTCGTGCTCCAGGCCGCACATCACCTCGAACAGCTCATCACCGGTCTCGTAGAAATTGAGGAACTTCCCTTTGCCTCCGAACATTGCCGAGGTAGCGCAGAAGTTGCATCCCATCGGACAGCCGACCGATGGGATGACCGTTGCAGCGATGGCACCGGGTGTCTCGCGCAACTGCATCCCCATGGTCCGGGTCCCGATCCCGGAAACAATCTGGGGATGCAGGATCGGGGCGTTCACATCCTCCCCGAGGAAGGAGCGAAACCAGCGAACCCCCTCGACACGAACCACGTGATCCGCTCCCAACCGCTTTTGCAGATTCGGAAGTCCGGAAATGTGTCCTCCAACAATGATCTTTGCCTGAGGCTGGAGCTCGCGAATCAGGCGGCACATCTCCAGAGCCTTGAGGTAATTCGGAGGGATCGCGCTGATTGCCACAATATTGTAGCGCTCGGTCTTCAATTCCTGGATAAACCGCTCGCGGGAGGGAAAATCCAGCAGCGAGCTCGGCGCGGAGACATTGTCACGCATCATCATCAGTCCCCACGAGCGGTGAAACATCCGGAGAGAGAACGGCCCCTGCACCCGCGTCACCTGGTTGTGGTAGAGTTCCATCGGATTGATCGCCCGGCTCCCGAATTCGTCATCCCTCGCATAGGGGCCGAAAACGCTGGTGAAAAGAATGCGCGGCTTTCCCGGCTCGGCGGGGTCTGCCCCGCACTCGTAGGGACGTAACAGCGGCATGGCTGGGTTGACTGGCGGGTTGTTCATGATGATTTGCATCAAAACACCAGCGCGCCTGGAAATGGAAGCATATAAAGATACTTATATCTTTATTTCTTGTTATAACCTTCCCGCGTTGCCAGAATCGTCGCGTGATAAGCATTGCCGGCGCACGAGCTGTTGCTCGCAGATTATTCCGCACTCGTTCCAACAAGGCGGTGAAAGGGTATTGGCGGTTGGTGGCAGCGGGAGAACCGTTCCGGCTACTGTTCCCCCTGGGAACGGTTATCGGCATCTTCGGGGTGATGATGTGGCCACTCTTTATCTGGAACATCACCTCCAGATATCCGGGAGTGCCCCATGCGCGGATCATGATCGAGGGATTTCTAGGCTGCTTTGTTGCAGGATTTCTCGGCACGGCGCTGCCAAGGTTGCTCGGGGTGCCCAAAGTCTCGCTCATCGAGACTACCGGGTGCGGCGCGGCTCTGATTTGGGCGGTTTGGCTGCAGTATTGCGGTCTGACCATGTGGGGGGATTTGGTATTTTTCTGCACCGTCTGCGCGATTGTGTTCCTGCTAAGTGTGCGAACAATGTTTCGGAAAGACACCCCGCCGCCGGCATTTATTCTTGTCGCGATGGGTCTGCTGTCAGCACTGGCGGGTTCGTTCGGACTTGCGGTTTCCCAGGCGACCCCGGGGTTGATACCTCCATGGCTGATGCCTTTTGCGAAGCTGCTGCTGAACCAGGGTTTCATCCTGCTTCCGGTCATGGGAATCGGCGCTTTCCTGCTCCCGCGGTTTTTCGGGCTTCCCAACAGGCAGAGTTTTCCGGAGTCCCTGGCCCTTCCCCGGGGATGGAAGCCACGTGCGGCATTCGCCGCGATGTGCGGGCTGGCGGTTGTCGTTAGTTTTGCCTTTGAAGTGGCAGGCTTTCCGCGTTGGAGCTACGCTCTGCGGGCAGGGGCGGTGCTCGTGTATTTTTTCCGTGAGGTGCCTGTGCATCAGGCCGGTTTCGGCGGCGGATCCCTGGCGCTCGGTCTGCGGATCGCATTGTTTGCGATCCCGCTCGGCTACGTCCTGCTTGCGATCATGCCCTGGCGCACGTTCACATTCCTGCATGTCGTCTTCATCACGGGATTCAGCCTTCTCACCTTCACTGTTGCGACCCGCGTGGTGCTCGGGCACAGCGGGCAATCGGAGAAATTCCGCGCTTCGCTATGGCCCGTGCTCATTCTGTGTGCGCTGATCGTCCTTGCCATGCTGATCCGGGTGACCGCAGATTGGTTGCCGGAGGTGCAAATGAGTCAATATGCGTATGCCGCCATCGCCTGGATCTCAGGTGTGCTTATCTGGGCCGTTTGCATTCTTCCGGGAATTGCCAAAGCCGATGAGGAGTAGGCTTCCATCAATGGGATCTTGGCGAAATCCGCACGCCAGGTTTCTGGCACCGATGTGGCGTGGAGATGAAAACGATCCCCTCCAGAGGCGCTGGCGGGTGCCGGTGATCCTCGCTGCCGGAGTGTTCGCCGGGTTTGAGGCGCTGGCAATTCACATTTCCACGGTCTACCCGTATCTGGCTGATAATTCGAAGGCGTGCCTGGACTGCCATGTGCTAGATGAGGGCGCTCCTATCAAATATGCGTTCAAGGCGATGGGTGGCGCGCGGCAAGCATATATGCTTGCTTTACACATGGGGGCGGAATCCCTCCTTGGTGCTGCGAACTATTTGCCTTCCACGAAGATAAGCGTGCATGTTTGCAAGCAGATATGATCCGCCACCTTTTCATCTCTCCGGGTCACAACTATTTCGGCCAGCACGGACAGCGCCCGGGAGGTTTTTCGATTATTGAAGTCCCGGAGATCGAATGTCTCGCAGGCAGGGGAATCCGCGGCGACCGGTTTTTTGATTTTAAGCCCGACTACAAAGGGCAGATCACGTTCTACGACTGGCAGAATCTGATCAGCATGTGGGAGGAGCTTGGTGTTTCGAGGGATCTCCGCGACATCTCCGCCACAAGGCGCAACGTCATTTCCGAAGGGCTGGACCTGGGTGCCCTGATCGGCAAGGAATTTGAGATCCAAGGGGTGCGCTTTCTGGGAACCGAAGAATGCCGTCCGTGCTACTGGATGAATGGCGCGATTCATCCCGAGGCAGAAGCCTGGATGCGGGGACGAGGTGGCCTGCGGGCGATCATTCGGAGTGATGGCTGGTTGAAGCCGGATCAAAATGGCTGTCATAAATGGACCTTCGCCGCTCTCCTGGCTGGTGGAATGTCAACCCGCATGGGGCGGGACAAGGCCTCTCTTGAGGTCGGAGGCATGCCGCTTTGGCGGCGGCAGATCGATCTTTTGAGTTCGATCTGCGATCCGGTGGCAGTATTCGCCCCGGAGCGCCCTCAATGGTTGCCCGACGGGCACGCATTTGTTCAGGATCATCCGGCTGCGCGGGGGCCGATGGCCGGACTCCTTGCCGCGCTAGAATGGGCCGGGGCGCGAGGCGGTTCGCACGTTCTAGTTCTTGCCGTGGACCTGCCCAGGATGGTGCCTCAAGTTTTGCGAAAACTTGCCGGTGCATGCCGGCCGGGCCAAGGGCTGATCCCGGCAACCGACTCCTTTTTTGAACCTCTCTGTGCGGTCTATCCGGTCGAGGCGCTTCCTGTTCTTTTGGAATCAGCGCGGAACGGGCGCTGGAAGCTCCAGGATGCCATCAACGATCTGCGAGCTAAAGGGTTTCTGGTTACCCAAAGCCTGCCGCCAGAGGAAAAAGGAATATTTTTCAACCTCAACTCACCGGAGGACCTGGCGGTTCTGGATGTTCCATGATCGAGAACTCCAGTTCCCTGGCCGTAGCATTTTTTGCCGCCGCTATGCTCTACAGTTCCGTTGGGCATGGAGGGGCATCGGCGTATTTGGCGGTGATGGCTCTGAGCGGGTTCACGCCCGAGGTTATGCGCCCCTGCGCGTTATGGATGAACCTGGCTGTCTCCGCGATAGCGACAGTTGCCTTCCTGCGGGCACATCATTTTCGACTCCGGCTTTTTTGGCCGTTTGCCGTGACAGCGATTCCCATGGCTTGGATCGGAGGCGGTCTGCACATCCGGTCCGAACTTTTTCTCCTGCTGGTCGCGATCTCTTTGGTAGTTGCGGGGATCAGGCTGTTCTTGCCCGAGGGTAGCGGTCATCTCCGCCCGCTGCATGTCGGCCTTGCGATGTTCTGCGGGGTCATCATCGGATTTCTCGCCGGTTTGGTCGGGATCGGAGGCGGGATCTTTCTCACTCCTCTGCTTCTGCTTGCCGGATGGGCGGGTCCACGCGAGGCAGCAGCGGTTTCGGCTCCGTTTATTTTTGTCAACTCGGCTGCTGCGCTGGCCGGGATGGGTGTCTCCTCTGTCGCGATGCCACCAGCATTTCCGATATGGTTGGCCGCTGCAGTGGCCGGCGGGATGGCGGGCGCTTTTTGCGGCAGCCGCCTCGGCCGTCCCGCCTGGATGAGGCCTGTCCTCGGCGCGATGCTCGTCATTGCATCAGCGAAATTTGGACTCCAGCTTCTCTTATGAACTCCCCTCTGCCAATAGCCGCATCCATTGCCTCCGCACCAAAGGATGTTTTTGGCCGGACCATTGATTACCTGCGGATCTCCGTAACCGATCGCTGCAACGAACGCTGCCTCTACTGCATGCCTGAAGGCTATAAAGGCTGGGCGCAAAGAGCCGACCACATGACGGCCGACGAGATTGTTCGCGCGGTCGAAGCGGCCACAGGGCTTGGGTTTCGCAAATTCCGGGTCACCGGCGGCGAACCGCTCATCCGCAAAGACATTCTCGAAATCCTGCAGAGGATCTGGGAGCTGCCCGGCACGCAAACGCTTGGGATATCCACCAATGCCACCCGTCTTGCGTTGCTCGCCCGGGAGATCAAGCAGGCCGGAGTCCGCTCGATCAACGTCAGCCTGGACGCCTTGGACCCCAGGATTTATCGCCAGATCACCGGAGGCGATGTCCGTCAGGTTCATGCGGGTATCGATGCCGCGATGGAACTGGGATTTGAAATCATCAAGCTGAACTGCGTCCTGATGCGGGGTGTAAATGAAGGAGAATACTTGAAGCTTATCGGATATGCCTCGGAACGGGGCCTCCCCCTGCGATTCATTGAACTCATGCCACTTTCCAGAAGCGATGTGCTGGACGAATCGAATTTCCTCTCCGTTCAGGAACTGATGAAACGTATTGCGCCTATGGGGAAATTGGTGGCGCTCGACGACTATCGTCCCGGTCACGGTCCCGCAAAATACTATGTGTTCCATTCCGGGCAGGGGACTGTACCGGCCAAACTCGGATTCATCGGCGCTCTCACCACTCCGCATTTCTGTGAGACATGCAACAAGCTCCGTCTCACTGCTGACGGCAAGCTCCGTCCCTGCCTCGGACGCCACGGCGAAATCGATTTACTCGGCGCTTTGCGGGCCGGCACGGCTCCGGAAAACCTCCTGAGAGAGGCCATAGCAAACAAACCCGAGAATCACGAATTTCTGGAAAACTACAAACCGGATCGCCCGATGACAGCCATCGGAGGGTAGACGCCACGATGAGAGCTGTATTCCGCGATTTCAGCCGATGATCTGAACGCCATAGCCGCCGAATTGCGCAAGATTCTCTGATCCCGTTGACACGCCCGGCGGGGCATGTCCATCCACGATGAAATGGCCGCCGATGTGGCCGGTATCTTTTCCGAGTTCGGCAAGGAAGTGGTGCTCGCCGGGCGCACTCTGCCGGCCCTGATCTCTGAACCGCAGG
>CAZRIL010000132.1:0-14731 GCA_964600115.1 uncultured Chthoniobacter sp. | reverse complement strand
GGATCCGAAGTGGAGACACGCCGGAGGTGAGCGAGAGCCCCCGGACGGTCGTTGCCCGCAAACTCCCACTCTGCAAGGGCGAGGTTGGCGGCGGCGGCAAGATTGTCGTTGCCGGATTTCGACAGGTCTTCGAAAACGGCGGGGGCGGTCGCATCCTTTTGTCTGGCGAGCTCGTAGCCTTGCCTGAGGCGCAGCCCATCAAGCCGGGTGCTGGAGGGGAACCGCTCCTTGAGCAGTCTGAACCCCCGCGACTTCGCACCTCCGGCAAACAGATCGCAGACCGCAGCATTATAAAGCGCAATTTCAGCCAGAGAATCGTCGGAGGCGGCGGAGATAAACTGCTCGGAGGCACTGGCAGGATCATGCAAGGCCGAGAGCGCAAGCCCCCTCAGGAAGTCTGCCTGAGCGGATTCACCTGTGGCGGGCAAAAGCTTGACCGCTTCTTCCGGCTTCCCCTGCTTGAGCCGGATTTTCGCCAATTCCAGGAATGCCTCGCCAAGGGCAGGATTGTCGGCAGCGCCGGCAACGACATTCTGGAGAAGTTTCTCCACCCGGTCCTCCCTGCCGGAGCGGGCCTCAAAACGGGCGAGGTAGAAACCAGCCAGTTTTGTGCGCAGCGAGCCCTCCCGGTCATCCGCCCAACGTTTAAGCTCGCTCGGGGATGCGGATGGCTGCGCCGCGTAGATGGAATCCAGAATCGGAAAAACGTCTTCCAAACCCGCAATATCGGGATTCTTCGAAATGAAGTCCTCGAGCAGGGTCTCCGCGATCGGCGACTGGCCGACGCGCACCAGCGATCGCGCATGCCCGCAAACGACGCCGATTGCCATGGCCGGATCCAATGGTTTGACCGCGTCAAAGAGCATCAGGGCGGTCGCGTCATCGCCTGACATGGACAGCGCCCGTGCCATCAGGTAGTCACGGCGGACGTTCCCGGCAGGATCGCCGGGCTCCAATGTTTCCAGCGTCTGCCTGGCGTCGAGCGGGCGATTCAGGGCGAGAAAGATCTCAGCCCGCTCAAATCCTGCAAGCAGTTGAACAGGCTCCGCAGGCCAGTCTTTTGCTGGCTCCAAAACCGCGAGAGCTTCCTGGCTCCTCCCCAGATTACGCAACATCCGGGCCTGCCCGACCACAGCGCTGCGGGACATGGCGGGCTCGTCAGCGCAGGCCTGGTACATCTCCAGGGCGGCATCCCACCGCTCCAGGGCCGCGTAGGCCTGTGCCAGCCAGAAATCCCCGGCCGCTCCGGCTGGGTGCGACTTCAACAGTTCGACCACCTTGTCAGGCTTGCCGTCATCCAGATACGCCCTTGCCAGAATCAGAACCGCATCCTTTGCAGGGCGGGGCGAGGCCTCCAGTTTATTGATGGCCACGGCTGGCAGCCCGTCTTCAAGAGCGGACTTTGCAGCGGCGATATTGTCCGCGGTCGAGGCGAACAGGAGCAGGGCTAATGGGCAAATCATGTCGTGAAATATCTGGCAAGATAACGTCCTGTGTGGCTCTCCGTCGAGAGCGCCACTTGCTCGGGTGTCCCCTCGGCAACAATCCGCCCCCCACCGGCACCACCTTCCGGACCGAGATCAATGATCCAGTCTGCGCACTTGATCACCTCAAGATTATGCTCGATGACAATCAGTGTATTCCGGCTGTCGCGCAACTTCATCAGAACCTCAAGCAGCTTGTGGATGTCGGCAAAATGCAGGCCGGTGGTCGGCTCGTCGAGAATATATACCGTCCGTCCTGTCGCCCGTTTCGAAAGTTCGGCGGAGAGCTTGATCCGCTGGGCCTCCCCGCCCGAAAGGGTGGTCGCCGACTGGCCCAGTCTCAGGTATCCGAGCCCCACGTCCTGCATGGTTTCAAGCTTGTTGCACAGGGACGGAACATTCCGGAAAAATCTGGCGGCCTCGTCGACTGTCATGTCGAGGATATCGGCGATGTTCTTTCCCTTGTAGGTAATCTCGAGCGTCTCGCGGTTGTAGCGGCGGCCCCGGCAGATCTCGCACTCGACATAAACATCGGCAAGAAAGTGCATTTCAATTCTGATGAACCCGTCTCCCTGGCAGTGCTCGCACCGACCGCCCTTCGCGTTGAATGAGAACCGGCTGGCATCGTAGCCCCGAACCCGCGATGACGGTAGCTCGCTGAAAAGATCACGGATCGGCCCGAGGGCTCCCGTGTAGGTGGCGGGGTTGGATCGGGGGGTTCTCCCGACCGGGCTCTGATCAATGACAACAACTTTATCGAATTGCTCGATGCCTGAAATCCCCCCGTGCTTTCCGGGACGCGACTTTGCCCGGTTCAGATCCCGCTCGAGCGCGTTCCGCAGGATATCGTTGACCAAGGTGGACTTCCCGCTTCCTGAAACCCCCGTGACGCACGTCAGACAACCCGCAGGAAACGACGCATCGATTTTCTGCAGGTTGTTTTCCTCCGCGCCAAGGACGCGCAACCATCCGTCTCCCGCGTCACCGGCTTTCGCTCCGGTTTTTCTCGGCGGGGTGCGGACCCGGGGAACCGGGATCCGGATCGACCCCTTGAGATACTGGGCGGTGAGAGACTCCTCGCTGGTCAGGATTTCCTCGAGGGTTCCCTCGGCGACGAGCCGCCCCCCCCGGGGCCCGGCTCCCGGTCCGAGATCAAGGATGTGGTCGGCGGAACGGATTGTGTCTTCGTCGTGCTCGACCACGATCACGGAATTTCCCAGATCCCTGAGGTCGCGAAGCGTCTGGATCAGGCGGTCATTGTCGCGCTGGTGGAGGCCGATGCTGGGTTCATCGAGAACATACATCACCCCGGAGAGGCCGGACCCGATTTGTGTGGCCAGGCGAATCCTCTGGGCCTCGCCGCCGGAAAGCGTGCCGCTCTCGCGATTGAGTTGCAGATAGCCGAGCCCCACCTCGTTCAAAAACTTCAGGCGCTGCCTGACTTCGCGCAGGACATCCTTCACGATCTCCTCCTGGGATGCCGTCAGCGAGAGGCTGTCGAGAATTCTGCCCGCCTCCTCGATGCTCATGGCGCACAGCGTCTCAATCCCGAAATTGCGGCCGCCGGCGGCCGTGATCGTGACGGCCAGAATCTCAGGGATCAGGCGTGCCCCGCGGCAGGTCCCGCAAACCCTGCGGCCCTGGTAGGCACGCAAACGCTTTTTGGAAAACTCGCTCTGGCTGGTTTCATAAAGCCGCTCCGCCTGCGCGATGATCCCCTCAAAGGGCTTTGTCACAACCCGTCCACTTCCGGTCGATATCGCGATCCCGCGGTCGCGCGATCCGTAGAGAACAAGCTCGCGGAAGCTCTCCGGAAGGTCGATCCATGCCTTGTCCATGGAAACCGGGGTATCGTTGACAAGGCCCTGCAACAGGGAGGCGTAGTAGGAACGCATGCGCTTGTTGGCGGATTTCCAGGGCCGGATGGCGCCCTGCGCCAATGTCTTTTCCCCATCGACCATCAGGTCGGGATCAAAATAGAGCTCGGTTCCGATCCCGTGACAGACCGGGCAGGCACCAAGATGGCTGTTGAAGGAAAAGTGCTTGGGCGTGAGCTTCGGCATCGTGAATCCGGTCTCAGGGTTGCTGTAATCCGTCGAGAATTTCTCTTCAACCCACCTGTCGGACCCCGGCTCAAGTCGGCTTGCGGACAGCTTTCCCCCGCCCCAGCGGAGGGCCGTTTCAATTGAGTCCGCGAGGCGCTGGGCGAGCCCATCCCTGATGCTCAACCTGTCAACAACCGCCTCGATCGTATGCCGGCTCGCCTTGTTGAGCTTGATGGCATCCGGCTTCGTGAGTTCGACAACCTCCCCGTCGATCCGGACGCGCACGAACCCTTCGCGCCTCGCCTTTTCGATAACATCGCGGAACTCGCCGATCTGGCCGGTGATGAGTGGGGCGAGAACAAGGAACTTTGTGCCCTCGGGCCAGCAGAGGATGGCATCCGCGATCTCCTGCGGCGTCTGCCTTGAAACCTTCTGCCCGGTCGCCGGATCATGCGGGGTGCCGATGGCCGAATAAAGCAGCCGGAGATAGTCATAAATCTCCGTTGTCGTTGCAATCGTCGAGCGCGGATTCGCTCCGGATGACCGCTGCTCGATCGCAATTGCAGGGGAAAGGCCTTCGATGTAATCGACGTCGGGCTTTTGCATCTGGTCGAGAAACTGCCGCGCATATGCGGACAGGCTCTCGACATATTTCCGCTGGCCCTCGGCAAAAAGCGTGTCAAACGCAAGCGAGGATTTCCCCGAGCCGCTCAGTCCCGTCACCACGACGAGTTTGTGCCGCGGGATCCGGACATCCAGATTCTTCAGATTGTGCTGCCGGGCCCCCTTGATCCGGATGAATTTTTGCTTGTCGGATGGCATGCCGCAATTATTCGCAACGGTCTGAGACCGCAGCGCTTCAGTGGCCGAGGCGGAGGATGCCCCGCGCGCTCTGTCCGGGAAATGTGAAGCCCCCGCCGGCGAACACCGCGCCATCCGGCCCGGTTCCGAGTGCTTTGACCACGCCGCTCAGTGTATTTGATTCCCTGGAGGATTTTGCCACGGTGCCGTCCGCGTTCAGACAGGCAAGGTTCCTCCGCGGCTGGCCGTAAAATGTGGTGAAGTTACCGCCGACGACTATGCCGCCGTCAGCCTGCAGTGCGAGGGCCGATACCGAACCGTTTGTGGCAACCCCTCCTTCCATCGCTCCAAATTGCGCGTCAGCCGAGCCATCGGCTTTGTATTTCGCCAGATCCCCCCGCACGAGATTTCCCGCAGTGGTGAAGTTCCCTCCAACAATCACCGAGCCGTCAGGGAGCAACAGAAGCGCGGCAACAGGCCCGTTGGGCCCTTCCACAGCCTGGGGAATAAATGTGGCGTCCAAGGTTCCATCCGCATTCAAGCGGGCAAGATTCTGACGCGGCACACCGTTCACAGCGGAGAAAGCGCCTCCGATGATCACCTGACCGTCCTTCTGCACCGCAAGGGCGAGCACTTCGCCCGAGATCCCCTCGCCTTTCCCGAATGCCGACTTCTCCTGCGCAGGCAGAAGGCAGGAAGTGAAAAGGCAAGCGAGAGAGACGAGTAGTGGCTTCATACCGGAATCAGTGGACCTCTCCGCCCGGGAAAGATCAAGTCAGAGTTCGTAGCGCTCCTGGAAAATCCTCGAGCGATCGGGGCTGAACTCGGCAGCCGTTCCGTCCGGAAGCCCGGCAACAAACAATCCCGTCGGCGACGTGGTGAAGTGCGTGACCTTGTCCAGATTCACAATCGTTGAAGCGTTGACCCGGAAAAAGAACTCCCGGTCCAGGCCGGCTTCCATGTCGCCGAGCCGATGGGGAACCACCACGCTGTGATTCCCGAAGAAAATCCGCGTGGATCCCCGCTCTTCGGTAAGGTGGGTGAAATCCAGCACGTGGACCATATGGATCCCGTTTCGATCCCGCAAGAGGACACGGCTTTCCGAGCCCGGTTCGAAACTGGAAGGCTGGTCAGCGGTTTTTGGCGCATCGGCGATCGCCTTCATCTGGGAGTAGGCGCGGCGGAGACGTTGCTGGTCGACAGGTTTGAGCAGGCAGCCGATGACGCCGAGACCGAAGGCGTCCAGCGCCATCATCGCATGCGCGGTGACGAGCACAGTCGGAGGAAGCGGTTTCGGAAGGCGCTCCAGCATTTGGATGCCGCTCATCCCAGGCAGTTCGATATCGAGAAAAATTCCATCGAAGGTCTGCGGGTTATCGCTTTTTCTGGAGCCAAGCAACTCAAGCGCCTCCATAGCTGTCTGCACCCCGACAATCTCCAAGGCGGGATCGATCTCAAGAAGCGAATCCCTAAGATCTTCAAGTGCTACTGCTTCATCTTCGACCACAAGGACAGTTTTCATAGAGAGGAGTGCAACGAATCATGCAACAGCAGATACCGCAAGCACAACACTAATCGCTCCGGCATGGAGATTTTCCTCAAGTTGCGCTCCGGAAGGATCCGGACCCATGGTGGATGAGGTCTGTTTCCCTCACATTGGAACGGAACCGCTCGTCAAATGGCAGGAGGACGATCGCCTCCACACGCGGTCCGGGGATCTCATGGATCTCAAAACTCCCGCGCCCCTCGGTCGCGAGCAGGATTCTTTCCCTCGTGTTTTCGAGTCCCTGGCCGCTGTAGGCTTTGCTGTCGTTATCGCCAATGAGGAGCGGCCCGTCGTTCACAACGAACACGACCAGCGCGCCGGAATCCGGAGCATGCGCGACGATAATCTCGATGCTCCCCCCCTTTTCGAGCCTGGAGACGCCGTGCTTGACTGCGTTTTCGACAAGTGTGAGCACAAGCATCCCGGGGACACGCTGGGTCAGCAGGTCCGGCGGACATTCAATCCTGTAGCGCAGCCGGTCACCGAACCTGATCGCCTCGACCTCGAGATAATCCCGCACGATCTCAATTTCCTTCTCCACCGACTGGAGCTTCGCGTCTCTCCCTGCCAATACCTCACGGAGGAGGCTCCCGAGCGACGTGATCATCGACTTGGCCTTCGTGTCCTGCCGCCCGATGAGCGCCCGGACACTGTTCAGGGCATTGAACAAGAAGTGCGGGTTGATCTGGCTGCGCAGGGTCCGGAGCTGGGCTTCTGTCTCGATGGCAGTAATCCGGTTCTGAACAGCCTCCCGTTCGCTTGTGATGTCCCTCATCACCCCGGCAACAGCCGCTATTTCGTCATCGGCGGTGCGACGGACTGGTTTGGCATCGAGTTGGATCCAAAGCCACCGGCCCTCCGCATCCTTCATCCGTATGATCTGACTCCAGAGCGGAATCTCCGATGAGGCGAGCTTCCGGAAATTGTCTTCGAACTCGCGAAGGTCCTCAGGGTGCACGAGGCTGCGGACAACTTCCTCGGAGATCATCCTGCTGCCGGTGAGCCCGAACTTTTCACTCCAGGAGGGCGTGTGGCAGGCCCAGCCCGACGGGCTCCAATCCCAGACGCAAAGGTCAGCCGAGGAGAGGGCCAAAGCAAACTTCATCCGCAGCGAGGAGAGCTCATCGCGGAACGCCGCCACGAGCAGGCAGCCCAGGCTGGAAATAAAGGCGAGCCCGTGAGCGGAGAGCTGGAAACCTCCTCCGCCGGGAATCGTCCTCATTTCAATCAGCCGGGACGGAACCATCGCCGCGAATGCCGGCACCAGGAAAATGAACATGGCCTGAAAGAGCGTCGCCGTCCGCAGGCCGAACCGTATGGACACAAGAAGCGACAGCATCAACACCCCGCCGATGGAAACAAACCGGACGCTTTGCCCCATGTCCGGAACGTTGATCAACACCCAGACAAAAGTGGCGAGCGCAAGCGAGTAGCCGAGCAGTTCATACCGCCCGCTCGTCGTGGTGGGCCTGAAATCCTGCCGCCTCAATACAAACAGAAAAAACGGGCAGAAAACGAGCGTGCCGAACGCGTTCGTCTGCACATACCCGAGGTAGCCCGATGCCATCTGCGAGGCCGACAGACTCTCACTCATATAAAGGACGAGGATCCCGTAGAATCCGGCCAGCACGGGGCCCGGCAGGCAGCCGAGCACAACAAACTTCCCAAAATCCCGGACTCTTGAAAACGTCAGGTCGATCCTCACGCTCTGGGTGAGAAGCGCCCAGCTGAGCACGAGCTCGATAACGTAGCCAACCGGCCCGGCATACAGAAATGCGACCGGTTCCCCGTTTAGAAGATTGCTCGCCAACGTGCCGAGGTAGACCGCCGGAAATGCCCGCTCCAAACCGTAAATCAGGGCGATCGCGAGAGCGAACCCGGCCGATGGCCAGATGGGACTGATAATCCCCGAGGAGGACTTGGCGAACCATCCGCCCGCCTGGGAGAGCAGGAAGACGCTGAACGTCATCCACCCGATCTGGAAAAGAAAATGCGGGAGCCCCGCCTCCTCCTGCGGTTTTGAAGTTCTGGTCTGCTCAATCGGGGGCGATGCCATCGCAAAGATCATAGGGCAGACTGCCGCCCACGTAAAGGAAAGCAAAAACGCAAAGGCGGCGGGAGCTCTCCTTCTCCCGCCGCCTTGCATTCAGCCGCTGTCCCTCTGGAACTACACAGCCTTATCGCCAGTTTCGTCCGTCCTGATGCGGATCGCTTCCTCCACCGGTGAGACGAAGACCTTTCCGTCCCCGATCTTTCCGGTCTTGGCCGCTTTCACGATCGCCGCAAGCGCGCTCTCCAGCGCGGAGTCGGCGAGCACGACTTCGATTTTGATCTTCGGAAGGAAGTCCACCGTGTATTCGCTGCCGCGGTAGATTTCCGTGTGGCCTTTCTGCCGGCCGAACCCCTTGACCTCGCTGACCGTCATCCCCTCGATCCCGAGGTCGGCCAGCGCGTCTTTGACTTCTTCCAGCTTGAACGGCTTGATGATTGCTTCAACTTTTTTCATATTCTTGGTGTTCTTTGGATTTCTGTGAAGGTCCGGTTAGTCGAGCAGGTAGCCTTCTTCACCGTGATCGGTGGTATCCAGACCCTGGCTTTCCGATTCAGGCGTAGGACGCAATCCGATGGTGAACTTGATGAGGAGCGCGATCACGGCCGTGGCCACAACTGACAGCACCACTGTGACAAGCGCGGCCTTCACCTGGTTCATGATCAGACCGGCCTTGAGGCCTTCGACAACCGGGTTGGCCTCTGCGCTGGCGAAGACGCCGGTCAGGATGGCACCCATGGTTCCGCCCACACCGTGAACACCAAAGGTGTCCAAAGCATCGTCGTATCCAAACATTTTCTTCATGTAAACAACCGCGAAGAACGGCACGATGCCGGCTGCGACGGCCATCAGCATGGCGCTGGCGGGAGTCACAAACCCGGCGGCGGGCGTGATGACGACCAGGCCGGCCACGATGCCCGAGCAGAAGCCGAGGACGCTCGGCTTGCCTTTGAAGATCCACTCAGCGACTGCCCACACAAATCCTGCCGTGGCAGCGCAGAGGAACGTAGTCGTGAACGCGTTAGCGGCGATCGCATCGGCACCGAGCGCGGAGCCGGCGTTGAACCCGAACCAGCCAACAAAGAGCATTCCGGTGCCGATCATACAAAGCACCATGGAGTGCGGAGGCATCGGCTCCTTGCCGAACCCGAGACGGGGCCCGAGGATAATGCACAGAACGAGCGCAGACCAGCCGGAGCTCATGTGAACGACCGTGCCACCGGCAAAGTCGATCGCCTTGATGCCGGCGTCAGCGTTGAGCGGTCCGCACATGAACCCGTTCACCGCCCAGACCATGTGGGCGAGAGGGAAATAGACCACAAACATCCAGATCGCCGTGAAGAGAAGCACCGCAGAGAACTTCATGCGCTCCGCCGTGGCTCCGAAGATGAGGGCAGGAGTGATGATGGCGAATGTCAGCTGGAACATCGCCCAGATATAATCCGAGATCCAGTAATATCCGGCCCCAACATTGCCGGGCTTCATGCCGTTGAAACACGCCTGGGCAAGGTCGCCGAGGAACGCGTTTCCGCCGGAGAACGTCAGGCTGTATCCCACGGTAAACCACAGGATCGTAACCAGTCCGGTAATCCCGAGGCACATGGCCAGAATCGAAAGCACGTTCTTCGAACGGACCAGGCCGCCGTAGAACAGTGCCAAACCAGGAAGTGTCATGAAAAGAACCAACGCCGTGCTGACCATCTGCCAGGCGTTGTGCCCGGGGCCAGGTCCAGCAATCTTCGAGGCCACGCCTTCTGTTCGGGCCGAGTTGTTCACGTAGGCCTCGAGATCAGCAATGCGCTGCTCGGTGGTTGGTTCCGCCGGAGCTGCCTCCGTTGTGGCGGCAGGTGTGGCTGCGGCGTCTTGCGCGAACGCTGCGTTCGGGGTAATGAGCGATCCGGCTGCAAATAGCGCAGCAGCCAAGGTCGCCAATAGATGTTTTTTTCTGAACATGGATGTTTGTTGGTTGGTTATTTACAGACGGATTGGTCTGCAAAATGCAGAACAGCAATTGCCGTGCCAACTAATTGAAGGCTGTTGAGCGCCTGTCGAAGCCCCCTTTGGTGGCAAAAAATCACCAGCGGAGGAAATCTGTATAAAAATCGCCTACTCCTCGCGTCATCCCAAGGCTAGCGAGCGGCGAAGATCTGACAGGATTTCAGAATTCGCAGGATTCACAGGAATGGCTTTTGAGGATAGTTCCACTTACCAATTGATATTTTGGTCTTTATGGATGTTTCCCCTCCTGGAAATCCTGCACATATTGCTTCCAGTCCATAATCCGGCACCGGGCTCAAATCACACGACTTTCAGTGATTGGTTGCCGGCTGCTCAAGGAATCCCTGCAAGCCCGGAAAACTCTGCGGGGATGTGCGATCTGGCGGCAGCGAAAGAATGATCTCGGCAAGCATCCTCCCCCCATCGCCTTTGTAATCCCGCACAAAATCCCGAAAATGCTCAGCTGCATTTTCATCTGCGGTGTCACTGACTACCCTCAAGTGGAAAGAGGGAGTTTCAGCTTGCCTGAGCACTTCCGACAAACCGAACAGGTTCATATCCACAGCATCACATCCGGTGCGGGATGCCACTTCATCGCGAAGCATTTTGGAGGAAACAAACTGCTCGCCGGATGCCACCGAGATGTTCGACAACTCAGCGTTGGCACTGAGAAGCCCCTCAGAAACATGGACAAGTTTTACCCCGGCACCATCACCACTATCTTGCCCCATCCACTTGTCGGATTGCCACGGAACAACCCGGTTAACCCGGCACCATTGGCCGACTTTAAATTTATTTTTGAGTGCGCCGACAGGTCCTACGGAGAATGCCAGATCGAGGTGTCGTGTGGAGATCAAGGCCTGAGCTGAGATGGCGGTCATTACAGCTCCAGAACCCATCTTAACTGCAAATATTTTCGCGTTCGCTGTTTCAATCTCAAAGATAGAGGTTGCCCCCAGTTTCCGTGTTCCCGCGATCCCCCCGACCGCTTCCTGAAACGCCTGCCAGTCTTTGTCCAATGCGAAAAAAATCCCAACCGACCGAGCGTGCGCACGAATTTGACCGCTCCATAGAACAAGCAAAATAATTATTATATATCGCGACATTTTCTATTTGACGTTCAGCCGCGTCGTAACTAAACGAGCGTGCATGGACTGTCAATTATATGGCAGGAGGGAGATGCTTCGTTGGGGTGTGAGGGTCGCTGCCGGCTCGTTGCTGGCAGATGCCTCGCCCGTTTTTGCAACGTGTCAGAGTTCAGGATCAATCAGGATTAAGCCAATCGAAGGGATAAAGTATCCGCCTTCCTTTCTTAAGTTTGCCGCACGCGCCCGTTTTGAAAATCCACGTGACGCCGTCGCCAGTGTAAGAAACCGGAATTTACCTTTCGAACTAATCGTTGAATAAGATCTGCGCAATCGAGCTTTCAGGGTAGCGAATACGCTAATCCGCCTTGCTCGCTGGTTTGCGCTGACCGCCACCGGACAACTGTTCCGGTGGCGGTCACTAAATTTATGAAAACCAAACGCCATGAAAACCGGAGGATCAGCGGAGCGCAACCGCCGGATAATTTTTCACTTCAGCTGCGTTTGGCAAGTGCTTGCATCGGTCGGGGCCAAATTGAGCAGGCGCTTGCGTCGCTTGATGGTCTTTCATCGGTGGCCGATACACCGCGGAAGAAGGCAAAGATCGCAGCAATGGTGGCACGCAGCCAAGCCTTGCTCGGACGGCACGATGACGCTCTTAAATACTACCAGGCGGCATCCAAGCACGGAGCCCGGATCCTCATGGAGCCTGAATACTGGCTGGAGCCATCCCTCGGAGAAGTGCGAGTTCTGCTTGGCGCCCAACGCCTGGAGGATGCTCTTGCCAAGGCAAACGGCATCGCCTCCCTGGCGCGACAAAATCAATCGCAGTTCGACATCGCAAGCAATCCGAGCAAGGCGCACATCCGGGCATCTGGCGCTGTGCAGATCGGCCCTCGTCCCGTTCGTTTGAATGCGGTGCTAACGCGGTTAGGCAGCACATTCCATAACGCAGGTTACATGGATGAGGCCGAAGTATTTTTCCAGCAAGTAGTCACTCTGACACCAAACGGCGGGAGCCGGGCAAGACAGTGTCTGGCAACAATCCATCTTCAGAAGGGTCAGTTCGAGAAGGCGGAGCAACTGGCCAGGGAAAGCCTCTTAATGGGACGATTCCAGGCCAAAACCATCGCGTCGTGGAGCGTTCTTGTCTCAGCACGGGCAGCTCAGAAAAAGGACCCGATGGATCCTCAGGTTTTTGCCAGTTTCGTCCAGAACTGTAGCGGCACTGTATCAGCACGGGCCCATCTTGAGATTGTCTCAGCCCTTCGGTCTCGTCGATGCGGAACGTGGAAAGTCATTGCTCAACGCTGGATGGATCAACACGGCCAAGAGGACCCAGTCGTCCGATTCGAGATCGGCAAGCTTCTTCTCTCGGACAACAAGCTGTCCTCAGGCAATCCGGTTGATATCACAAAACTCGCCACGAGCCTCCTGTCAGATCCGCTAATAACGGCACCTGAAGCTGTTGGAATTGCAAAGACACTTGCCCATTTCGGACTGCTCAATCCGCTTGCCGAAAACCACATCACTCCAGTAGCCCGGATGATTCGACGCCGGTTCGGAAAGGATGCCGAAGCAAGGGCGCTCCACTCCATGGCTCTGGGAGCCATGCTTGCCGGAAAGTATGATTTGGCACGCCCTATCCTAACCACACAAATCAAGCAAGGCTCGGCGGGATCAGAGCAATGGGGTAAAGATTTGTGGGCGCTTGCACGAATGGAGGGGGTTGTGGGCAATCATGCAGCAGAAGCTCAGCATTATCTCACCGCCGCTTCACACTCCGGATCCCCTGCCCGCTTTCGCCTTCAAGGGTTGTTGCTTTGGCTGCGGGCTGCCGGGAAATCCGGGATGGCGATTGATCAGGAGTCCTCGAAAGCAAGGATTCTCGAGGTGATCAAAGAGATCGGGGACTATCGCACGCTCATGGACGTGGCCCGCCAGCTGGCGCTTGCCGGAGCCAACTTCAAGGAACTTTCAAAGATGGTTGCGATAGAGGCAGAGACAAAGGCCCTTCAGGAATACGCTGAAGCTCTCGATCCTGCAGAAGCTGTGGGTATTCTGAACCTTCTGGCTCGCCGGCAATACTATGACCTCTCTCGAGTCAGACAGATGCTTCAAACATGGGAGTCGATTGATGACCGGAAAATCGACTGGCTGTGGAGTCAGGACTCCCGGTTTTGGGAGTATGTTTCCCTGATAGTGGCAGGATACTTTGATGTCGGGCAAGCCAGCGATGGGGAAGCCTTGGCAGTTCGTATGTTAGCCGAGCCGACTGTTCCGATGAGCGGAAAGCCCTATATCGCTGCCACCTATGGGGTGTGGTTGGTCAGCCAGGACCGCCAGGGCGAAGCATGGCCGGTTTTCGCTCAGTTAATCGCAGGGAACCCCACTCACCGGTTGACGTCTCAAGCGTATTACTGGTGCGCCGTCAGGAGCCACAAAACTGGCATGAAGGCAGATGCCCTGGCGCAGTGCGGCCTGGCCCGTAAGTGTCTCGCCCCACGTCCCGGCATTCACTGGGAATGGTCCATCGATGCAAAGTCCGCCCTCCTTCTCCAGCTGATCACCGGGCCACAGCAGAAAATCGACATGAGTCAATACAAGGATGATTTCCTCATGCGGCAGCAACGCTCACTAGACCACGATTTGGGAAGTATCCACATATGAAAAGAGTTCCGCTTCTACTGGCCACCCTCTGGAGCTTCTCGAACCATATCTTTGCGGCATCCAGCGATGAGCCGAAGGGACACCCATTGGAAGTTTACAACGGCTCCGGCAGCGGGAACTACGGTTCAGGTGAGACTGTCACAATCACAGGAACCCGACCCGCCAGCAGTAATGCGTCAGCAAGCACCGACCCGGGTGCGGCAAACCAACCAAATGACTGGGTGTTTATCAGATGGATGAAACCTGAGGGCAGCGGAAGAATCGAAGACCCCAGCGCGGAAACGACCACTCTCACCATGTCGGATAAAAAAACCGTTGTGGTTGCCGTCTATGGCAAAATCAACGCCTGGTTCCCACCGGGGAAAGAGACCTCAGGCAAAGGTCTTCTGCTCCCCAGGAACCCCCAATCACAACGAAATTTCCGATTCGAACACCGCACCCGTGTGACCATCAGCATGGAGGAAGGTTCGAACGTTCTTTCGCCGGCCACAGTGTGGGATCAAATCAGGGTCACATTGGGTTGGTTCCCCTCCCGGGAATGTGAGGGAATCTGGCATTCGAATGAACTCGTGAAATATTGGAACAAATCCTTCCAAGGCACAGAAATCAGCAGGGAAGCCTCAATCCCCAAAAGTCAATTCGAAGAAAAATCACCCGGCATTTACGAAGCAAGCGTCTGGTATGCAGGGAACTGGACGATGGACCAACTCCCATCCAAGGTCGACGAAGACAAGAATCCGGTCATGCCGAAAGCACTGACAGGCTTCGGTTTGGTCATCCATGCCGAAAACTACTCTAACACCCGGCAGGGAACTTACGGAACGCTTTCGCCCGTTGATATCGCCGTTGATGCAAACAGGGACGGGGTTATCAAGTTCGCGGGAGACAACAACAGCACCGATTCTAGTTCGGAGGGCAAGCCGCCTGACAAGACCGAGGAGAGCAAGCCATTCTGGTTTTGGTGCAATGATGATCAAGACAGCTGGGATGAAACACTTCCAACAAGTCAGGATCCAAGCGGGAATGTATCGCTTGCACATGAGGGAGAAATA
>CAZRIL010000131.1:0-14842 GCA_964600115.1 uncultured Chthoniobacter sp. | reverse complement strand
CGGCACGACCTACGTCTTCACCCAGCACCTCTCTGCCATCAGCAAGGATTTCAACGACAAGATCGGCACCGACAAATCGGTCACCTTCCCGGTCGGAGTTGGCGGCAAAGGCAACGAAGGCGTCACCGCTCTGGTCAAACAATCGCCGGGAGCCGTCGGTTACGTCGAATACGGGTATGCCAAAGGCAACGGGCTCGCGATGGCGAACCTGGAAAATAAGGCCGGCAAATTTGTGTCTCCTACCGGTGAGGCCGGCGCGACCACACTCGCCAACGTCAAGCTCCCGGAAAATCTCCGCATCTGGCCGGTCGATCCGGAAGGTGCCGGCGACTACCCGATCGCGAGCTTCACATGGCTTCTGCTCTACAAAAAATATGACGATGCCGCGAAGCTCAAGGCCCTCAAGGATTTCGTGACCTACGGGCTGACAACCGGCCAGGGATTTTCCGAGGAGCTCGGGTATATCCCGCTGCCCGCCGCGGTTGTCGAGAAGGCGAAAGCCGCTCTCGCCACCGTCCAGTAAATTGCTGCAAACCTCCGCAAGCGCGTGTCCGAACAAGATTCAAAAACCCGCGCAAACGCGGAGGTGCGCGTGGGGCCGGACTTGTTCCATCTTTTGTGCTGGGTGGCTTCGGCGGCAGCCGTGGCCACCCTCGGGCTGATCGTTTACGAGATTGTCTCCGGTGCCTGGCCGGCGATCCAGAAGTTCGGCCTGGGATTTCTCACGAGTTCCTCGTGGGTGCCGAACCGTGAAAATTTCGGCGTGTTCCCGTTTATCATCGGGACTGCGGCGAGTTCGCTGATCGCCATCCTTTTCGCCCTGCCTCTCGGGCTTGCGATAGCGATCTTCCTGAGCGAGAATTTTTTGCCGCTTCCGGTGAGGCACACGGTGCGTTTCGTCGTCGAGATGCTTGCGGCGATTCCGAGCGTGGTCTACGGGCTTTGGGGGATTTTTGTGGTGATCCCGCTCGTGAAGATATTCGGGGCGTGGGCGGTTTCGGCTTTCCAAGGGGTTCCCGTTCTGGAGACCCTCTTCGCGCCGCCCGCCTACGGAAATTCGATGCTTACGGCCAGCATCGTCCTTGCCCTGATGATTCTTCCCACCCTCACCGCGATTTCCCGGAACTCGCTGACAGCCGTCCCGAAAACGCTTCGCGAGGGCGCCTACGCGCTGGGTGCCACCCGGTGGGAGGCGATCCTTGGCGTGATTCTTCCGACCGCTGCTCCGGGTGTCGTTGCGGCAACAATTCTCGCACTCGGCCGCGCCATGGGGGAGACGATGGCCGTCGCCATGCTGATCGGAAACAGCTCCCGCCTGTCGTGGTCGCTCCTGTCGCCGGGCGGCACGCTCGCCGGGCTGTTGGCCAACCAGTTCGGGGAGGCCGAGGGCATGCAGGTCAACTCCCTGATGTTCGCTGCGTTGATTCTCGTCGCGATCACACTTTTTGTTAACCTTCTCGGGGAAGCGGTTCTGCGCTACACCCAGAAACAAACCGCGGGGATCCGCTGACCCGATGGACAACATCGTCACCCACGCGCCGGATTTTTTCACCGACAGCCAGTCCGGTTCGACCAAGCTGATTTCCCGGTCGCTCTGGAACCGCATCCTCAGTGTCCTCTGTGTCGGACTTTCTCTCCTGACGCTTGTTCCCCTGATCTCGATTATTTATCTGGTTCTGAAAAATGGCCTGCCCCTCCTGAAGTGGAGCGTGTTCACGGAACTTCCCCCGGCGGCAGGCATGGCTGGCGGAGGTTTTGGCAATGCCGTGATGGGAACCCTCGTGATGGTGGGCCTCGGGCTCGTGATGTCGGCCCCGATCGGGATTCTCTCGGCGATCTATATCAACGAGTATGCGCCGGCCAGCCGCCTGGCCCAGGCGGTTCGGATCGTCGCAAAACTCCTCACCGGCATCCCGTCGATCATCTGCGGTGTTTTCGCTTTCGCGGTGGTTGTTGCGACCACTGGCGCCTTCTCCGCATATGCCGGCGGAGTGGCGCTTGCCGTGCTGATGCTCCCGACGATCCTCCTCACTTCCGAGCAGGCGCTGATGGGCGTGCAGAACTCATTCCGGGAGGCCTCCTACGGGTTGGGAGCCACGAAATTTCAGACAATTGTCCGGATCGTTATGCCGGATGCGTTGCCCGCGATCATGACAGGAATCATGCTGGCTGTTGCCCGTGCCGCGGGGGAGACAGCGCCTCTGATCTTCACAGCGCTCTTCAGCCAGTTCTGGGCAAAATCCCTCTCCGAGCCCACTGCCTCCCTGTCGGTTCTGATCTACAATTTCTCCACCGTTCCCTTTCCGCACCAGGTGCAGATGGCATGGACCGCGTCGCTTGTGCTTGTGGCTTTTGTCACACTGGCCAACATTACCGCCCAGCTCGTCTTCTCCAAAAAGCACTAACCGCCCGTTTCCGCCTTTGACCATTTTTGATATTATGACCGAAGCCAGCGCCAGATCATCAGATGCCAAACGGGAGTCGCCGGGACGGCCGGATTTTCTGACCGTTCGTAATTTCGACTTTTTCTACGAGAAAAAGCAGGCGCTTTTCGACATCAACATGGATATCCCGGAAAAGCAGGTGACCGCACTGATCGGGCCGTCCGGGTGCGGAAAGTCCACCCTGCTGCGGAACTTCAACCGCATGAACGAGCTGATCGATGGAGTCCGGCACTCCGGGGACATCCGGCTTCTCGGGCAGAGCATCTACGACAGGAGCGTCGAAGTGATCGCGCTTCGCCGGAGTATCGGGATGGTCTTTCAAAAATCGAATCCATTTCCGAAATCCATCTACGAGAACGTGGTTTACGGCCTCCGGATCGGCGGGGAGAACAGGAGGAGCGTGTTGGACGAAGCGGTCGAGCGCAGCCTGCGCGGGGCGGCGCTTTGGGATGAGGCCAAGGACCGGTTGCACGAGAGCGCGCTCGGGCTTTCCGGTGGCCAGATGCAGCGACTCTGCATCGCGCGGGCGATCGCGAACCGTCCGAAGGTCCTTCTCATGGATGAACCGTGTTCGGCGCTTGATCCTATCGCGACGGTCAAGGTTGAGGAGCTCATCCATGATCTGAAGCAGGAATTCACGATCGTGATCGTTACCCACAACATGCAGCAGGCCACCCGCTGCTCGGACCGGACAGCATTCTTCTACCTCGGCAAGCTGATCGAATACGCCGAGACGCAGAAAATATTTTCCAACCCCGCGCAGAAGCAGACCGAGGATTATATCACCGGGCGCTTCGGCTGAGATCACCGTCCGCAAACATGAAGGAGCCTTCTTCCAACGCCTCGCCCGCCAAATCGCTTCTCGGGGAGATCGAAAACTTCCGCGCCGCGGGGCATGTGACTCTCAATGCCATACGCGCAGATTTTGACGCCCGTCTCGACACGATCAAAGCCCTCGTGGCAGAACTCGAGGCGGCCGGCGAGATTTCGCCGAAGAAACTCCGCGACGTCCGCGACATGCTCGTCATCCTCAGCCACCCCAGGATGAAACCTGAGAAAGGCCGTCTCCGGGACATCAAGAAGATGGAGTCCATTTCCGAGGATCTGGAGATGATGGTCGAGGGCTGGAACTGAGGTTACCTACTGCAGCACCATCTCCTCGGTTGAGAGGCGGCGCTTCAGGAAGATCAGCGCATCGATGGAATTCGAGAAGCGTCCGGGATTTTCCGCGAAGACCCCGGATCTTGCATCATCGATGAAGCGGGTAAAAAATCCTGTGACATCTGCCGTCGTCACCCGGCCCCCACTGAGCCCGGCAAGATCGCCATAGGGCCAGATCTGGTGAAGCCGCCGCTCGATGGCCGCCGGATCCGCGAGGAGTTCCCTGATCTCCGATGAGGTCGCCGATTTCTCCCAGCCGCAGCCCCTCGTGACGAGTTGGAGGGTTGAGACGGCCAGGAAAAAGAAATCCGGAAGCTTGTCGAGGTAGGAAAAAATCCGGCTGTAGGAGTCGAGGTCGATCGCTTTGAACTGGCCGCGTCGGCTCACCATCACGTTACCATTTTTCAGGTCATTGACCGCGAATCCAAGCTGGTGGACCTCCTCGAGCCAGAGCGCGGTGCTGGTCAGGAGATCCAGGATATGGCTCAGCCCGGGCGGCGCAACAAACGGAGGGGACCGCCGGTCCCTGCGCCATGCCTCCCCGGCGCTTCCGCTCAGCGATTTCAGGAACTCCCGGCTGGCTTCCTCTTTCGACGAGCGGCCGGATTTCGGGCGCAGGATGCTCGCGTGCTCGCTTCCCGCAATGCCGATCAGGTGATCAAGGGTATCCCCCTCGACGATCTGCAGGATATGGTAGTTCGAACGGATCTTTTTCAGATATCCGGCATCGAACACCCTGATCACATGCGGCGATTTCGAGAGGCCCTGGGCGATCGCCATGATGGTATCCGCCGCCTCGATGGCCTCCTTCTTCCGGCCCTTCCGGATCCGGTCCACCTTGACGGCGACACGGGCCGGGATGCTGCCGTTTGTGACATTGATCGCCTCGTAGACGCGCCCGAACTGGCCCATTCCGAGCTGTCCGATGATCAGGTAGCCGATGTCTTCGAGGGGCCCCCGCACCTGCTTCCACGCATCCTCATCCTCGTCGTCGATGATTCCGTATCGTCCGGCTTCGGGTTTCGGGGTTTTGATCTTTCTGGGGCCCTTCCACTCGACAGGCATCGCCTCCTGCCAGGCCGGCTTGGCAGGCATGAGGCCGGCAATGCTCAGCCTCAGGTAGCGGGCATCGAGATAATCGCGCGCAATGACTGCAGCCGTATCCCACAAACTTGCGACATTGTGATCCCGCAGCAGGAACGACACATCGGAAAGAAGCCGGAAGAACGGATCCCTGTTGAAGAGTTCGCGCCGTTCGATTTTCTCCCGCCGCGCACAAAGGATTTCGAACGCCTCGCCTGCCTCATTCGGATGCAGCCTGCCATCCTTTTTCCCGTCGTAGAGGACATGGAGGTTCAGCAGGGCCCAGTTTGTCGTCAGCGTGATCCGCTCGGTGAACCTGTCCCGGGGATAGCTCTCATGGCCGAGCTGGAGCAGGACATGCCGGATCACCTCCCAAAGTTTTCCCAGCCGCTCCATCGGTTTTCCGGTGCCGTCCAGCACGGGTTCGAACTCCTCGAGCAGCCGCGTGCTGATCAGGATCCTTGATCCTGCGGGAGAGAGATCGTCGTTCACCCGCATTTCCCTGGTTGCGGCAGCCGGAAGATTTCCGCTGGAATTCAGGAACAGGCCGGCCGGTGGATTCGCCGCATTGCCGTGAACCATGGCATGGTATACGCCTGCGGCTGCCGGGCTTTTCTCCAGACGCGAACAGATTCCGTCAAACGCCTCCGTCAGAGCCGCTGCCCAGCGGGATGATCGCGCATTGCGGGGAAGAAACTCCACCTGCTTCGCATTTTTCAGAACGATCTCCATTTCAAATCTCCCGTCCTGGCGCTCGTCCCATGGTCTCCGGAGGTAGGTGGACCACTCTCCGGTTTCGCCTGCGAAGACGGTGGTGCTCCGGTTGGTCGGAGTGATGGGCCGGGTATGCGGGGCCTCATGTCGGGGCATGGGCTTTCCGGGGCTTTCTTCCAGGCCCAGAGCTGTGAGAAAATGTCGAAGAAGATCCGACATGGAGTGTGTCGGATGATGGCTGGTTTTGGAACTCTTGCAAGGCCTCCCACGGCCCGGGAAATCCCCGGGAGATTTTCTGAATATGCAGCTTGTTTCCCGCTGCTCCGTGTGGATGTTATTGGCAAATTCATGAGCCAAGAACCCTCCCGTCACATATTCACCGATTTTGATTCCGCCCTGGAGGACCTGAGAAAGAATGTCCTGATGATGGCCAGCCTGACGGTCCGCAACCTCGAAAACGCCCGCAAGGGGCTCTTCGAGCGCGATGAGGACTGGTGCAACACCGTCATCGCGGATGACGAGGAGATCGACACGCTTGAGATCCAGGTGGACCGCGACGGCATCGAAATCATGCTGCGCTTCCATCCGGTGGCATCGGATTTGCGTCAGGTGATTGCTGCCATGAAGATGAGCGTGAACCTTGAGCGGGTCGCGGACCAGACGGTCGGCATCGCCCGGCGGGCCCGGAAGCTCAATGCGAACGTGCTGCTGCCGGAGACCGCCGAGACCGAACCGCTTTTCCGGCATGCGGAATCGATGGTGCTCGATGCCATCAAAAGCTACGCCGACCAGAACACGGAGCTCGCGCGCACCATCAAGCCCCGCGACAGGGAACTCGACACGCTGAACAGGAATTTCGCCAACAAGCTCACGGAGCTGATGCCTCGGCGTCCCGAGCATATCCAGGGCTATCTCGAGTTGATATTTATCGCCCGCTTTCTGGAGCGGATCGGCGACCAGGTGACGAACATCGCCGAGGACACGGTCTTTGCGGTCGTGGCCGAGGATATCCGCCACCTCCCGCCCGGCTAACGGAGAAGCGGCAGGTCAGGACTGTGCGATCTCGTAATCATGGAGATAGCATCCGGGATCCTCGGCCCACAGATCTCCGAATACCTTGAGCGCCCGCACGCGGAACCCGCCTCCGCAAAGAGACTGGAATCTGCATTCTCCGCACCGGCCCTTGAGCCGCGGCCGCCAGTCGTGGAGTTCGCGTAGGACCGCATCATTTTGAGAAGTCTCCCAGATCCTGCTGAACGGCTTTTCCTTCACATTGCCGAGCGAATGGGTGTCCCAATACTGGTTGGCATGGACGTTTCCCTGGCTGTCGATGCTGGCAATTCCCAAGCCGCGCGCCCCGGGCTTGTTTCCGTTCCGGTTGAGTGATTTCCAGATCTCCTCGGCGCGTTTGGGATCCCGCCGCTTCATCCGGAGCCAGTAGAAAATTCCGTCCGCCGGCTGGTCCGCTGTGAGGACTTCCCTGGGGCTCCCTTCCCGGTTCCAGCGCAGCACGGCGTCCGCGATCATCCTCAGGGCCGAGCGGGCAGCCGCCGCGGGAATGCGGCTGCTTTCCGCCCCGCGACCTGAGACGACCGGATGACAGAAACAGATATTCGGAATTTCCTCCTCCTCAATGAAGGAGAGGATCTCCGGCAAGTGGGCTGTGGTCTGCTTCGAGATCTTGATCCTCAGTCCGACTTTTTGCCCTGCGCCGCGGCAGTGACGCAGCGCGTCGACCGTTTTTTTGAATGCTCCCGGCCGGCCGCGGAAGGCGTCATGGTCGCCGTTGATCCCATCGAGGGACAGTCCGACATATCCGACACCGAGATCCTTCAACCTCTCGGCGGCATGGGAGTTGATCCGGGAGCCGTTGCTGTAAACGCTCACACGCATCCCCCGCTCAACCGCATAGCCCGCCACGTCAAAGAAGTGGGGATGCAGCATCGGCTCTCCTCCCGACAGCATGACCGTCCGGATGCCGGATCCCGAGAGATCGTCAACAACCGCGACCATTTCCTCGAGCGTGAGCTCCCCCGGAAAATGTTTGGTGCTAGAATCCGAGTAGCATTGCAGGCACTTCAGATTGCAGCGGCGGGTGATGTTCCAAACAACGGCCGGGACCCGGTCACTGCCTGAAGCCCCGATCCACTCACCTTCTCCCGCGTCGGCTGACCGCGGCGTGCCGCAGAGCAATTTTGTCACGTTAATCATAGCGGGCACATTCCGGATCATCATGACGGCAGCCGGGGCCCGGATCTTTGATGCCAGTCAACCAAATCCGGCAAATGTTCAATCCGGCGTCCGAAATGACTGAAAAGATCACTTTGACCTTGCCGCGCAAACGACTAATCCTGTGGGCAGCAATGGGCACTGAGAACGAACTCATCGACTGGGAGCAACTGGACATGATGGCCGATGGCTACACCCCGGATTTTGTTGAGATCTACCGGGAGTTCCTCGACCAGACTCCAGAACTCCTGACAGCATTGGAGAATCATCTCGCCGCCGGGAATGTCGACGCGGCAAGGGATGCGGCGCACAAAGTCAAGGGCAGTTCCGCCAATTTTGGTTTTGTCGGGGTGAGCGCCCCGATGTCACGCCTCGAGCAGCAGGCGAAGGAGATCGGGATTCTGGATGGCGGGGTGGCTTGGATGCAGGAGGCACGGGAAAACTTTGAAAAATCCAAAGCCGAGATCCAAGAGAAGCGCGGGATCTGACGGGCGGAGAGCCTCCCGGCTCTGCTCAATGGGCGTGTGAAGGGAGCTTCCGGATCGCGCTGCCCGAGGAGCCGCGAAGGCGGGAGAGGAGCCTGGCTGTCTTTTTGATCATCTGATCAATCTTGAAACGGAAGCTTGAACGGTAATCCCTCTCGATTTTTTTCACGGGATCCTCGTAGCCGGCGTAGTTGAAGAGAGCCGCGCGATGGTCTTCTGCGATCTGGCAGAGCTGGGTGTTTTTGAAAATCGAGTCCGCGATCCGGAGCATCCGGCGGTTGGGCAGGCTGTGGGGGTTCGCCTCGCACACGATATCGAAAGCGGTCTTGGCGTCGTAGCCCAGGCAGGTCAGGCCGATGATCGCCGAGGCGGCCGAGCGGCTGAGTCCGGATTCGCAATGGACAAGGATCGCAAACTGGTCCTGGCCGCCCATCTCCGCCTGGTTGATCTCCGTAAAGAATTTGATGATGGCTTCGACGTCCTCTTTCTGCGGGGCGCGGCATTTCCGGAACTGGGGGGCGAGCATCTCGATATCATCCACATCGTGGAAGCGGAGTTGCAGGAGTTTGTTCGCGTTGCGTGGCAGCGGCAGCGGCTCGTTCTCGGTGCCGGGATCGGGAAGGCTCACCACATACCGGATGTCGCCGGATTGGTAGCGGGGCAGAGCAGATCGGCTGGACACGGCGAGTTGCATGTCAGTAAGAAGAATAAGACCCTTTTCGGGATTTCCGCCAATGTTTTCGCTCAGTCGGCCCGCAAGATTTTTTGAAGGATTTTGCCTCGCATCCCGGCGGGCTTCCTGCGAGAGAACTTGGGGGTGATGAAAAGCACGCATCGACTTTTCGTGTTTGCGGCGGGGCTCGCGCTGAGCGGCTGCATCACACCTCCTCCATCGCCGCGGGTTGACCGGACAAAGCCCGTGTCGAAAGCTGACACTGGCCCCTTCTGGTGGGGGGTGGCCTCCAGTTCGTTTCAGAATGAGGATCGCGGGGAAAAGGCGGGATCGCCGAATCACTTTCTGACCGATTGGGATCTGTTCGCCGAGGCCGGACGCGTTCCCCCGAAAGGCGATAACGCGGTCTTCAGCTGGTCTCATTTTGACCGCGACCTGGAAGCCCTGAAAAAAATCGGAGTCAACCACTACCGGTTCGGCATCGAGTGGGCCCGGATCGAGCCTGAACCCGGCCGCTACAATGAGGCTGCGCTGCGGAGATACGTCGAGATGGCGCGGAAGCTGAAGGCGGCAGGCATCGAGCCGGTTGTCACGCTCTGGCACTTCACCTTCCCGTCCTGGATGGTCGCCAAGGGGCGGAACTCACGCTGGCTGCACCCGCTCTACCGCGAGCGCTGGCCGGCTTACGTTACGAAGGTAGTCAAGGCCATGGCCCCCCACGTGAGAGTTTTTGCTCCCCAGAACGAGCCGAACGGCGACCTTGCGCTCGGATATATCAGCGCCACCTGGCCGCCCGGCTATCTGTTGAGTTTCGGAACGCACGCGGCGGCGCTCGAGGAGAGCGTCTGGGGATTTCGGAAGGCTGCCGAGATCGTCCGTGCCTACAGGAAGGACGCCCTCATCCTCAGCATTGCCGCCATGCCCTACTGGGAACACGGGCTGTTTGATCCGACCGGGGCCTACTACAACCTCATGCAGCGGATCAACTACACCCAGCTCGACAAAACTTTCGATGTCTGCGACCTGATCGGTTTCAACTATTACTACACCGAATATCCGGACTTCACCGCCCTGCTGGCCTTGAAGGCCCGCCGGGGCCGCAACTACAGCCTCCTGGGCTGGATCATCCAGCCCAGGTCCCTCTACAAGCAAATCCGGAACGTTCAGAAGCGCTACAACAAGCCGATCGTGGTTACGGAAAACGGGATCGCCACCGGAAAAGACGTCAAGCGGGTGCGCTATCTCTTCAACCACATCCTTGAGGTCAAAGAAGCCATTCATGATGGCGCGGATGTCCGGGGCTACTTCGTCTGGACGCTCGTGGATAATTACGAGTGGCACCACGGCTACAAGGCGCCATTTGGCATGGCGAAATTCGACCGCAGCACCATGAAGAGGCTCCTGCGGCCCTCAGCCCTGTTTTACCGCGGCATTATAGACAGCTCGCGGGAGTCGAGCCTCCTCGACGATGTCTCGACCTCCCCCGAGCTCCCCGCCGGATTCGTCGAACGATGATCCCGCAGCCCGTGGTCATCGCTGGGCCGTTCTCCCACGCCGCCCCCAGCGGGATGTTTGTCCCGACCGTTACACGCATGGCGAGAAACGCCAACTGAGGGCCATGGCGGGACTCGGATCCGGAGCGCAATGATCCGGCGATAAGCGGGCGGATTGCCACGGCCCCAAAATCCATCGGCGGCCTCGAGCACCGGTGGGGAGAACACCCCATGGCGGTTATTCAACCTGAGGCGTAATCAAGGCCTGGCAAAAATAACGCCAAAACACATAACCAATGAAAACCATCCGACTCCTAACCATTGTTCTCACCGCAGCTTCCTTTCTGGGAGCAGCCCAAGCACAGAGCAAACCCGGCGATATTGTTGCCGTGGCCTCCGAGGCAAAAAACTTGAAAACTCTCGTAACAGCCGTTAAAGCCGCCGACCTTGTCGAAACCCTTCAAGGCACCGGCCCTTTCACGGTGTTTGCACCGACAGATGCCGCCTTCGCCAAGCTGCCCAAGGATACCTTGGAAAACTTGCTGAAGCCGGAAAACAAGGATAAGCTCGTTGCCATCCTCACCTACCATGTGGTGCCAGGCAAAGTTCAGGCTGCTGACGTGAAATCCGGAGAAGTCAAAACCGTGAATGGCAAAAAGCTCGACATCAAAGTCACCGATGGCGCGGTCACCGTTAATGGAGCAAAAGTCGTCACTACCGACATCCCTGCAAGCAATGGGGTCATCCACCTCATCGACACTGTGGTGATGCCTTAACCGATCTCAACTCCGCCAACCGGAGCCGGGGGATCCTGATCGGATCCTCCGGCCTGAGGAGAAACATAAACTTGTGATGTTCCTGCTCGCGCGACTGCGCGGCGAGGCGGTATGCTTTCCCGGTCCAACACTCCCCTCATGGCGCAGGTCGAGAAACGGTTTCGAAGGGTGAGACCGGAAACCAGAGGTTTCTGGCCGGAGCTTGAAGCTGTTTCCTGACACTACGATGTCGCCGCTGGATCGGCTGCGCCAAAATCCGGACTCGCCCAAATCGCGGGGGGATGGTAAGAGGCAGCTACCATGTTGGAACTTGTGCAAAAAGGCGGGCCGCTCGTCTGGATTATCCTGCTTTGTAGTATCACCGCTCTCGGGGTCTTCTCCGAGCGTCTTCTCTCCCTCCACCGCTCCTCGATCCATACGGGCGATTTCCTGAGGGGGCTGGCGAATCTCATCCGCCGGGGCAATTATGCCGAGGCGCTGCAGGAATGCGCCGGCTCGCCGGGCCCGGTCCCGCGTGTTTTGCATGCCGTGATTTTGAAGCACGGCGCTCCGCGGTCGGAGCTTCGCGAAATCGCACAGGAAGCGGGGCAGCTTGAGGTTCCCCGGCTCGAGCGGAATCTGGCCCTTCTCGGAACCATTGCCTATGCAACCCCGCTTATCGGGTTGCTCGGAACCATCCTCGGCCTCCTGAGCGCTTTCCAGCAAATCTCCGCCCACGGAGGGTATGCCACCGCTGCCGAGATCGCGGGCGGCGTCTATGAAAGCCTGCTCACCTCCGCAGCCGCCCTTACGGTAGCCATCCCCGCTTTCGTTGCGCACAGCTACCTTTCCGCCCGGGTGAATGCTGTTTTGCACGACATCGAGCGCGCTGCGATCGAAACGATAGAGATCCTCAGCTCACCCCAGGATCCCCCCGCATCCAAGTGAAGCTTGTCCGCACAGCGGAGCCGCACCCGGCTCTCATCTTTGTTGCTCCCGCTCTGGATGTGGTGCTGATCCTGGTGTTTTTTCTGGTTTTGAGCACCTCGTTTCTTCTGCAGCCCGGAGTGGCGGTATCGGTCCCCGATTCTCCCTTCCTCCTCGCGCCCCAGCGGGATCCCCAGGTGGTCAGCGTGACGGCCGCCCCCACGTCCGCCGTGTATTTTGAAAACCAGCAGGTCTCGTTTGAGACCCTCAGGGGCAAGCTGGAATCCCAGCATGGCAGAAAGCGGACCGTCGTGATCAAGGCGGACCGCCTCGCCTCCTTCGACTTGATCGCACGCGTGATGACCGTCTCGCTGGAACTCGGTTATCCGACGGTGGTCGCCACATCGGAAAGCCCCCGATGAAGGATACGCTGATCTTCGAGTGGCAGGGCCGGCATCACCTGCATCCCATGCTGCCGGTCACCATTGTGCTGGCGGCAATTCTCCATGCCGGGTTGTTTTTCGCCTTTTCGATTCTCCACCCCCGGCCGGAAAATTCCGGTCCCAACCCTGCGCAAATCTTTTTTGTTCCCCCTGGCAGCCCGGACGCGGCGCGGATGCAGGGCTTGCTGCGATCTTCCGATCCCGCAGTCTTTGCGCCCGGACTGGGATTGGACCTCCCGGATCCCTTTCCCCCTGTGGCCTACGTGCCCCGGTATGTATCCGACAAGCCCGCACTCGATCCCCTTCCGGCCGCCGCAAAACCAGATTTTCCGCGTTCTGCTCCGGCAGGCCCTGTTCCGGTTTGGAGCGGAAATTTTAAATCTCCCGAGGCCGGGCCGGCTCCCGCCCCGACAAAATTGGTGGCCAGCGGTGCGCTTTCCGAAAGGGTTCCCCTGCTCCCGGAGGAGACGATGTTCGTGGTCCCTGCGGGATTTGACCCGGAGCCAGCCGTGTTTCTGGTTTGCGTCCAGGAAAACGGCCAGGTGGCGCACATTTTTTTGCAGAGGGGGTCCGGGGACCCCGCCCTGGACGCAAAAGCCACAAGTCTCCTCCGCCGGAATACATTCTCGCCCGCTCAATCCGGCATCGAATGGGGGTTTGTGACATTTCAATGGGGACGCGATGTGCAATCCCGGCCTCCCCAATGATCCGCATCGAACTTCCCTGGCTCGTGTTCGTCTGCCTTCTGGTATTCCTCTCCGGAATTTTTTTTGTGTGGATCGGCTACGAGATTGCGCGGCGCCAGGCCATGAACCGCTCGCTGAGGAAGCGGTTGCGCTGCCGTGTCTGCAGCATGGAGTTTGCGGATGATTCGACGGATGTTCTGCCATCCTGCCCGCGCTGCGGAAGCTTGAACGAACGCATAAAACCCGCTTTCTTTTAACGATTGTCCAACCGATCGGAAAAAATTTCATTGCCAAGCCTGCGGACATCCCGCCTAGTAGGCCGTTTCGCAATCGAAACAAAGCCACCACAATGAACATGAGTGAACGAAGAGTAGTCCTGACCGGCATCGGAGTTGTCACGCCAATCGGCAATGACCTGCCGACTTTCTGGCAATCCCTGACCGAGGGGCGGAGCGGAATCAGCAGATACACGGCCTTTGATTCGACGAATTTCGACTGCAAGATCGCAGGCGAAGTCAAGGACTTCGAACCCGCCAAATATTTCAAAAATCCGAAATCCGCGAAGCGCACCGACCGCTTCACCCAGTTTGCGATGGCTGGAGCAAAGATGGCGCTGGAGGACTCCGGAATCGACCTGAATGCGGTCGATCACAACCGCTTCGGCGTGATGATCGGGAGTGGCATCGGCGGATTGCGCAGCATGGAGGACGAGTGCAAGCGCCTTCTGGAGCGGGGTCCCTCGCGCGTCTCCCCGTTTACGATCGCGATGATGATTTCAAACATGGCCAGCGGGATTGTTTCGATGGAATACGACCTGCGCGGCCCGAATATGTGTATTGTCACGGCTTGCGCCACCGCGAACAATTCCCTTGGTGAGGCCTGGCGGATTATCAAGTTCGGGGACGCGGACATTTTTCTCGCGGGCGGATGCGAGGCGACCCTCACACCTCTCGGAATCGGCGGATTCTCCGCCATGAAGGCCGTGAGCCTGCGCAATGATGAACCGGAAAAAGCCTGTCGCCCGTTCGATCGCGACCGCGATGGCTTCATCATGAGCGAGGGGGCCGGCATCATGGTTTTGGAAGAATACGAGCATGCCAAGCGTCGCGGTGCCACCATCTATTGCGAGATTGCCGGCTACGGATGCACGGCAGATGCCTACCATATGACCGCTCCAATGCCGGAGGGCGAAGGAGCCGCTCGCGCCATCAAGGTTGCGATGGGACATGGAAACGTCAATCCGGAGCAGATCGACTACATCAATGCCCATGCCACATCCACGGGGCTCGGGGATATTTGCGAAACCAAGGCGATCAAGCTGGCGTTGGGCGACCACGCAAAGAAAGTGATGGTCAGTGCAACCAAGTCGATGACCGGGCACCTGCTCGGAGCTGCCGGAGGTGTCGAACTCGCTGCCTGCGCACTCGCGATGAAAAACAGCGTTGTCCCGCCGACGATCAACCTCGATAACCCGGATCCGGAGTGCGACCTTGACTGCGTGCCGAATGTGCCGCGCGAGGCAAAACTGAAGACCGTGATCAGCAACTCGTTTGGCTTCGGCGGGCATAATGCCACGCTTCTGATCAAGGCTCTCGAGTAGTCGGAAGCACCGGGAACTGCGGTGGATTCTTTCCACTGCGGGGCTGTTTTACACCATCACTTTGAAATAAAAAGACGATAGGGATTCCTGGCTTAACAGGGAGAACAGGCGTCCCGCCTGTTTAGACTCAGGCTCTCTCAGCGGGCCGC
>CAZRIL010000130.1:0-14965 GCA_964600115.1 uncultured Chthoniobacter sp. | reverse complement strand
CTAATTTTCACTAATCGCCACTAACCCTGCACCGCAGAGAAAAGTAACCCTGACGGACAGGGCTTTTTAGTGATTTTCAGTGGCCATTAGTGGTTGACCATCTCAAGCCCGCCGGCGGCGCAGGACCATCACGATTGTCCCGCTGGCAGCCAGGAGCGCCCAAGTGCTAGGCTCGGGGATGGCGGTGTAGGTGATGTAGAGCTGGGAAGTATCGCCAACTCCAGCAAGGCTTCCTGTGTTGCCGACTTCAATCCCAAAGGTGCCTGTGAACGCATTCTGGAATGCCGATGTATTCAGCGTGAACTTGTCCGCGGAGAATGCCGCGATCGCGCTGCCCGCATCGGCGATCAGCCAGTTGTAGCTTGTTCCGCTGCTAAATCCGGTGGCCGGACCTGAGAGGTTGTCCAGACCGAGGCTGATGATGTTGATCGTGAACGGGGTTCCGCTCGTGGCGCTGATCGTGAGCGCACCGCTCAGGGTCAGCAGATCCCAGCCGCCGCTCACGTCTCCGGCAATCCCATTGCCTTTGTTGATTTCCCAGTCATACGAACCGCTACTGGCCCAGGTCTGCGTCGTTGTCGCCGCTGTGCCGACGCTATTGCCTGGGGTGATCGTCTGGCTCGCTCCAATCGTCAGCCCTCCGAGCTTGGCCCCGTTCCAGTTTGTTCCGCCAAGCTTGCCAGCTGTGAGCGTCAGTGTTCCAGTGGTGTAGTCTGTCGAGGAATTGTAGGCGAACGTGGCTCCCCCGGTGACGGTAACGTTGCGGGTCAAGCCTGTGCTGCTGTCGTATTTCAATTTTCCACCCGAGACGGTAACCGCGCTGCTCGTATTGATCGAACCGCTGCTGATGACCAGCGTTCCCGCTGTCACTGACGTTATGCCCGTAAATGTATTGTTCCCGCTGAGGGTCGTAGTGCCAGTGGTCCTCGACGAAAAATTCTGAGTGGTGGCTGCCCCTGCTCCGTTTGCAATGGTTCCAGTTATAGCAACATCTCCGGTGCCATCGATTATTACCGTGCGCGGAGTGATAGCCCCGACGCCAAGGTCAAGACTGCCAAGCGTGAGAAGTTTTCCGGCACCGATGCTATTCGTGAGAGTTCCTCCACTAGTCGTGGACAGTCCGCCGCTCAAGGTCAGGTTCTGTGTTCCGGAAACAGTGAGCGCAACTGTTCCGACACTAACAGCATTGGCCAGCGTGACATCGTTGGCAACTGCCTGGAGGGTGACCGTTCCGGCTAGCGTCAGTCCCCCGCTACCGAGGGCGCTATTGTGGGAAACCCCCAATGTGCCCAGAGTCAGAGTCGTGCCGCCGCTGTAGGAGTTGTTTCCACCCAAAACAAGGGTGCCTGCCTGAGTCTTATTGATAGAATAACCGCTCCCGGATCCATCAGCAATGATGCTGTTGATTGTGAGATCCGCAGATGCGGCAGTTGAGTCACTGACAGCAAATGTGCGACTGGCGTTGAGATTGAGGGTTCCCGCGCCTGAGATCGTCGCCCCGTTCGGGTTGTTCGTGGGGGAGTAGGTCACGTTGCCACCGAGATTCAGCACCCCTCCTGAGCCGATGAGCACATTGGCCGAGGTGCCTGAGGCTCCGGCACCGAGGCTGAGTGTGGTAATCGTCTGAGTCGTGGTGCCCACGTCCAAGGTTCCCGCAAAAACCGTGGTGGCCGCGGTGCTGATCTTGCCTGCCCCGCTCAGCCGCAGTATGCCGGCATCCGTCCCACCGGCGACTCCCATCGAGGTCGTTCCGGTGTAGCTGTTTGCCCCGGTAAGCACCCAGGTGCCGGTTTCCATCTTGACCAGCGCATTCACCCCGGAGCCATTGTTTGTCCAGACTGGAGCAAGGATGTTGTCACCCGTGTTGCTGCCGCGCAAATAAAGCGTGCGTGCCGCATTTGCGAGTCCCGTATGCACGATGGAGCCGGTGTTCGTGAACTCGATGGCTCCGCTTCCAGAGGAGGCAATATTGAAGTTTCCGGTGGCGCTGGTGCCGTCCAACGTGAAGAGACGGTCGGTGCTGTCGCCACCACCGACATAGCGAAGAATCCCCGCCTGGCCAATAACCAGATTGCTTGCGGCGCTGCTGGAAGCGCCAATGCTGCTGTTGACACCTCCGTTGGCCAACTTGGTCACCTCAATTGTGCTTGTGTTCGCCGTCCCGCCGTAGCCTGTAACCCCTGTGTAGGAACTGTTCGTGCCCGTCAGGCGCAGGGTGGTTCCAATCCCACCAGTCCAGAGAATGCTGCCCGCTGTTCCCGCCCCGCCGCTGTAGTTCGCAATGTCCCCGCTCACCGTGAGGACTGCCGAAGCGATGGTATTGGTCAGGCTCAACCGGTAGCCGGTGCCCGCGACATCCGAGAGATAGATCGAGCCGCTCAACTCGGTCGCCGCAGTATTTGACACGGTGACGGTTTTGTTGGCACCGATTGTAAAACTGCCAGCCAAGGTGAGGTTATTGCTGCCACTAAGATTAAAGGTGCTGGTGCCCGCTGAAGAAAACAGCACGTTGTTTGTGATCGCATTGACCCCGCTCAGATCAGTCGAAGCCGAGATTGAAGCCGGGTTGCTGGGAGCAATGGTGATCAGGCCAGTCCCGAGGGCCGCCTTGTTGCCAAGCAAAAGGCCTCCGGTAAGGAGCGAGGTTCCGCCCTGGAAGCTTGCTCCTGCAGCCCCCGTGATCGCCACCGTGCCGGCGCCGGCTTTCGTGAATGTGCGGGCGGTTGTATCCGCGTCGATCGAACCGACGGTCAACGTCTTGGCGTTCGTTATGGTGATCGTGCGGCTCCCGCCACTCATGGTCACCACACCAGAGCCGAAACTGAGGTCGTTGCTGCCCGTGAAGGTCAGATTCCCTGCAGACAAGTTGATATTGTTGTTGTTTGTGAGAATGATCGCTGAGCCACTTGAGTTATCAATGGTCCCGGTTGCCCCCGCAACCAAGGCTCCCGAACTGATCGCAGTGGCGCTATTGATGTTCAGCAGGACACTGCTGCCGCCGATCGTCGTGGTGCCTGAATACGTGTTGTTGCCTGACAGGGTATACTTGGAGCCCGCAGAACCGGACAATGTAAGCCCGGTGATGGCGTTCGTACTGGAGATGTCGCCTGTGATTGCCAATGTGCCGCTGGCAATCTGATGAAAGCCTGCCCCTGTCGCGGCTGCCTGACCAAGGATGATTGGGGCGCTGATCGTATTCGTGCCACTTGTGTTGCTGGCCCGGATCGACGCTAAAGTGTTGCCAATTGCCGTGCTGGTCAGTGTCAGGGATCCGCTTGTGCTCGATAGCACGTAACCAGAGGTTGTGGTGGAATTGAAGGTAATTCCCGACAGGGTGATATCTGCAGAAAGGTCAGGCTGGTTCACAACAGCCGCGTCGAAGATGCCCCTGTCAGCCGGCGGGGGAAGTCCCGGGGTCCAGCTGGATCCGCTGTTAAAATTTGTTCCAGTATTGTTCCATGTGCCATTGGCTGCCAGCGCGGAGCCGGCCGCAGCCACCATTGCGAAAGCGACCAATGCAAGGAGGAGGAGGTGTTTTTTCATGGGCTGTGGAATATGTTGGGGGTGTTGATGGAATGGACGTTTGGAAACAGTGGAACGCAACTTTTATTTCTAGTTCTCCAATAAACCATCGAGGCAATCAGAGATCAATCATTTTTTCACGATATATTCATGTGTACAATTAGTGTGCAAACAGGCGCCCGGCCAGGAGCTTTTGCATTGGTGGAAGCGGACGGGGGCTGCATTTAAACCACGGATGGATCGGACAACCACGGATCCGGCGAAAAGGGCTCGCGAATGGAAGGGGCGGCACCAGCGCGGGAGGCTCTTACGTTTCTCCGGGCAACATGTTCCCGCACCTTAGGATTTTTCGCGTTCCTTCGAAGAATTCGCCCGCAAGGCCCAAGGCCTAGAAACCGTCCGGATTCCTCACCCCCAAGCCTCGCCGAACTGGCGGCGCCACTCGGTGGGGGAGTGTCCGGTGTGGGTCCGGAACGTGCGGGCGAAAAAGTTGGGATCCTGCCAGCCGCTGCGGCGTGCGACGTCGGCGATCGGCGCTGAGGAAGTGCGAAGGAGTTCGCAGGCCTTCTCCAGCCGTCGGCGGATCAGCCATTGGGCCGGGCTTTGGCCGCTGCTCTTCCGGACCTGCCGGTAGAGTTGGAAGCGGGAGAGACCGGCTTGGTCCGCCCATCCACCCTTCGAGACTCCGGAGTCCAGCGAGGTTGGGGCTCGGGGAAGTCCGCGGGCACCGGAGCGGGCGGGAGCGTCGGGGAACCGGTTGCGGAGAAGCTCGTGGACGAGCCTGGAGGCATCCCGGGCATGGGCGAGCGTGACGGCTGAGTCGCTACCACCCTCCACAAGCGCCCGCAGGAGCCGGATCGCAGGGCAGTTGATCTCCGTGTCCAGGATCACAGCCGCCTCCTCGCCGAACATCTCCCAGTATCCGCGTGCCGCACTTCCCTGCAGCATCGCCCAGACAAATCTCCACTCATGCGCAAGGCGGCGGCTGAAGAAATACGAGTGGTCGCTGCGGATCCATGAGACAAAATATTTTCCGCACGGAAGTGCTATTGGTTTCCCCGCCTCGATTTGGATGGCTCCGCATCCGGAAAGAGTGAACTGGCAGAGAAGGGATCCGTCCCCTTCCCTCGTGTTTCCATTCCATCTATAGGATTCACTCCGGCGGGTCTCGAGCCCGGCGCCGATAAAGTAGAGCGGAGGATTACCCTCCGGCCGGGGAAGAAATCCACGGCGCCTGATCGCATCTTGAATCATCGCACATTACTGCTAATGCACATTTCTCCTGTAGGCAATCGCAGAGTTTTCCGGATAGATATTTTCCGTCATGAAAAACTCTCCCGTCATCACGATCATCGGGGCCGGCGGCCTGGTTTTCCCGGTCCGCCTCTGCATCGACATCCTCAGCTTTCCCGAACTGCAGGGAGCCACGCTGCGGCTGATGGATATCGACGCTGCGCGGGTGCGGCGGACCGGCCGGCTCGTGCAGCAGCTGGCAGACGCGCACAAGCTGCCGGCGAAGATCAAGGTGACAACTGAGCAGCGGGCCGCATTGAAAAATGCGGACTTTGTGATCGTGGCCTTCCAGGTCGGTGGGCTGAAGGCCTACAAAATCGACAAGGAAATCCCGCTGCGCCACGGTATCGACCAGTGCGTCGGCGACACGCTGAACCCCGGTGGGATCTTCCGCGGGCTGCGGAGCATCCCGGTCTTCCAATCGATCGCGCGCGACATGACGGACGTCTGTCCGGGGGCACTCCTCATCAACTACGCCAACCCGATGGCAATCAACTGCTGGGCGATGAACAACACAGGCATACGGACGGTCGGGCTCTGCCACAGCGTCCAAGGCACGACCCGTATGCTCGCCAGCCAGATCGGGGTGCCATACGACAAGGTCACATTCAAAAGCTACGGCATCAACCATCAGGCCTGGATCACGGAATTCCGCCGCGGCAAAACCGATCTCTACCCCAGGCTCCGCAGGGTGATGATGGAAAAGTTCCCCTCCCCCTCCGAAGGGAAAGCGCACGGCGACGTGGCGCGCGTGAGCAGCAGCATCGCGGTGGATCACGGCGAGGATGTTTACTATTACGAGCGGGTGCGCACGGAGATCATGCGCACGTTCGGGTATTTCCAAACCGAGTCCTCGCACCATGCGAGCGAATACACGCCGTGGTTCCGCAAGGATGCTGCGACGATCAAGGGCTACATCAAAACGCGCTGGGACTATTACGAGTTCTCGGCAGGAAACGATTGGAAGCACCAGGCGGCGGAGGTTTCAAAACTCTGCTCGGGAGAAAGCCCGCTCAAATGCTCGGAGGAATACGGGGCACCGATCATCCACTCGATGGTGACCGGACAGCCCCGCGTGATCTACGGAAACGTGCCGAACTGGGGGGCGCCCGGCTCATCGCCCGCTGACGGCGGGTGCCTCATCCCCAACCTTCCCAGCAAGGCCTGCGTCGAGGTCGCGTGCCTGGTGGACCGGAACGGCATCCAGCCGACAAGCCCCGGCGCACTGCCGCCACAGTGTGCGGCTCTGAACCGGACGAATATCAATGTCCAGGAACTCACCGTGCTGGGGTCGGAAACCGGCGATCCGGCCCGCATCGAGCAGGCGGTGGCCATGGATCCGCTCGCCGGGGCACTGCTGACACTGCCGCGAATCCGGCAGCTCACTGCCGAGCTTTTCAAGGCCCATCGCAAACACCTGCCCCAATTCCCGAAAATCTAAACCGGTCGTCTGATCGTTTATAGCAATGACTTTGCGGATCTGAGATCACGGGGCAAAAATACGCAAATGAAGTCGAAAGCATTTCTTCTAACAACAGCCGGGTTTGTGTTTTTGTGCGTGTCAAACTGCTCCGCCGCAGATGGGAAGGTGATCGATCTCGGCAAGCCGGTCGGTCAAAGCCTCCGCCCGGACGGATTCTATTGGGCCTTCGACGAGGGCATTCAGGGGGACTCTCAACCTTCAACGGTGGAGGATCTATCAGGAAACGGTTTTGACGGGGTCCTGCAAACCTACGCGAAAGATCCAAAGCCGACGTATGCTGCGGGCAAATTCGGCACGGCGATAAATTTAGAAAGGCACGGAGTCGCTGTCTGGCAGGAAAGGCAGGGCGCGGCGATGGAGACATCTAAACTGGGATCCAAGGCCATTCCTTTCACCGGAGGTGTGTGGTTCAAAATGGAAGACCTCAAGCTCCGTTCGCACGTGCTCCTGCAAAAGAACGACTATGGAAAAGGATGGCGCTTGATTCTCTACAAGATGGACAAACTGGCCTCCGACAATCAGGACGACGCGAATTCGGTGGATGGCACCGAATGGAGTATTTCCGTTCAACCAGGCCGGGCGGTTTCCGGCGCCGACTCTGATAAGGCTGCAAAGAACCCGATGAGCCTGCCCACGGGGATTTTTGCCGACCGGCAATGGCACCACGTGGGCTTCAGCGTAGCCCCCGGCGCGGAGCCGATAGAATCCACGGTCACCTACTGGATCGACGGGGAAATATTCCAGACGATCGTCTCGAAATCCGCATGGGAGGCACCGGATCCCGGCAAGGAATTTTTCAAAGCGGGAAAAATATCCGCCGGATTGATGGACGACGCCTTTGTCACGTCAGGGATTCATACGTTCAAGAAGTAATCCGGAAGGCGGATTTGCTCTAGCGGAACGGGGATAACCAGCGCTGGCGCGCAGGTGTTGTAGCCACCTCACTCCGCTGGGGCGCGATCGCGTCGAAGCCGCCATAAATGAAGCGGGGCCGGAAACCTCAAAGAATCCGGCCCTGATTACCCCAAAAAATCCATTATCAACCACTAATTTTCACCAAACTTCACGAACCAGATTTAATGCACTCTATGGTTTAGTGTTTTTCAGTGTTATTTAGTGGTCTGAATCCTCAGTCCCGCCGGCGGCGGCGCAGGACCATGACGATTGTCCCGCTCGCGGCCAGCAGCGCCCAGGTCGAGGGCTCGGGGATCGCGGAGTAGGTCAGATAGAGCTGGGAAGTATCGCCAACTCCAGCAAGGCTCCCTGTGTTGCCGACTTCAATCCCGAAGCTGCCTGTGAACGCATTCTGGAATGCCGATGTATTCAGCGTGAACTTGTCCGCGGAGAATGCCGCGATCGCGCTGCCCGCATCGGCGATCAGCCAGTTGTAGCTTGTTCCGCTGCTAAATCCGGTGGCCGGACCTGAGAGGTTGTCCAGACCGAGGCTGATGATGTTGATCGTGAACGGGGTTCCGCTCGTGGCGCTGATCGTGAGCGCCCCGCTCAAGGTGAGCAGATCCCAGCCGCCGCTCACGTCGCCGGCAATCCCATTGCCTTTGTTGATTTCCCAGTCATACGAACCGCTATTGGCCCAGGTCTGTGTCGTTGTAGCCGCTGTGCCGACGCTGTTGCCGGGAGTGATTGTCTTCGCAGCGCCGATCGTCAGACCGCCCAGTTTGGCCCCATTCCAGTTCGTGCCGCCAAGTTTGCCGTCCGTGAGTGTCAGTGTGCCCGTGTAGTCTGTCGTGGAGTTGTAGGCGAACGTGGCTCCCCCGGTGACAGTGACGTTGCGGGTCAGACCGGTGCCGCTGTCGTATTTCAATTTTCCTCCCGACACAGTGACTGCACTGCTCGTATTGATCGATCCGCTGCTGATGACCAGCGTTCCAGTTGTCACGGACGTTATGCCCGTAAGCGTGTTATTCCCGCTGAGGGTTGTGGTGCCAGTGGTCCTCGACGAAAAATTCTGAGTGGCGGTCGCCCCTGCTCCGTTTGCAATGGTTCCGGTTACAGCAACATCTCCAGTGCCATCGAATATTAGCGTGCGTGCAGTGCCAGCCCCGACGCCGATGTCAACGTTGCCAATAGTGAGTAGCTTTCCAGCACCGATGCTGTTCGTGAGATTTCCGCCTAGTGTCGTGGACACACCGCCGCTCAGCGTCAGGTTCTGTGTTCCGGCAACAGTGAGCGCAAGTGTTGTGCCGCTAACAGCGTTGGCCAGCGTGACATCGTTGGCAACTGCCTGGAGGGTGACCGTTCCGGCTATCGTCAGTCCCCCGCTACCGAGGGCGTTATTGTGCGAAACGCCCAATGTGCCCGCAGTCAGTGTCGTGCCGCCGCTGTAGGTGTTATTTCCGCCAAGAACCAAGGTGCCTGTTTGAGCCTTGTTGATAGAACTCGCCGCAGATCCATCGGCAATGTTGCTGTTGATTGCGAGATCCACAGACGCAGCGGTGGAGTCGTTGACATTAAACGTGCGGCTTGCGTTGAGATTGAGAGTTCCCGCGCCTGAGATCGTCGCACCGTTCGGGTTGTTCGTAGCTGTGTAGCTCAAGCCGCCGCCGAGATTCAAGAACCCTCCTGAGCCGATGAGCACATTGGCCGAGGTGCCTGAGGCTCCGGCACCGAGGCTGAGTGTGGTAATCGTCTGAGTCGTGGTGCCCACGTCCAAGGTTCCCGCAAAAACCGTGGTGGCCGCGGTGCTGATCTTGCCTGCCCCGCTCAGCCGCAGTATGCCGGCATCCGTCCCACCGGCGACTCCCATCGAGGTCGTTCCGGTGTAGCTGTTTGCCCCGGTAAGCACCCAGGTGCCGGTTTCCATCTTGACCAGCGCATTCACCCCGGAGCCATTGTTTGTCCAGACTGGAGCAAGGATGTTGTCACCCGTGTTGCTGCCGCGCAAATAAAGCGTGCGTGCCGCATTTGCGAGTCCCGTATGCACGATGGAGCCGGTGTTCGTGAACTCGATGGCTCCGCTTCCAGAGGAGGCAATATTGAAGTTTCCGGTGGCGCTGGTGCCGTCCAACGTGAAGAGACGGTCGGTGCTGTCGCCACCACCGACATAGCGAAGAATCCCCGCCTGGCCAATAACCAGATTGCTTGCGGCGCTGCTGGAAGCGCCAATGCTGCTGTTGACACCTCCGTTGGCCAACTTGGTCACCTCAATTGTGCTTGTGTTCGCCGTCCCGCCGTAGCCTGTAACCCCTGTGTAGGAACTGTTCGTGCCCGTCAGGCGCAGGGTGGTTCCAATCCCACCAGTCCAGAGAATGCTGCCCGCTGTTCCCGCCCCGCCGCTGTAGTTCGCAATGTCCCCGCTCACCGTGAGGACTGCCGAAGCGATGGTATTGGTCAGGCTCAACCGGTAGCCGGTGCCCGCGACATCCGAGAGATAGATCGAGCCGCTCAACTCGGTCGCCGCAGTATTTGACACGGTGACGGTTTTGTTGGCACCGATTGTAAAACTGCCAGCCAAGGTGAGGTTATTGCTGCCACTAAGATTAAAGGTGCTGGTGCCCGCTGAAGAAAACAGCACGTTGTTTGTGATCGCATTGACCCCGCTCAGATCAGTCGAAGCCGAGATTGAAGCCGGGTTGCTGGGAGCAATGGTGATCAGGCCAGTCCCGAGGGCCGCCTTGTTGCCAAGCAAAAGGCCTCCGGTAAGGAGCGAGGTTCCGCCCTGGAAGCTTGCTCCTGCAGCCCCCGTGATCGCCACCGTGCCGGCGCCGGCTTTCGTGAATGTGCGGGCGGTTGTATCCGCGTCGATCGAACCGACGGTCAACGTCTTGGCGTTCGTTATGGTGATCGTGCGGCTCCCGCCACTCATGGTCACCACACCAGAGCCGAAACTGAGGTCGTTGCTGCCCGTGAAGGTCAGATTCCCTGCAGACAAGTTGATATTGTTGTTGTTTGTGAGAATGATCGCTGAGCCACTTGAGTTATCAATGGTCCCGGTTGCCCCCGCAACCAAGGCTCCCGAACTGATCGCAGTGGCGCTATTGATGTTCAGCAGGACACTGCTGCCGCCGATCGTCGTGGTGCCTGAATACGTGTTGTTGCCTGACAGGGTATACTTGGAGCCCGCAGAACCGGACAATGTAAGCCCGGTGATGGCGTTCGTACTGGAGATGTCGCCTGTGATTGCCAATGTGCCGCTGGCAATCTGATGAAAGCCTGCCCCTGTCGCGGCTGCCTGACCAAGGATGATTGGGGCGCTGATCGTATTCGTGCCACTTGTGTTGCTGGCCCGGATCGACGCTAAAGTGTTGCCAATTGCCGTGCTGGTCAGTGTCAGGGATCCGCTTGTGCTCGATAGCACGTAACCAGAGGTTGTGGTGGAATTGAAGGTAATTCCCGACAGGGTGATATCTGCAGAAAGGTCAGGCTGGTTCACAACAGCCGCGTCGAAGATGCCCCTGTCAGCCGGCGGGGGAAGTCCCGGGGTCCAGCTGGATCCGCTGTTAAAATTTGTTCCAGTATTGTTCCATGTGCCATTGGCTGCCAGCGCGGAGCCGGCCGCAGCCACCATTGCGAAAGCGACCAATGCAAGGAGGAGGAGGTGTTTTTTCATGGGCTGTGGAATATGTTGGGGGTGTTGATGGAATGGACGTTTGGAAACAGTGGAACGCAACTTTTATTTCTAGTTCTCCAATAAACCATCGAGGCAATCAGAGATCAATCATTTTTTCACGATATATTCATGTGTACAATTAGTGTGCAAACAGGCGCCCGGCCAGGAGCTTTTGCATTGGTGGAAGCGGACGGGGGCTGCATTTAAACCACGGATGGATCGGACAACCACGGATCCGGCGAAAAGGGCTCGCGAATGGAAGGGGCGGCACCAGCGCGGGAGGCTCTTACGTTTCTCCGGGCAACATGTTCCCGCACCTTAGGATTTTTCGCGTTCCTTCGAAGAATTCGCCCGCAAGGCCCAAGGCCTAGAAACCGTCCGGATTCCTCACCCCCAAGCCTCGCCGAACTGGCGGCGCCACTCGGTGGGGGAGTGTCCGGTGTGGGTCCGGAACGTGCGGGCGAAAAAGTTGGGATCCTGCCAGCCGCTGCGGCGTGCGACGTCGGCGATCGGCGCTGAGGAAGTGCGAAGGAGTTCGCAGGCCTTCTCCAGCCGTCGGCGGATCAGCCATTGGGCCGGGCTTTGGCCGCTGCTCTTCCGGACCTGCCGGTAGAGTTGGAAGCGGGAGAGACCGGCTTGGTCCGCCCATCCACCCTTCGAGACTCCGGAGTCCAGCGAGGTTGGGGCTCGGGGAAGTCCGCGGGCACCGGAGCGGGCGGGAGCGTCGGGGAACCGGTTGCGGAGAAGCTCGTGGACGAGCCTGGAGGCATCCCGGGCATGGGCGAGCGTGACGGCTGAGTCGCTACCACCCTCCACAAGCGCCCGCAGGAGCCGGATCGCAGGGCAGTTGATCTCCGTGTCCAGGATCACAGCCGCCTCCTCGCCGAACATCTCCCAGTATCCGCGTGCCGCACTTCCCTGCAGCATCGCCCAGACAAATCTCCACTCATGCGCAAGGCGGCGGCTGAAGAAATACGAGTGGTCGCTGCGGATCCATGAGACAAAATATTTTCCGCACGGAAGTGCTATTGGTTTCCCCGCCTCGATTTGGATGGCTCCGCATCCGGAAAGAGTGAACTGGCAGAGAAGGGATCCGTCCCCTTCCCTCGTGTTTCCATTCCATCTATAGGATTCACTCCGGCGGGTCTCGAGCCCGGCGCCGATAAAGTAGAGCGGAGGATTACCCTCCGGCCGGGGAAGAAATCCACGGCGCCTGATCGCATCTTGAATCATCGCACATTACTGCTAATGCACATTTCTCCTGTAGGCAATCGCAGAGTTTTCCGGATAGATATTTTCCGTCATGAAAAACTCTCCCGTCATCACGATCATCGGGGCCGGCGGCCTGGTTTTCCCGGTCCGCCTCTGCATCGACATCCTCAGCTTTCCCGAACTGCAGGGAGCCACGCTGCGGCTGATGGATATCGACGCTGCGCGGGTGCGGCGGACCGGCCGGCTCGTGCAGCAGCTGGCAGACGCGCACAAGCTGCCGGCGAAGATCAAGGTGACAACTGAGCAGCGGGCCGCATTGAAAAATGCGGACTTTGTGATCGTGGCCTTCCAGGTCGGTGGGCTGAAGGCCTACAAAATCGACAAGGAAATCCCGCTGCGCCACGGTATCGACCAGTGCGTCGGCGACACGCTGAACCCCGGTGGGATCTTCCGCGGGCTGCGGAGCATCCCGGTCTTCCAATCGATCGCGCGCGACATGACGGACGTCTGTCCGGGGGCACTCCTCATCAACTACGCCAACCCGATGGCAATCAACTGCTGGGCGATGAACAACACAGGCATACGGACGGTCGGGCTCTGCCACAGCGTCCAAGGCACGACCCGTATGCTCGCCAGCCAGATCGGGGTGCCATACGACAAGGTCACATTCAAAAGCTACGGCATCAACCATCAGGCCTGGATCACGGAATTCCGCCGCGGCAAAACCGATCTCTACCCCAGGCTCCGCAGGGTGATGATGGAAAAGTTCCCCTCCCCCTCCGAAGGGAAAGCGCACGGCGACGTGGCGCGCGTGAGCAGCAGCATCGCGGTGGATCACGGCGAGGATGTTTACTATTACGAGCGGGTGCGCACGGAGATCATGCGCACGTTCGGGTATTTCCAAACCGAGTCCTCGCACCATGCGAGCGAATACACGCCGTGGTTCCGCAAGGATGCTGCGACGATCAAGGGCTACATCAAAACGCGCTGGGACTATTACGAGTTCTCGGCAGGAAACGATTGGAAGCACCAGGCGGCGGAGGTTTCAAAACTCTGCTCGGGAGAAAGCCCGCTCAAATGCTCGGAGGAATACGGGGCACCGATCATCCACTCGATGGTGACCGGACAGCCCCGCGTGATCTACGGAAACGTGCCGAACTGGGGGGCGCCCGGCTCATCGCCCGCTGACGGCGGGTGCCTCATCCCCAACCTTCCCAGCAAGGCCTGCGTCGAGGTCGCGTGCCTGGTGGACCGGAACGGCATCCAGCCGACAAGCCCCGGCGCACTGCCGCCACAGTGTGCGGCTCTGAACCGGACGAATATCAATGTCCAGGAACTCACCGTGCTGGGGTCGGAAACCGGCGATCCGGCCCGCATCGAGCAGGCGGTGGCCATGGATCCGCTCGCCGGGGCACTGCTGACACTGCCGCGAATCCGGCAGCTCACTGCCGAGCTTTTCAAGGCCCATCGCAAACACCTGCCCCAATTCCCGAAAATCTAAACCGGTCGTCTGATCGTTTATAGCAATGACTTTGCGGATCTGAGATCACGGGGCAAAAATACGCAAATGAAGTCGAAAGCATTTCTTCTAACAACAGCCGGGTTTGTGTTTTTGTGCGTGTCAAACTGCTCCGCCGCAGATGGGAAGGTGATCGATCTCGGCAAGCCGGTCGGTCAAAGCCTCCGCCCGGACGGATTCTATTGGGCCTTCGACGAGGGCATTCAGGGGGACTCTCAACCTTCAACGGTGGAGGATCTATCAGGAAACGGTTTTGACGGGGTCCTGCAAACCTACGCGAAAGATCCAAAGCCGACGTATGCTGCGGGCAAATTCGGCACGGCGATAAATTTAGAAAGGCACGGAGTCGCTGTCTGGCAGGAAAGGCAGGGCGCGGCGATGGAGACATCTAAACTGGGATCCAAGGCCATTCCTTTCACCGGAGGTGTGTGGTTCAAAATGGAAGACCTCAAGCTCCGTTCGCACGTGCTCCTGCAAAAGAACGACTATGGAAAAGGATGGCGCTTGATTCTCTACAAGATGGACAAACTGGCCTCCGACAATCAGGACGACGCGAATTCGGTGGATGGCACCGAATGGAGTATTTCCGTTCAACCAGGCCGGGCGGTTTCCGGCGCCGACTCTGATAAGGCTGCAAAGAACCCGATGAGCCTGCCCACGGGGATTTTTGCCGACCGGCAATGGCACCACGTGGGCTTCAGCGTAGCCCCCGGCGCGGAGCCGATAGAATCCACGGTCACCTACTGGATCGACGGGGAAATATTCCAGACGATCGTCTCGAAATCCGCATGGGAGGCACCGGATCCCGGCAAGGAATTTTTCAAAGCGGGAAAAATATCCGCCGGATTGATGGACGACGCCTTTGTCACGTCAGGGATTCATACGTTCAAGAAGTAATCCGGAAGGCGGATTTGCTCTAGCGGAACGGGGATAACCAGCGCTGGCGCGCAGGTGTTGTAGCCACCTCACTCCGCTGGGGCGCGATCGCGTCGAAGCCGCCATAAATGAAGCGGGGCCGGAAACCTCAAAGAATCCGGCCCTGATTACCCCAAAAAATCCATTATCAACCACTAATTTTCACCAAACTTCACGAACCAGATTTAATGCACTCTATGGTTTAGTGTTTTTCAGTGTTATTTAGTGGTCTGAATCCTCAGTCCCGCCGGCGGCGGCGCAGGACCATGACGATTGTCCCGCTCGCGGCCAGCAGCGCCCAGGTCGAGGGCTCGGGGATCGCGGAGTAGGTCAGATAGAGCTGGGAAGTATCGCCAACTCCAGCAAGGCTCCCTGTGTTGCCGACTTCAATCCCGAAGCTGCCTGTGAACGCATTCTGGAATGCCGATGTATTCAGCGTGAACTTGTCCGCGGA
>CAZRIL010000129.1:0-14973 GCA_964600115.1 uncultured Chthoniobacter sp. | reverse complement strand
ATCCTGTCTAAAACACGTTCACGGTCGTATCCCCGCTGCAAGCGCGGGGCTCTGCCAAAGTGGATTTGCTTTTTGATTTGCGCTAGCGCGCTGGCAATTGAACTGTGAAATGTTGGCTCGGCCCTGCGGGCTTATCTTCCAGACGCGCTGCCGACCACCGTCCCACGGTGCCCGGTTCCCTTCTTTTAATGGAGCGCTCCGCGCATCGCCAATACCAAGGGCAAATGCTCCTGAGGTAGGATTATCCCCGCGGCAAGCGCGGGGCTCTGCGAGATTGTGTGCTTCGCACTTTAGGAGAAGGCGCTGGCGCGCGGGCAGTCGAACTGCGTTCTCGTCTGGTGGGATTGTCGCGTGACGCGACTCGCCATGCACGGCATGGCTCCTGAGGTAGGACTCGAACCTACGACCAATCGGTTAACAGCCGACCGCTCTACCACTGAGCTACTCAGGAATTATGCCCGGGGGAGGGGAGTAAACATCAGCGGGAGCGGACGATCAAGAGGAAATTGGCGGGATCTCACACTCCCTTATAGTGCAGGCTAAGCACGCGGATGCTGTCGGCTCCTTTTTCTGCCGTGTAGAGAAAAAGCTGGAGAGACGTGGTTGCCTGCACCCACTGGTAGCCGATGAGGGTTTGGAGGATCTCTCCTTCCCTTGTTTTCTGGCGGGCGATGACGCGGCCCATCCCGTATCGGGTGTCAATGTTTCTGCGGGTCTGGTCGAAGAACTGGGCGTATTGAACCGAGTCCCAGGAAGCGTCGCCATAGTGGAGTTCGATCTCGTTCAAGGAGTCCGAATCGAAATAGAACAAAACCCTGAGCAAAAGTTTTTGCGGAATGCCTTCCACCACGAGAACGCTGCGGTTCTGAACGGTTTTTCTCTCGACCACCCGGGCCTGGACTTTTGTCAGGCTGTCCTCGAGCCTCTGCGCGGACTCGCCCCATTGGAAATTGAACGGCACCTTGATATCCTCCGCGGACCAGGCCGTGGAAAAAGCCGCGAGTGCAAGAATGACGATCAGGAATGGCCGGAAACAGGGCATCGAATGATGACTCTCAAAAAAACAAGGCTCCACGTCAATGGCGGGGAAGTGAAATCTCTCAAGAAATCATTTGCCAAAATCAAGAAAACGGACAATAAGCGCATCTAGCAGATGAGGTCGTGATTTGGTGAATGCGCTGTGCGGAAGATTCCGGCGGCGGTTTGAAACCCGGTAGTCGGGAACAGTCTCCGATCCCAATGCGTCAAACAAATACTACCATGGGTAACAAACTATACGTCGGCAATCTCTCGTTCAACACGACTGAAATCGCCATTCAAGACCTGTTCTCTCAGTGCGGCACTGTTTCTGAAGTGATGCTGATGCAGGATAAATTCACCGGCCGCTCACGCGGATTTGCGTTCGTAACGATGGGCAGTGATGCGGAAGCACAAGCCGCTGTCACGACCTTCCACGGCAAAGATCTCGACGGACGCGCGCTGACTGTCAACGAAGCCCGTCCGCGGGAAGACCGCCCGGCTGGTGGCGGCGGTGGCGGAGGACGCTTCGACGGACCTCGTCGTGACTCCCGCGATGATCGTCGCGGTGGCGGCGGCGGCGGCGGACGCAGCGGCGGCGGACGTGATTTTCGTCGTTAATCGCTGAAACAACAATTAAACCAAGGCACCGGGGAATTCTTTCCCCGGTGCCTTTTTTTTGAGCGCTGCTAATTGCCTGTCTTTTGCATTTGGCAGGCGGGCAAGGTTGTGGCAATAATCCCTCCTCTTTCGCCGAAGTAGCACAGTGGTAGTGCAATCGATTCGTAATCGATAGGTCGCGGGTTCGAACCCCGCCTTCGGCTCTCCCTGATGTTGGGAAACAGGCGCGGCTAGCGCTGTTCCACCGGGACGTAGTTTCGAAGAGTGGGGCCCGTGTAAACCTGGCGCGGCCTGTAGATCCGGGATTTGGGATCATCCATGACTTCCTTGAAGTTGGCGATCCATCCCGGCATGCGCCCGATGGCGAACATGACCGTGAACATTTCCGTGGGAATCCCGAGCGCGCGCATGATGATGCCGCTGTAGAAATCCACATTCGGATAGAGTTTGCGCTCCAGGAAGTAGGAATCCTTCAAGGCGGTTTCTTCGAGCTTCAAGGCGATGTCCAGAAGCGGATCGCTTTTCTTGAGGCGGGCCAGCAGCTTGTCGCAGCTCGCCTTGATGATCTTGGCGCGGGGATCGTAGTTTTTGTAAACGGCGTGACCGAATCCCATGAGCCGCTTTCCTCCCTCCTTGGATTTCACGTCTTCAAGAAACTTGGATCCATCGTCTCCCTCGTGCCGGATCTTGGCGAGCATGTCCAGGACCGCCTGATTGGCTCCCCCGTGGAGCGGCCCCCAGAGGGCGCAGACACCTGCCGCCGCGCTGGCGAAAATATTCGCGCGGCTGGATGCCACCATGCGAACCGTCGATGTCGAGCAATTCTGCTCATGGTCCGCATGGAGAAGGAAAATCTGATCCAAAGCGGCGACCGCCTCGGGTTCGAGCTCGATGTCGTTGTAGGGCATCGAGAACATCATGTGCAGAAAATTCGCGGTATATTTATACTCCGGCTTGGGATAAACAATCGGGAGCCCGAGCGACTTGCGATAGGCGAAGGCGGCGATGGTCCTGACCTGCGAGATCAGGCGTGCGGAATGCCGCTTGAATTTTGCGGGGTCATAGGGGCCGGTGAGTTCGCGGGTGAAACATCCGGAAGCATTGATCATCGATGAGAGGATAGCCATCGGGTGCGCGTTCGGCGGGAAGCCCTCGAAGTGGTGCTTCATGTCCTCATGGAGGACCTGATACTCCGTAAACATATCGGAAAATGCCCGCAGCTCGTGGCGGCTCGGGAGATTTCCGTGAATCAGGAGCCAGGCGACCTCGATAAACGTGCTCTTCTCTGCCAGTTCCTCGATCGGATATCCCCGGTAGCGAAGAATCCCCTGCTCACCGTCGATGAATGTGATGTCGCTGGTGCAGGACCCGGTGTTTCGAAACCCGTCGTCGTAGGTGATCAGGCCGGTCTGGTCCCGGAGTTTGGCAATATCGACACCGCGTTCATTTTCGCTTCCGACAATGACCGGCATCTCCGTGGTTTTTCCCTCGTAGGTAAGTGTGGCTGTTTCGCTCATGGTATCATTTTGGTTCAAATATATTGCTTCAACGGGATGAAACCCGACGGTGATATTCTACTGCATTTGGCATAATTCAATCCCCATCAGAACAAATATTTTTTGCGTCCGGGTTTTCGGTATCCGCGTGGTGTGTCTCATCGACCGGCCAACCGGCTGCCCGCGCCTGCCGGGGGAGGGGGCGGACCGGATTATCTGATCAGGCCCCAGCGCTTGGTGAACGGCCAGTAAACAAAAAGCCCGCGTCCCGCCACATTCTGCTCCGGCACAGAGCCCCAATCCCGGCTGTCCCGCGAATGGAGGCTGTTGTCTCCGAGGGCAAAATAGCCGTCAGCAGGCACCTTGTAGGTGTCGTCCGGTGAACCGAGATACGTGAAGCCTCCTCTTCCCTCTGGGCCGTTGGAGTATCCTCCGTAGCCGTTTTTCGCACGCATCACGCGTTCGAAGACAAACTGCTGCGGCACTTTGCCGTTCACATAGAGGAGAGGGGGATCGATCCTCAGAGTTTGTCCCGGCATGCCTGCAAGGCGCTTGATATAGTGCTGGGATCCCATGGCCGGATCCAGACCGGACTCGATTTTGGTGATCCCGGTCGTCTTGAAAACAAAGACATCTCCAGCGGCGGGCTTCACGAAATTATAGCTCACCTTGTCGACGAAGACCTGGTCCCCCGTGTCCATATGGCCACGGGCAATGATCGCACCCGCTTTGTATTCCCTTCCGGGTGTCACATTGAAGTGTCTGGCCAATGGGTCTCTAGGCACAAAAAGAGTATAGGACCCCTTGCGGCACACAATTTCTGTGAAGGTGAAGAAATTCAGGTATGTGCGCTCCTTCAGGCCAATGACGACGTCCGTTTCCTTCGCCTTCAGATCAATGTAGTGCCGGCCCAGCCATACAAATTCAAAAGCCCTCACCAGGAGATTCGGGGGAGGGGTATCCGTGGGGGTCCCCACGATACCGAACAAAGTCGGTTGCATGGATCCCGTCGGAATCCGGAACGGCTGGAGGATGTAGGCCTTGATTCCGGCCGCAATAACGATGGCCACCAGGAAGACCTCGACGTTTTCACGCCAGCCTGCGTCCTTGGCAGGGGGGGCAATCTTTCCAATCAGCGCGTCCAACTCCCGAATCGCTTCATGCACTGGATCACACCGCTTGTCCCTCATGGCGGCCTGCAAATCCGCTATGCGGGATTCCACTTTCTCGATTTGGTCTTGAGGAAGGATATCCCGCTTATAACTCAGAAACTTTCTCGCTCCGTGAATGTAATGCTTCGCCTCTTTTATGTATCTTGGAGTTATTAAAAACATTTCAATATAAGCTAAATAGACTGATTATTTACTACTAAATAATACAATTGCCTGACTCTTGATCTTGTAATCTGCGATGCATGCATTATTCGCAACGTGTGCGTATATATAATAATTTCCAGATTCAAAAGGCTAACCTGTCTTTAGAACTTCAATAAATGCTTCTTGTGGAATATTCACTGTACCAAACGCTTTCATACGTTTCTTACCTTCTTTTTGTTTCTCAAGAAGTTTGCGTTTTCTGGAAATATCCCCTCCGTAGCATTTGGCGATGACATTTTTGCGCATGGCGCTAACGCTCTCTCTGGCGATGATTTTTCCTCCAATGGCTGCCTGAATGGCGACTTGGTAGAGTTGAGTGGGGATCACTTCCTTGAGTTTGGTGGCGAGAGCCCGACCCCGGAATTCTGCCTTGTCTCTGTGAACAATGCTGCTGAAGGCGTCCACCGGCTCACCATTGACGAGGATGTCGAGTTTCACCAGTTTGCTGGCCCGGTATCCTCCATGTTCGTAGTCCATGGAGCCATACCCGCGGGTGATGGACTTCATTTTATCGACAAAATCCACAAGGATCTCATTAAGCGGGAGTTCTGTTGTCAGCATGACCCGTTTGGTATCCAGGGATTCGGTGTGTTTGATTTCTCCCCGTTTTTCCATGATGAGCTGCATCATGGGGGAGATGTATTCATTGGGGATCATGATGAAGCAGGTGACCATTGGCTCGCGAATCTCCTCGATCACGCTGAAGTCCGGGAGTTGCTCCGGGTTGTCCACCTTGATGAGTTCGCCATTTGTGCGAACAACCTCATAGATCACCGAAGGATATGTGGCAATGATGTCCATGTCGAACTCTCGCCGGAGCCTCTCGATGATGATCTCCATGTGCAGGAGGCCAAGAAATCCGCAGCGGAATCCGAATCCGAGGGCCACGCTGGACTCGGCCATGTAGTGGAAGGCGGCATCGTTGAGTTGCAGTTTCCCCATGGCTGCCTTGAGTTTCTCAAAGTCAGCGGTATTGATCGGATAAATCCCGCTGAAGACCATCGGTTGGACAACCTGAAAGCCCGGCAAGGGGGCATCTGCGGGATTTCGAGCGCCGGTGAGGGTATCGCCGACTTTGACTTCCGAGCTGGTTTTGATATTTGCGATGACGTATCCGATATCGCCCGCCTGGAGTTTTTCCCGGACAAAAAACTTGGGATTCTGGGGTTTGAAGACTCCAACCTCCTTGACGTCGTAGGACGCATTCGTTGACATGAGTTTGACGGCATCGCCCGCCTTGATCGTGCCCTGCATAACCCGGGTATAGATGACAACTCCTCTATACGTGTCGAATGTGGAGTCGAAAGTGAGGGCTTGCAGTTTGGCATCCGATTTTCCGGAGGGGGCTGGAATCCGTTCAATGATCGCCTCCAGAATATTCTCGATACCGATGCCCGCCTTCGCGCTTGCCAGAATCGCCTCGTCGGCGGGGATGGCCAGAATGTCCTCGAGTTGTTTTTTGGCCGTCTCGACGTCCGCATTCGGCAGATCGATTTTGTTGATGACGGGGATCAGTTTGAGCCCCTGCTTCTCTGCGAGGTGAACGTTCGCAACAGTCTGGGCCTCGACCCCCTGGGCCGCATCAATGATCAGAAGGGCTCCCTCGCAGGCCGCCAGAGAGCGGGAGACCTCATAGGAGAAGTCCACGTGACCCGGGGTGTCGGACAGATTGAGCCGGTAATGGGTGCCGTTCTTCCCGGTGTAATCCATCGCGATCGGATGGGCCTTGATCGTGATGCCCCGCTCGCGCTCCAGATCCATGGCGTCCAGCAACTGCTCCTGCGCCTCTCGTTTTTGAATCGTGCCGGTGAATTCCAGCAATCGGTCGGACAAAGTGGTCTTGCCGTGATCAATGTGCGCAATGATACAGAAGTTGCGGGTGTTTTTTATGGACATCAGAAGGACCGGGAATATCGGGCAGAGGAGGGGAACGGTCAATCCCGCGTTGTCCGATCTTGCGGGATTAGCGTGATTGATCCATCTTGACCTCCAGTCCCGTGACTCACCATCAATCCACTTTTCGAGTGAATATGCAGGTCATTCAGATGATCGGCATCCTGCTTGTCGCGCTTGCGATTCCACTGGCGCTCGTGGCGATCGGCGTCCGGCAGTTCACCTCGAAACCGCAGCCCGCCCCGGAAACCGGGGGGTTGCGTGTCGCATTGGAGCAAGCTGCGGAGAAGACATGGAAAGTTCCGGAGGCCATATCCGACGGCAGGGGGATTTTCGTGGCTTCTTCCCCTGGCAATTCTCTTCAAGTCAGGGAATTAATTGAAAAAACTGTTCAAGATCTCCATGGGATCATTCTCTCCGCGCCAACCGGTCAAAGCCAAGGGGAGCGCCTGCTCGTTCAGATGCCCGCCTCGGGCGCCAGCAGTTTTGAAGCCCGCTTGCATGATCAGAACTTTGTCCAAAAACAACAGGCGGATCCAACCGAAGGGAACCGCCTGTATGAACTGGTATTATCTCCTCCATGATCGCTTTCGTCTTTGCCCTTGAGTTCGAGAGCGCCGCTTTCCGAGCCACGCAGTCCCCCCAGCTCTGTGTTGAAATCTGGAATCTTGGCGTCACTGGCGCTCATAGCGCTGAGGTTCTGCGACGGAGAATTGCCATCAATCGTCCCGAAATCATCGTTTCTGCCGGCTTTTCAGGCGCCCTGGATCCGGATCTGGAACTGGGGGCAATTGTTATCGGGAAGAACTACACCGATCCGGATCTATTTCGAGTCTTGAGAGCCTTTCCACAGTATCGAACCGGCTCCATCGTCACTGCACCTCATATCCTTGAAACATCCGCAGCCAAAAAAGAGCTCGCGGCCAGCTCCGGGGCTCTGGCTGGTGACTTGGAATCCGGACACCTTCACAGCGTCTGCCTCGAGGTCGGCATTAAAATGCTGTCTGTCCGAACGATCAGCGACACGCTCCAGCAGGATCTGCCTGTTCCGGCAGATATTTTAATCAATCCCGAAACCGGAAAAACCGATCCCGCAGCTATTTTCCGCTATCTCTTTACTCATCCTGCCAAGGCTGCCCAATTCGCCAGGCTTGTTACCGGAGCAAAAGTCGCCCAGCAGTCGCTGGCAAAAGCCCTTGGAGAGATTCTTCCAGCACTTCTCAGACAGGGAAACGGCGCTGCCGGCTAGAATATGGACCGCTCTTCCAGTTGCGATAGCTTTATATTATATATTACATATATTATATGATGTTATAGATATAAGGCTGATGCCAAGCAGAATATGACGCTGTGAATAACCTGTGAGCAGGACTTGGAACGTGAAGATGGCCTTCAAGGTTCCGGAGATTTGTTCACACAGGGGCTCGAAATTCCTGTTTACGCGCCCCGCTCTCCCGGGCGGTGCGACAGGCTAAAATCCGATTCTGGGAAAAATGAGTATGCCCTGGTGAACGTGCGGCGATACCGGAGTTCAGATCTCAGGCTGAGGCAGCTTTCGGAGGTTCAGAGCCCTCCGTGTTTCCAGATGGATAGAAACAATCGCAGGCACATGTAGGCCCCGAACAGGAGTCCGATTGCGCCCGGCACGCTGACATGACCGACGTGTGGAGGAACTGAAGCCAGGATGACAATGCTCGAGCAGATGAGAACTGAAGCCGTGAGAATGGCATTGGCAAGGCGGTTGGCAATGGAGTCCAGAGTGGTCCTGAGCGGTTCAAACCCATTGGGGTCGATTTTGTGCTCCAGCGGGATGTTGATCTTCCCCCTGCGAATACTCTGGTAGAGCTGCCGGAAATCGGCGGGGAAATCCCGCAGAAAGTCGAGCAGTTCGACCGCCACGCCCTTGAGGATGGATCCGACGCGGCCTGCCCCGAACTTCCCGACAAGGACACGGGTTGCATATGGCTCTCCGAGGAGGATAAAATTGAGCTGCGGATCCAGAGCCCGGCCGATGGCTTCGACCTGGGCGAGCGCCTTGATGCCGAGATAAAAAGCCGGCTTCATCCGAAGATGATTATCGCGCAGTAAATCCAGTAGGCTGTTTAGAACAGCGCCTAAACTAATGTCGCGCAGTGGTTTGTTCAGATTCTGCTCCGCAAATTTCTCCACTTCAGCCTGAAGCAGCATTTGATCGCTTGCGATTCCCTCCTCCGAAAGATCCAAAATGGAACGTGTGGTTTGGGCATGGTTCTTTTCTCCGAGTCCACTCACCAGCAGAGCAATGCTCTCTCTCATTTGGGGAGTGAATTTCCCCATCATTCCATAGTCATAGAGGACGATTCTGGAGTCCGGCAGAATGGTCATATTTCCCGGGTGCGGGTCGCCATGAAAAAAGCCGTGCTCAAAGATTTGCTCATAGATCAAGCCGGTCATGGTGACGGCGAGTTCCGAAGGATCTGTGTGCTGCGCGATGAGACCGTCGGTATCAGTAATGGAGACACCGGTGATGTAATCCATCGTCAGGACCCGGCTTGTGGAGCGGTCGCGATAAATCTTCGGAACCTTGATATGCGGATTTCCTTCGAATTGCTCGGCGAAACGTTCCGCGTTGGAAGCCTCGTTCTCGAAATCGAGTTCCCGCTGCAGCGTTTCTGTAAACTCCTGCACCACTCCGGTCGGATTCAGGCCGGCTGATTCCGGAACATGTTTTTCCACAAAGCGCGCCAGGTCATGCAGGATGGCGACATCGAGCGTGATGGTTTTTTCAATATCCGGCCGCTGGACCTTGATGGCCACAGGCGTGCCATCTTTGAGAGATGCCTCATGAACCTGGGCAATGCTGGCGCTCCCGATCGGTTTTTCATGAAAGTCCGAATAAAGGATGCGCATCGGGTGTCCGAGTTCCCGCTCGATGATCTCGCGGGCCTCCTTACCCGAAAATGGAGGCACGCCGCTCTGGAGTTTTGTGAGCTCGATGAAGTAGTCGTCCGTGATCAGATCGCGACGGCTGCTGAGAATCTGCCCGAACTTGATGAAAGTTGGTCCGAGTTCCTCAAGGGCCAGTCTCAAACGCACAGGGAGCGGCTTGGAGAGAATCTCGTCGTCCGGATGAATGCGGATTGTGGCGTCCTCGATCCGGAGAACGTGTTGAAGGGCGACGAGCCGGAGAACATCCGCAAAGCCGTATTTGAAAAGGACGGAAAGAATTTCGCGGTAACGCGGGAGATGGCTGTAAAGATCCACCGCGGACCTGAGAGTGTCAAAAATCACCCCCCCACCCTATATCTGAGCGGCCTTAAAGGCAAAGCCTGGAATTTTCCCGCGACCGGCCGGGTTTCCGCTCAATCATTCCTGACATAGGAAAGCGACTGCACAGCCTTTTCCAATGCGTTCGAGAGCTCCGGGCGCCGGATCGGCTTGCTCAGGTAGTCGTCCATTCCCGCATCCAGGCACCTCTGCCGGTCCCCCGACATGGCATCCGCCGTAAGCGCGATGATGCGGGCCGGAGCGCACCCGGGAGTCTGCTTCTCAAATTCGCGAATTTTACCGGCTGCCTCAACCCCGTCCATAACCGGCATCTGGAGATCCATGAAGATGATATCATACGGATTTTTTTTGTTCGCTTCGACACCAGCCAGACCATTCTCGGCGGAATCGCTCTCGTAGCCCAGCGAGAGAAGCATGCGCTGGGCGAGCATACGGTTTACGGCATTGTCCTCCACGACGAGAATGCGCCAGCTTCCGCTGCGGCGGGTCGACGCTGTCATTGTTCTCAGGTGGAAATCCTTGTTCGGCTCCGGGTCCTCAAATGCCGGCATCGTGACCAGCGAAAGCTCCAGGGCAAACACGCTGCCGGATGGTGACGAGCGGACTAGGGAGACATTTCCTCCCAGCAATTCCGCGAGTCGTTTGCAGATTGCCAGGCCCAGTCCGGTTCCGCCAAAGCGGCGAGTCGTCGAGGAATCAGCCTGCGAAAATGGCTTGAACAGGCGGGCGATCCGGTCCGGAGGGATTCCAATTCCGGAATCGGATACCTCGACCAGCAGCGGAAACCGTCCATCCTCTGGATCGTGGGCGCCCCTCTTCGCGGAAACCACGATCTCTCCCGAAGGTGTGAATTTCACGGCATTCCCGATCAGGTTGAGCAGGATCTGACGGAGTCTCCCCGGATCTGTGCAAAGGGCACTCGGGACCTGGTCCTCGACATCAATCCTGATACCAAGCCCTTTGGATTGGGCTGTTGCCCCATACAGATCAACGACGTCGCGCAGGCATTCCCGGATATCCACTGACGACGGCTGGATCGGCATTTTCCCGGATTCAATCCGCGAGAAATCCAGGATGTCATTCAGAAGCACCAACAGGGCGTCCCCGCTCCGGCGGATCATGTCCACCTGTTCTTTCTGAATGGTATCGAGTGGCGTCTCCGTGAGCAGGTCGGCAAAGCCAAGGACGCTGTTCAGCGGGGTCCGGATCTCATGGCTCATCACAGCGAGGAACTCGCTTTTCGCCCGGTCCGCCGCCTGCGCGGCTTCCTTTTCCCGGATGAGTTCCTGCTCCGCATGCTTTCTTGAGGTGATATCGAGACCCGCGCCGCGGTATCCTGTGACTTGACCGAGCATGTTGCTCACCGGGACTCCGTTGACGCTCAGCCAGATGATTTTGCCATCGCCCCGGATCATCCGGTGCTCGAAATCCCGGAAGGAGCGCTTCTCGCGCAGGATGGATTCCGAAGTTTCACGGACAGAATCCACGTCTTCAGGCGGCACGAAACTGAGAGGATGGTGACCGATCAGTTTGTCCAAAGGATATCCGAGAACATCGCAGACCCGGTCGGAGAGATAGGTGTAGTGGCCATCAAAATCCACTTCCCAGATATATTCCCCGGCGGCTTCGGACACATCCCGCAGCCGGCGTTCGACCTCGCGCAGCGGCGTGAGGTTCAAGATTGTTCCGACCGCGAGCATTTGCCCCTGGGTAACCTCCACGTGCTGGCCCCGATCGAGAAGCCAGCTCATCCGCTTGTTCATTCCAAAAATGCGGTATTCCACATTCCACTTTGCCCCATCGCTGCCATTCCAAGCGGTCCGGCATCTCTGGACGTCATCGGGATGGATGCAAGCAATCCAATCAGGGCGGGTCTTTGGCACGTCTTCTTTTTCCGGCCAGCCGAGGTCAGCAAGATTCCCCTGCCAGGAGAGTTCGTCATTTACCGGGTTATACCGGTAGATGGCTTCGCCGATCGCTCCGACGAGTGCCTTCTCCGCTTTTTCCACGCTAGCGAGCCTTTCCTCGTCCGCCAGATTCCGCCGCCGGTAGGAGTAAACGGCGAGCGCAACCGTGAGGGAGACCGCAGCGCCGATCAGCACCGAGGACCAGGCTGCAGAGCGAAGGGATGCGAGGGTCGGCTGCAACCGGTCGGCGGTTGACTCCACGACAAGCACTCCTTTGGGGTGTCCGGATCCGGACATGATTGGAACCATGGCGACAACCAGCGATTCCAACGATCCAGGATAGGCGATCTCCCCCACCCATCCTTTGCCTGTGGTTTGAACGGAGAGTGCACAGAAATAAATGGTTTCCTTGCTGAAATCCCCGCTCTTCCCGGGCTGCAAAGGGAGCCTTTCCCAAGTCCTCGCAGGAAACCCCTCGCTGTCCAGAATCATCCGTGGCAATTCCTTGTCAAACGCCACCGTGTAGATGCGGGATAGCAATGGTTCGCTGATCTTCGACTCTTTCAGCGGTTTCTGTTGATCAGTGTAATCTTTTGCCCGCAACTGACCGGGCGGTATCTGGCTGAGGCGCTCGTGCTCGGGTATGTCCAGCGATGTGGCCGTTCTCCAGGCAATCGATTCCAAGCGCTGGCGGTTGTGGATGTTGTTCCTCGCGCTCGCCTGGTCATAGATAAAATAGGCGGAGGCTATAAAACAAAGGAGCACCGACAGCCCCACATAAAGGGCATCCTTGAAGGGGCTCGTTCGCGTGGAGAGTGAGATTTTCACAGCGCTTGTTCCCCCGTTACCATGCGCTTGCCGAATGCGCTCACATTATGTGAGGCGGGCATCTCGAACAATCTGCCGGCAGCATGAAAAAACGGAATCCATTTGGGGGAGTCCATCAAGTCAAAATCAGGCCGCTTTGAACTCCCTGCCATGGAGGTTTTTAAACGCCTTGCCCTGCGCGGGGGTTAGGATGCGCAGGCACTTTGAAGCTTGTTTGACCCGATAGGTTCTCAGGGCCTCGAGGCGCTCGAACCGTGTGATGTCACCTTTTTCAAAAGAGGCGGTGACCCGGCTGGCATATCCCTCGCCATCCGTGCGGATTTTCTGAAGCGCTGCAATCTGTCCTTCGCTGAGCCCCAGCTGTTTCTGCTCCGCAGGTAAAAACAACATCAGCCCGCCTATTGTCTGGCGTTCTATTTGGAGGAGCCGCTCAAGCTGGGCCGGCGTCAGCACGGCCAGCGCCTTCTGGTTGTATTTTGAAACCAGTTCCTTGACCGTCGAGTTTGCCGCCTGCTGCTCCACTGCAGATTCGGGGAATCTCGAAGTGATCAGCCGGGCGTCGGATTTGAAATCCGCTCGGATCTGATCAAGCCTGGCACATTGACTTTTTGTCAACTCGAGTTCTTTCCTGACCGGATCCAAGCCAAGGAAAACGGGCACTGACCCCGGGTGCTCGTTAGAAGCAGCCGTGAGCGGAACCGAAGGCAGGGCAAAACACAGCGCGACCAGCGCAAAGAGATAACGGGATGATTTCATAGGGATTTTTTGATGATGTCCTCAAGCTTGACAATGTCCGCGGCAAACTTCCGGATTCCTTCCGCAAGTTTGTCTGTGGCCATCGCATCCTCGTTCAGCATCCATCGGAAGACTTTCTCATCGAGAGCGATCTTATCCACCGGTGCGCTGGCAGCCTGTGCGGGATCAAGCTTGCGAACGATCACTTTGTTCGAGGTCTGAAGATCCTCCAGCAGATCGGGGCTGATCGTCAGCAGATCGCATCCGGCCAGAGACTCGATCTGCCCGGTGTTGCGGAAGCTCGCGCCCATGACCTGGGTCTTGTATCCGAACTTTTTGTAGTAGGTGAAGATTTTTTCAACAGACTGAACGCCAGGATCCTCCGCCCCAACAAATTCCTTTCCTGTCGTGGCTTTGTAGTAGTCGTAAATTCTTCCCACGAACGGAGAGACAAGGCGGACTCCGGCTTCTGCACAGGCGATCGCCTGTGGCAACGAAAACAGGAGGGTCAGGTTGCAGTGAATTCCCTCCTTCTCGCAGATTTCCGCGGCGCGGGCGCCTTCCCATGTCGATGCGATCTTGATCAGGATCCTCTCCCGCGGGGTGCCTGCTTTCTCGTAGAGAGAGATCAGGTAGCGGGCCTTGCTTACCGTGGCCTCCGTGTCAAAAGAAAGCCTGGCGTCCACCTCGGTGCTCACCCGGCCTGGCACGATCGAAAGTATCTCCCTGCCGAATGCGATCAGCAGGTCGTCGATGATGGCGCGATGCAGAGCCTCCCCTGTGAGGGTGCTCCCCTTGTTATCGGCAATCACCTTGTCCAGAAGATGCCTGTATTCCGCCTGCTGGACGGCCTTGAAAATCAGGGTCGGATTCGTTGTGGCATCCTGAGGAGTGTATTTTCTAATCGATTCAAAATCGCCGGTATCCGCAACCACAGTCGTGAATTGCTTGAGAAGGTCAAGGCTGCTTGGCTGGAGGCTCATTGGGAATATTGGGTATTGGTCAAAGCTTCGCTAAGTTGCTCTTGCAAGGGGCCAAAAGCAACATGGAAATCGTCTCATGAATGCGTCGGACCTCGGCCTCTCCATTGAACTGGACTTTTTCACAAGCTCTGAACAGAATCGAATTTTTCCATCACGCATGGCGGACAAGCTTATCCCCAATCACTAATGAAGTCTCCCCTTCGGCCCTCAGCTCTTCCGGGCGTCCTGGAAAAACTCCATCCCCCTGCACGTTCGCGTGAAATCGTCATACCTGAGCCCGAGGACGGCTCCACCCCGGAGAATGCCTACCTGGTCGCCGTACGAAAAGCCCACCGGGATGATTGCATCATTCTTCCCCCTGGAAACTACCCCGCTCCCAAGTTGGCCCGACCTCTGGTCATCCGCGCCGCGCGGCCGGGGACGGTCAGATTCCGCGCTCAGGGGAAGGGGGCCGCGATTCTCATGGACGGTGATTTTTCGGTCTGGCTCATTGGAATTCAGATTCTTCCGGGAAGCGAGGACGCCTTGGCGATCGAGCACTCTCGAGGCTGCCTGATCCTCTCGAACTGTCATGTTTCCGGGGGCATCCGGTGTTCTGGAAAAGAAAGCGCCCTCTTTCTGGAAAACTCCCGGGTGTATGGGGCGGAGGTGGGTCTGTTGCTGAGCCGCGGAGCGAAGGCGGAACTGATGGGGTCCACCGTATCAGGCTGCAAGATCGGAATCTCGGTGGAAAGTGCATCGACATTGAATCTCCTGCATTCCCGTATCGAAGGCGCCAGCCGGGAGGAGGCCGGGAACCCCGGCGCGGGACTGCATGCGGAGGCCTCCCGTGTGTATTCCGCAGGAACGC
>CAZRIL010000128.1:0-15436 GCA_964600115.1 uncultured Chthoniobacter sp. | reverse complement strand
AGGACCAGCAGAACAAGGACCAGAAGGACGGCAAAGAGCAGAAGCCTGAGGACAAGAAGGATCAACAAGGTAACGCCGGGCCGGACCAGGAGAAGAAGCCGGATGGCAAGCAGGATCCGAAGGCCGCTCCGACCCCCACACCAGGCGAGAAGAAGGAGGGCGATGTGAAAGCCGCCAATGCCGGGGATGAGAAAAAGGATCAAAAACCCGAGGAGCAGGCCCAGGCGGCCAGTGCCTCGGAGGAGCAGGGCAAAGATGGCGAGATGAGCGCCGCTCAGGCCAGGGCTCTTCTCAAGACCTTGAATTCCGAGGAGGAAAAAGTGAATCTGATCCAACAGCCGACTTCCCAGGAGGTTCTGCGTGACTGGTAAAATTATGAAACGTGTATTCCTAGCTCTGGCCCTCTTTCTGCCGCTTTGCCTGTCCGCGCAGGAAATTGCGGCGGGGTTGTCCGACAACCAGGCCCAGGTGGGCGAGCCCATCCAGCTCATGGTGACGGTGCGTGGAGCCCGGGGGGCCGAGGTTCCTGAGAAACTCCAGGTGAACGGACTTCAGATCAATCTCGCCGGACGCTCCACCCAGTTCGAGATGCGGAACTTCAAGATGAGTTCCACGCTGACCTACACGTATCTTGTGGTGCCGCAGTTTGAAGGGGAGTTCACGATTCCATCCTTCGAAGTCAAGATCGAAGGCAAAACCTTCCGGACGCAGGCGATGAGGCTGTCGGTAAGCGGAGACCGGCGGACCCAACAGGCTCCCGCCTATCCTCAGAACAGCGTGCCGATTCCCTCCGGTCAACCTCCGGCCCCGGCCGAGGAGGGGGATCCGTTCTTCGCCGATCTCATCCTTTCGAAAAAGAAAGTATTTGTCGGAGAAGTGGTGCCGGTCGAACTCCGATTCTATTTCAACTCGCGCATTGGCGGGCAGGTGGGCGAGCGTCCGACTTTCGGAGGCGAAGGGTTCACCGTCCAAAAATTTTCGAATGCGGTGAAGCGCGAGCAGGTCGTCAATGGAACCAGCTATACGGTGTTCAGCTTCCAGAGCGCAATCACCGCCGTAAAAGCAGGAACCCTGGAAATACCGGAAGCTTCGCTCGACGCGAGACTTCAGCTCCCCGGGAAGATGCCACAGGGATTCGACAACTTCTTTGGCAATCTCCCGATGCCGCAGGGCATGTTTAGCGACAACAGGGACGTCACTCTGAAAACGAAACCCGTGCAGATCGAAATTCTTCCGCTGCCCAAGGATGGCCGTCCCGCGGATTTTTCGGGAGCTGTCGGCAAGTTTACTATGGATGCCTCCGTTTCTCCGAAGAAGGCCTCTGCCGGGGAGCCGGTTACCCTGAAGGTCTCGGTGGCGGGGCAGGGGAATTTTGAAGGCATGGGAGCACCGGTGCTGACCGGGGACGAGGGGTGGAGGACATATCCCCCATCGGACAAGTTCCAGTCAACCGATGCCGTGGGATTCACCGGGCAGAAGGTTTACGAGTTTCCACTCATCGCACGCCAGGACCAGACGCGGACTCCGGGGGTGCAGTTCTCCTTTTTTGATCCTTCCAGCGAAAAGTTTGTCGTGCTCACCCAGGATCCCCTCGAGGTCAACGCGAAAGCCGGAGGGGCTTCTCCAGTCGCAGCCACCACCCCGTACGCCGCGCAGGGAGACAAGCCGGCCCCCACCCCGGGCCCGTCCGCGACTCCAGATATCACCGCCATGGCCGGTGGCTCCTCAAGCTGGACAGCACTGATTCTGCGGAAGGAATTTCTGATTGCGAATGCGTCGCTTGCGGCAGCGTGGCTTGCCATTTCTCTGATTCTCGCCATTCGCGGATTCACCCGCTCGCGGGCCGGCCTTGAGATGGCCCGCAGAAAGCATTTGAAGGATTCGTTTGCCGCCCTGAAAGATGCGGACCCCGCGGACTTTTATCAGAAGGCGAGGGATTATGTTGTTCTCCGGGTCAGCGGTGGGGAGGACGATCTGGCCGCGCTGGCGGGAATCGAATCCTCGCAGATGTCCCCCGAACTCAAGCAGTCCCTTCTCCAGATCATCGAACGGCATGGCGAATCCAAATACGCGGCGGGCGGAGCTCCTCCTCCCTCGGTCGGAGAGCGTGAGGCGGTCATGGCAACAATGAAACAATTGGAGGCGAGTTATGAAAAGTAGCCTGATACTGCCCGCAGCCCTGCTCCTTCTGGTGAGCTCGCTGGCGGGCGCGGATGCCCTATCGGATGCGCGTGCCAGATTCCAGGATGGCGAGTATGAACAGGCCGCCAAACTGTTCGAGCAATCGCTGGAAAAATCCCCGCCCAGCGCAGCGGTGTTCTACGAGCTTGGCCGGGCGCTGACCAAGGCCGGGCAGGAAGCCCGGGCGGCATTGAACTTCCGCAGGGCGCTGGTATTGGATCCGAGATTCGCCCCGGCAAGCGCAGCATTGCAGGAGGCAAATCTCGCGTTGGGCATCCCGCCAAAAAAGCAAACCTGGCAGGGCAGGATTCTCGAGCGGATTCCCCTGGACACCTTAACGCTGACCGGGACGATCCTTTTTTGGGCGGGGGCGTTCGCCGGACTTGCCGCGTTCTTCCCGCCGGTCCTCCGGAGACGCCGGTTGCTTGCAGGATGCCTGTTGCTGATCATCGGGGCTTCGCTCCTTGCCGTGGTTTGGCTTTGCGACCCCAGGATCGCGCTCACCAACTCCGCCCTTGTTCTCACCAATGGCGGCACAGCCCTTCTCTCATCGCCGGCCGAACAGTCTGACAAACTTGCATCCCTGCCGCAGGGCAGCATCCTCACCGTCCTCTCGCAGCGCGGCCGTTGGTTCTACGGTGAGCTGCCGGACGGAAAAAAGGGATGGTTTCTCACCGAAGGAATTGTTCCTTTGATACCCCCCGCTTGATTGCCAGTGGAGAAAGATCAGGCCAAGCGGGGTTTTGTCACGCGGGTGAGGGGGTTGCTCCGTGGCGCGGCCTTACTGCCGATGTCTTGCCGGATTTCCACGCATGGGCAGGATGCCACTTTCACGGGAGGATCACGGCGGGGCGGGATGTTCTCTGCTCCCTCCATTCTCCCGGTGTTTGTCGCCTCGGCATTCGTCTCAATCAGTTGCCTGCACGCCGGCTGGCAGGACAGGCTGACGCCGGATGTTGCGGGGCCGTTTCCCATGATCCGGCCTTTCGAGGCGGAGTTCCGGATCGGGTGGTCGGATATCGAGGCGGCGAGGGCCAGGATGAGCGTCTCCCACCAAGGCGGAAATATCTTTCTTGCAGGTTCGGGTGGCACAAACGGTCTCGCGCGCATGCTCTGGCAACTGGATGCCACACTTGATGCGACAACCTCGAAGCCGGATTTAAAAACGATCTATTCTATCCAGACTGAAAACTATGCAAACCGTTCGATCACCACGCAAATCGTTGCCCGCCCGGATGGGATTTGGCGGCTGCGCGAGAATCTCCCGCAGGGAGAAAATGCTGCCAGATGGAAGAAGATCAAAATCTCGCCATTAAGGGATTTGTTTTCAGGAATGCTCTATATCCGAAGCCAGAATCTCGCTCCCGGCGAAACGGTCTCCACGATCATCTTCCCGGGAGATTCGCCGTTCCTCGTGGATCTGAAGTGCCTGGGCACCGACAAGATCCCGATTGCCGGCTCCCAGCGGGATGCGCTCAAGCTGGACATCCGGATCCAGCGGATCAACCTGAAGAAGGGGGACGCTCTGGAGCCGCATGGCAAATTCCAGAGCGGGACCGTCTGGCTGTCGAACGATGCCGACCGGATTCCGCTCCGCGCCGAGGTGAACATATTCATCGGCTATGTCTTCGCGGAACTTGAGTCGATAAACTTCAAGACTCGCTGAGGCTGAGCTGATACAAACCCCGGGTTCATGCACCGCAGTCCCCTTGCCATTCTCAGCGACATCCACTCGAATCTGGATGCCCTTGATGCCGTCACCGCCGAGTTGGATGCCGCCGGCATCGACAACGTGGTGTGCCTCGGGGATGTTGTCGGCTATGCCGCCTATCCCGACGAGTGCATCAGCCGGATCCGGGCGCGAGGCTGGCACACGGTGCTCGGGAACCACGATGACGCGCTGGATAATTCCCCCGCCAAAGCGCAAATGAACGATGTGGCCAACGCAGGGATCCGCCACGCCGAGAAGCAGGTCTCAAGCGAGAACCGCAAATGGCTCGCCTCGCTGCCGATGAGGTATAGCCGGGCACATACCGTTTTCACGCACGCCTCTCTGGATACCTCCGAGGATTGGCCATATCTGATCGATGTCGAATCCGCGCTCCTGCACTTCCTTGCTCAGCAAATCCCGCTCTGTTTTGTCGGGCATACCCACAGGCCGATGATGATTCACTGGCAGCGGGCCGCTAAGCTCGATGTCCTGATCCCGAACGAGGATCCGATCGACCTTGCCAAAACGGGCAAGACCACCATTAACGTCGGATCTGTCGGCCAGCCGCGTGACGGAGATCCCCGTGCGAGCTATGTCCTCTATTTTGCTGACTCAAACCACGTGGAATTCCGCCGCGTGGCATACGATGTCAAATCCGCCCAGAGCGCCATCCGCAAGGCCGGCCTGCCGGCGTTTGCCGCGAAACGGCTGGAGCAGGGGCTCTGATCTAAATGCCCGCCTATTCCTGGGAGGGCGCCGCGGACAGCACTTCATTGAGCATGCGCTCAAATTCCTCCAAGCCCGTGCTCGGGATGATCACGGTGTTCCGCCGGCCATGCGCCTCCTCGGTGATACGAAGGAATCTGCCGCGTTCGTTTTCGCGGTATTCGATGAAAAAATGTTTGCGCTCAACCTGAAGTTCGCGCGATTCCAGAATCGTATCCATGTGCGACTGGGATTATTACACCGTATCTGCGGCCACGATGACAACAGAAAAGTGAATGGCGGTGGGGTCAGGTGCCGAATCGCCTCCTCACAGGCAATCCTCGAGTGCTCAGATGCGTTTTGGCATCATCGACGGTGAACCTGCCGAAGTGAAAGATGCTCGCGGCCAGCACGGCATCCGCAGATCCCGTCTCCAATACATCCGCAAGGTGGTCGAGAGTCCCGGCCCCGCCGCTTGCAATGACAGGAATATGCACGGCGTTGCTGACAGCGCGGGTGAGTTCGAGATCGTAGCCATCGCATGTGCCGTCGGCATCCATGCTCGTGAGCAGGATTTCCCCGGCTCCCAGTTCTTCGGCCTGTCTTGCCCACTCCACGGCATCGCGTTCGGTGGGTTTGCGTCCGCCGTGCGTGTAGACCCTCCATCTCCCCGGCCCATCGCTCTTGGCATCGATCGCGACCACGACACATTGCGATCCAAAGGCCCGCGCGGCCTCCCGGATCAGTTCCGGGCGCTGCAGGGCCGATGTGTTGACGCTGACTTTGTCGGCCCCGGCGCGGAGCATCGTCCGGAAATCCTCCACCTCACGGATTCCACCTCCCACGGTAAGAGGCATGAAGCATTGTTCGGCGGTGCGCTCAACGACTCCGACCATTGTGGCGCGGCCATCACTCGAGGCCGTGATATCGAGAAAGACCAGTTCATCAGCCCCCTGCCTGTCGTAAACTTTCGCGCACTCGACGGGATCTCCTGCGTCGCGGAGCTCAAGGAACTTTGTTCCTTTGACAACTCTTCCTTCCGTCACATCCAGGCAGGGAATGATGCGTTTGGCCAACATGGCATGTATCCATGCGTGTCCGGCTTGGAAAATCGAGACTAAAATGATTGCGCGGGGGCTCTGCCTTCCTATTGTTCAGTTGGAAATCCCGGCATAGGGACCGGGCTGACTTGTATGGCACACCAAGGAATTCACAGATCCGACAGGCACGAGAGAAGGTCGCTCCTCGCGATCCTTCTCCTTGCCGGCTGCGCGATGGCATTGCTGACATCCTGCCAATCCACCGGCAGGAACTACGGCCCCGGCGCCGGAATTTTTGATACTGTCATTGTTGATGCCGGGCACGGAGGCCACGACCGGGGTGCGAAGGCCTGCTCCGGGGCGCCGGAAAAGGCGCTGGCGCTCGACACGGCTCACAGGCTTGCGACCGTTCTCCAACAACGCGGGATGCGTGTCATTGAGACCCGGCCCTCCGACCGGTTCGTGACTCTATCCGGAAGGGTGGCCATCTCGAACAAGGCGTCGCAGGCGGTCTTCGTGAGCGTCCACTACAATTGGACCAAGCGGCGCGGAGCACAGGGAATCGAGATCTACTACAACAGCCGCCGGTCCATGCGCTTGGCCGCTAATATCCTGAGGGAAACCATTGGAGCCTACCGCACTCCGAATCGCGGCATTAAAAACCGCGGGTTCTACGTCCTCCGCAACAACAAGCGCCCCGCCGTCCTCTGCGAGCTGGGCTTTGTTTCCAATCCCTCAGACAACCGGAACATCCAGTCGCCAGCCGTGAGACAACGGCTGGCCGAGCGGATTGCCGCAGGGATTGTCGCCGAGCGCGCCGGCCGCAGCCCTTGATTCGCTTCAGGTCCCCGGGAGTGTTGCGTCCTCCGGCCGATTTTTCAGCGGTTCGAAATCCTGGATAGGGGAGATCCCTTCATCCGTGAAGGCAGGTGCACGCGTATTCTGCCAGTTTGCACCCGCCGCAGAGTTTTGAGAGATAATCAATGCGGATGTTTTGCGGTTTCGCGGCTGCGTCGGGTCTGATCTGCAGAACAATCCGGTAGCCATCTCCTTCCGGAAGCGTTGTCGTGGAGACAAAGCCTTCAGCGGTTTTCTCGAATTCCAGTTTCGCCTTTCCAGATGCGGCCTCGGCGACCGCGGAAATCAGTTGCCCGCCGGGAGGCAGCGGTTTCATGTCTTCGGTGAAAAACGAGACGATTACCTTCCGATCGGGGCGGACGAGGAATTCGGCATGGATTCCTGCGGTTTCGATGATGCGCCCGCCATTCGGGCCGGGAAGGGCTTTGCCGTGTTGGTGCCCGTCCTCTGCGAAGGCGGATGAAGCAGCGATGAGGGCGAGGGTGAGGAGTCTTTTCATGGTATGTTGGCTATTTGGCTGGTTGTGGTAACACTGTGATTTTTCCGGGACCTGTGGGTGCGAGGTTGAGAAGCTCAAGGTCGAGGATATTCCTCCAGGCCTGGATGCTGGATTCATTCCGGGTTTTGAGGGCTTCGAGATATTCGCGATGCGTCTCGATCAGAAGATTCACGCCGAGCGAGCCGACGCGGTATTGTCGCTCCGCAAGCTCCGATGCCTTCTGCAGATTTTCTATCAGGTTCGGAGGAATGGATTTCACAACATCCCTCGCCGCAGCTACAGCCAACCGTCTCCTGGTCACCTCGCCGGCTAGCTTTCCCCGGGCATCCGCCAGCAATCGCGCCCTGGTTCCGGCGGGAGTTCCGCCGGATGTCGTGCCCGGGTGGGTGTGTCCGCCGGAGGTGTCGTATGACCCGAGACCTTCACGTGTGAACCATCCTCCGACGGAGAAGGATTCCACATCGCCGGCGGCATCCACGCCAAGGAGCCCGCGCTCGATTTCCGCCTCCCGAATGCTCAACAGAAGCGGTGTTTTCGAATTCTCCGTCGCTATCTCAGGCAAGGGTTCAAAACTTCCGGCAACTGTCAGCGTGCTGCCGGGAGTTCTTCCGAGCAGCCCGTTGAGCTCGATGCGGAGCAGAGATGCCCGAAGCGAAGATTCGGCCGCCTGCTTGATGAACGGCAGCGCTGCGGCTTCCAGAATCCGGCGTTCGACGAGCGACTCGACACCGGCGGCCGGGCGCTCTTCCACCATCTTGACCAGCGAAGTGATGCGCGTCGCCAGGTCCCTGGCAACAGCGGCTGTCTCCGCAGCAGCCTGGTATTCCATTGATTTGAGCCTCACCTCGCCGCCAAGAACAAAGCGAAACTCATCGAGATAAAGCCGGGCCAGCCCGGCATCGAGATCGAGGACGGCGCTCCGGAATGCCTCCTGCGAAGGAAAGGCCAGAGGCCGGGCAATAGCCGTCGGTTCGCCCGACGTTGCCTTCGGCAGGCCCGACACCTGTTTCTCGTGGAAGCGAAGCTCCGGATTGTTTTCAATAGACTCCTTCACGAGCTGTCCGGGAGTGAGCGGAAGATCCGCCGCAATGAGCGTTCCTGCCGAGAAAATGACGAGGAGCAGTCGATTCATAATTCTTTGGGTTTGCGTGCTCCGAAGTGTGATTCGAAGACCTGGTAGAGGAGCGGGAGCACAAGCAGAGTGAGGAAGGTCGAACTGATGATCCCGCCGATGACCACAGTTGCGAGCGGACGCTGCACTTCCGCCCCCGCGCCGCTGCCAAGGGCCATCGGGACAAATCCCAGACTGGCTACCATGGCGGTCATCATGACCGGACGCAGCCGTGTGAGGGATCCCTCCATGATTGACTCAAGGAGCGTTTTACCTGCCTCCCGTAGCTGGTTGTAGTAGCTGACCATCATTAACCCGTTGAGCACCGCAACACCGGAAAGCGCGATGAATCCAACCCCCGCGCTGATGCTGAAGGGCATACCCCGGAACCAGAGGGCGAAGATCCCCCCCGTGACCGCAAGGGGAATCCCGGTGTAGATGAGGAGTGCCTGCCTCAAACTTCCGAATGCCATGAAAATCAGCAGGAAGATGACCGCCAGTGACACAGGGACGATGATCGCCAGCCTCGCACGGGCTTCCTGCAGGTTCTTGAACTGCCCCCCGAACTCGACGCTGTAGCCGGCTGGCAAATTCACTTGCGAGGCGACTTGCTCTTGCGCCTCCACCACAAAGCTCTCCACGTCGCGGCCGCGCAGGTTGACCATGATCGCCGCCCGGCGCTGCCCCATCTCGCGGGTGATGGTGTTGACTTTTTCCCCGACCTTGAAGTCGGCCACCTGACCGAGGGTGATGAGTCCGCCGTCCGTGGTTCGGAGCGGAAGCTTTTTCATCTCGTCCACCTTGACGCGCAACGAGTCCGGCATCCGGACGACAATCGGATAGCGGCGATTGCCATCGATGATGACGCCCGGTTCTCCTCCCGCCATTCCATTCTCCACGGCCTCGTTGATCTCCCCGGCGTGAACGTTGTATTTCGCCATGGCTTCGCGGTTCGGAGTGACTTCCAGGAGGGGAGCCTTACCCAGGGCATCGAACTCGACATCAGCAGCGCCCGGAATCTTCGCGAGAATCCCGCGCACCTCCATTGCGATCCGTTCGATTTCGCCGTAATCCTCACCGAAGACCTTGACGGCAATATCGGCGCGCGTGCCTTCAAGGATTTCGTTGAACCGCATTTCGATGGGTTGGGAAAACAGGTAGGCTTGGCCGGGCGCCTGCACACTCAGTACGGAACTCATCCGATCGGCCAGTCCGTCCTTGGTCACGGTTTTGCCGTCGCGCTTTTCCCAAATGTCGAGCGGCTTGTAGAAGATGTAGGTGTCGGAGACATTGACGCCCATCGGGTCTGTCGCGACCTCTGCGGTTCCGATGCGGGAAAAGGTATGGGTCACTCCGGGAAACTTTTCCCTGAGCACCTGCTCCGCCCGTTCCTGCATGGCCACGGACGCATCGAGACCGATGCTTGTGGTCCTGATCATGTGGGTCGCAAACGACCCTTCATCCAGCTGCGGAATGAACTCCGCGCCAAGACTGCCGAAGAGAAGCAGCGAACCGGCAAAGAGCGAAAGCGCTCCGCCGATGAAGATCCCGCGGAACCGCAGGGCCAGGCGGAGGGCCGGCTCATAAACCCCCTTGAGGAACCGAAGGGCGACATTGTCTTCCTCGCTGATTTTGCCCTTGAGAAAATACGAGCAGAGCACGGGCATGAGGGTGAGCGTCAGAATCAAAGCGCCGACAAGCGCGTAGATGACCGTCATTGCCATCGGCTTGAAGGTTTTTCCCTCAACGCCGACCAGGGAGAGGAGCGGGATGTAGACGATGGTGATGATGAGGATTCCGAAGAACGCCGGCCTCCCGACCTCCAGCGCCGCGACCCGGACGGTGTGGATGCGCTCGGGAGGGGTGAGAAGCCGCTTCAATTCGTGCTGCCGCAGGCCGAGACGTCGCACGATGTTTTCCACCATAACGACGGCTCCATCGATGATGAGCCCGAAATCGACGGCGCCCAGGCTCATGAGGTTGCCCGAGATCCTGGTTTGTACCATCCCCGTGATAGCAAAGAGGAAGGAAAGCGGGATTGCTGCGGAAACGATGAGGGCGGCACGCCAATTTCCGAGGAGAAGCAGCAGGACTGCGATAACAAAAATGGCACCTTCGAAGAGGTTCTTTTGGACAGTCGCGATGGTCCTGTCCACCAGCTCGGTCCGATCATAGACCGTGGTTATCCCGACTCCCTCCGGCAACTTCGCGCGAAGCCCGGCAATCTTCGCGTCCACCCGCTTGGCTACCAGACGGCTGTTTTCTCCGGCCAGCATGAGGGCGGCCCCGAGGACCGCTTCCCGGCCGTTATGCGTGGCGGAGCCCGTGCGAATATTTTTCCCGATTCCGACTTCGGCCAGGTCTTTCACCCTCAATGGCTCTGCTCCCCCGCGGAATTTCACTGGAAGGTTCCCGATTTCTGCCGCTGACTGGACGCGGCCGTTCGTCCGGATCGCGATTTGCTCGCCACCGAGCTGGATCACACTGCCACCGGTATTTTCCACATTCCCGCCAATCAGATCCGAGAACTCCTTGAATGTGATTCCGCTTGCCAGGAGCTTTTCGGGGTTCGGCAGGATTACGATCTGCTTTTCGTAGCCGCCGGAGGCATTCACTTCGGCAATGCCCGGCACGCTCCGAAGCTGGGGCTTCACCACAAAATCATGAATGAGTTTCAACTCCATGAGCTGTTCGGCGCGGTCCTTCGGCTTGTCCGGACCGTCGTAGCCGTCATCGTAATCGACGACATAGTAGTAGATTTCTCCGAGGCCGGTTGTGAGCGGCGCCATTTTCGGAGAAATCCCCCCGGGCAGATCATCCGCGGCATTCTGCAGCCGCTCGCTCACAAGCTGGCGGGCGCGATAGATGTCGGCTCCATCCTCGAAGACGAGGGTGATTTGCGAAAGCCCGAATTTCGAGAGCGAGCGGAGCTCGGTCATCTGAGGAATCCCGAACATTTCCATCTCCAGCGGATAGGTGACGAGTTTTTCAATCTCCTCGGGCGCGAGGCCGTTTACCTCGGTGTTGATCTGAACCTGGGTGTTGGTGATATCGGGGACGGCATCGATGGGGAGGCGCGTGGCCGACCATATCCCGGCAAGGAGCAGGACCAGAGTGCCGAGCAGGACAAAGACCCGCTGGCGCAGGGAAAAGTCGATGATTTTTTCGATCATGGTTAGTGGCAGTGTCCGCCGCCTTTTGTGGCGCGCAGCTCGATGAGGTAGAGGGTCTCGACGGGATTGTTGGCGACGATGTCGCCGGCATACAGGCCGTCGGTGATTTCGATGTGACCGTCATTCCCGGCGCCGGTGGTAACAGGCGTCCGCAAGAGATAGTCGCCGTTCCGGACGAATACGAATGTGCCCGCAATGGTCTCCAGAACCGCAGATCGTGGAATGGCGATGATTTCGCTGGTTCCGCCTGAGAGGGTCACGCTGCCGGAAGCAAAATCTCCGACGCGCAAAAGCTTCTTTGGATCCGGAATCTCAAGGATGGCTTCCGAACTGCCGATCGCCGCATTTGAGGAAGTGTCGACACGCCAGAGCCTCGCTGGAAATTCGGAATCGCCGATTTTGAGCACAGCCGAGTCACCCGGCTTCAATTGTTCAGCGGCTGCGGAGTTCACATACGCGGTTGCGTAGGCAAACTCCGGTTGCTCGGCAGCCGGACGAGCCGGTTCTCCGGCTGTCCGGTAAATCCTGGCTTCGATGCGGATTTTCGCTGTGAGCTTCCTCTCATGGGCTTCTTCCAACTCAAGCCCGATCGCTTTGCTGGTTTCCTCAAGGAGGTCAATGCCTTTGCCTTCCACAAACCTGGCTCCTTCCGCTTCCCCGTCATGGTCATCGTGCCCTCCTTTCGCCGGATGTTCTTTCCGGCCACCACAGCCAAGGACGCAGAGCGCTAGGAGCGCGGCAAAACTCAGGTGGGAGACTCTCATCGCTTTGCCTCCTTGGATTCGAGGTATCCTCCAGTCAGGAGGTTGAGATCCAGCAAGGTTCGCCAGGCATCGAGAACGGCCTCCTGCGAAGCTCTCAGGGCATTAAGATGAGCGGATTGGGAGTCGAGATAGAGCTGCGCACCGATCGATCCGTTACGGAACTGGATGTCTGCCAGCATCGAGGCATCCTTGATATTGGCAAGAAGCCCAGGCGGTATCCTGACCAGCTGGCGCCGGGTCAGTTCGTAGGCTTTCAGGCGGCCCAAGATTTCAGCCTCAACCTCCCGCTCCGCCTTCACCCGCAGCGCCTCAGCCGCAGCCCGTCTGGCTTTTGCGCTTTGGATGTTGCCGATGTTCCAGTCCCAAATGGGAATGGCTGCCGTGACTGTCCCTCCGATGTTCTGCTCGATATCGCCCGCCACATCGCGGCTGAAGAACGGACCGATCGCAAAATCCGGAGCGATGTCGAGGCGGGTGGCGGTCAGTTCCCGCGCGGATTTCTCCAGCTCCCGCTGACGGATCTTGAGGAGCGGATTGTTTTTCCAGGCTGAAACAATGATTTCATTCTCTGTGAGTTGGGTTCGAGGAGCAGACAGAGAATCGCTGATGCGGAGCGGCAGACTCTGTGGCCGGCCCAGCAGCGCATTCAGCTTCGTCCGGGCTTCTTCCCGACGCAGGGCGGCGGATTTGATGGTTGCTCCGAGCCCGATCAGGCTCGCCTGCACGAGGCTGCTCTCGATTTGCAGCTTTGCTCCGAAGTCGCCCCGGGAACTGAGGTGGCCGGCGAGTTGGCTGCTCTGTCCATAGATTGATTCAGCGGCGTCCGCCTCGCGTTCCGCCGCAAGGTATTCCAATGCCATCAGCCTGACCCTGCCTGCCAGGGCGAGGCGGAATTGCTGCAGTCCGAGCTCCGCGATCTCAATATTCTTATTCGCGATCGCCTTGCGGAGCGTCCCTTTTCCAGGGAACTCGAAAGTCTGTACGAGGGAGGAGGCGAAGGTGGTTCCGTTCCCTTGCAGCAGATTATCCGAATCCCGCACTTCACGTCCGCCGATTTCAACCGACACCTCCGGGTTCCTGAAGAATCCGGCCTGCGTGCGCCGACCTTTCGCGGCAGCCACCTCGGCTTCAAACACGTGCAGCTCGGCATTGTTGGCCAGGGCCGTCCCGACGAGGCTGTCGATTGTCTGCGGATCCCTGGCATGGAGGTTCGTGGGCGCGAGCAGCCATATGACCAGCGCCGCCAGTTTAAAATCTTTCATAGGATGTTCCGAAGCCGGTCATGCGCCGTGAGACTTGAGGTGATACTTCACCCGGACTTTGCTTGCCTTGCGGGCCTGATCGATCGGGAAGCGTGCGACAAACGACTGGCGGCCGGTCATTGCCCTGCTGCTCCGGGGATGAACGGGATCGATGTCAATCAACTCCTCCGCAAGGACTCCGCCATCTTTTCCAATAAGCTGCACGTCAACATGCGCCGGGGTGGGGATGTGGCTTCCCCTTTGTTTGTGCATGTGGCCGGTCACAAACAAGCTGTTTTCGGTCTCAAAAGCGCGAGTGCTGAAGGAACTGCCCGGCGCCGCGTCAACCGCTTCAAGCGGCAAGGGGGACGGATTCGTTGTGAAGAAGTCGATGGATGCGCAGGCCGAGAGGCTCATCAGAGCGAAAACGGCAAGGATGGCGACTAGTAAACGTTGGATATTTTTCATGTGGTGTCCGGTATGGGCCGCTTGTCGACGCGGCGATTGCGGGAAATTCAGACGCGATGCGCCTGAGGAGAGGAATGCGAAGGGCGAGAGCCCTCCTGGTTACGGCGATCTGCGGGCGCAATGCGCCCGTGAGCCGTTAGGACAACCGGGGCGGATACGTGATATCGTCGAGAGCTCCGCCCGGGCAGGCGACTTCCTGGATGAAATAGACGACAGTGCTGACAGCGACTCCACCCGGGAGAGAGGATTCCGGCAGAATGCTGACATCCTGAGAGTGAGTGTTGGTGCACTGATGCTCGGAAGGACACTCATTTGTATCCGGCAGCCCCTGCGCCTCATGGTGTGCTTCAAGATTGCACAGATCCTGATACGCATGGACGAGGTTGCCTCCCGCCAGCACGAGCATGGCCACAAGCCAGAAGAGATTGATGTATTTGCGGCACGTGGTCATCGGTGGGCTTCTATCGTCAACGAATTGCCGGTTGTCAAGTATGGTGGAAAAACATTCTTTTTCGCCGGAGCTTAGCGCCCGGAAAAATCGTATCGCGACGCGTCAAGCGGCACTACTTCTTGGCCGCTTCCTCCCGATATTGGGTGTAGGAACTACGTGCCGCAATATACCGGTCGAGAGTGTTCTTTGTGGCGGCATCGTAGATGTCGAGCTGGTCGGGCATGGCGCGCACGGTATTCGTGGAGGGGATCGCAAGCGTCCAGGCGTAGCCCCCATACCAGATTGTCACCCAGCTCACGGGATTCAGGGCATAATCTCCTGCCAATCCAACGGTGTCACGCAGGCTGCTGGGCCCCAGCACCGGCAAAACCAGATACGCGCCGTGACCGATCCCCCATTTCGCAAATGTCTGCCCGGTGTCCGCAGCAGGCACATTGGCCAGCGCGGGCATGCGGTCGGCGGGCCGTCCGAGGCCTCCGATTCCGATCGTGGAATTGACAAAAAATCTACCGGTCTCCTGGCCGGCGCGCGTGAAATTTCCCTGCAACGCATCGTTCACAAATCGGACCGGGAACTTCACGTTATCGAAGGCGTTCGAGATCCCGGTGCGCACGACTTTTGGAAACACGGCCTTGTAGACCGTTGAAATTGGTCGGAAGATGTAGCTGTAAAGCCCGTGGTTCAGCGAGAATGTGACCCTGTTGAGCGGCTCAAGTGGATCTGCGATCAAAATGGCGCTGTATTCGTCCAGCTCGGCTCCCTGCTCCTTGACCGACTTGCCATCCGGTTTTGAGGTCCCTGCTACTGCGGCAGAGGCAGGCTTCGCCGGCTTCCGGGAGGTGGTGGAGCAACTGGTCAGGAGCGGGACCGCCGCCGCAACAACAAGAAGAGCCAGAATGGAGATTTTTCCTCTCTTTGATTCGTAAGGTGAGTTCGTAGTCATAAATGCCTCGGGTCGTGTTGTTGATTTTTGGGGCCTTACTCGGGGTTGGCAACTGAGCGGTTGAGTGCGGCAATGATGGCATTGGATCCGCCCTTTTGAAATTGGGCATCGAATTGTGTCCTGTAGTTTGCCACCAGGCTTACCCCTTCGATCACCACATCTGTGATAAGCCAGCCCCCGTCCTCCTCCAAGCGATAGGTGACATTGTAGCGGCTGCCGCGGTAGAGCAGAGTGGTTGGGACCTCGACCCGGCCTGGCGCGGAAGCGGAGGCTGCCTTGAATTCCATGACC
>CAZRIL010000127.1:0-15633 GCA_964600115.1 uncultured Chthoniobacter sp. | reverse complement strand
ACATCCAGACTATCGAGGATCCGATCGAATACGAGGTCGAGGGCCTGAACCAGACGCAGACCGACCCGACGAACGGCATCACTTTTGCCGCGGGCCTGCGGGGGCTCATGCGCGCGGATCCGGATGTCATCCTTATCGGGGAGTGCCGCGACCAGGAGACCGCCAACTCGGCGGTCAACGCGGCGCTGACCGGCCACCTCGTGCTCACGACGCTGCACGCAAATGACTCGCTGCGAGCGGTCAGCCGCCTGATTTCCATGGGCATCCCCCCTTACCTGCTGGCGGACTCGCTCGCTCTCTCGCAGGCCCAGCGTCTGGTCCGCCGCCTTTGCACCTACTGCAAGCATCCCGTGCCGATCACGCCGGAAGTGCACGCAATCTTCGCTGCCAACCGTGTTGCTGTGCCTCCGGAGACTCAGTTTATCTACGAGAAGCAAGGGTGTCCGGAATGCCATGAGGCCGGATACTCGGGCCGCATGGCACTCATGGAGATGTGCCCTTCGGACAACGCGATCGCGGATTTGATTTCGCAAAACGCCCCGCAGAGCGAGATGAGGAAGCTCGCATTCAAGAAGGGCGTGCTGACGCTCTACCAGGAGGGCCTTCAGCAGGTGATCAATGGCAATACTTCCCTCGAGGAAATCAGCTGCCTGAGCTACACCGCCGTCGATGCGGATTGGGACAAAGAAATCGCGGACCCGGACGGGGTTGTCCCGGCCTGATTGGGGGGGACCTTTGCAGCCTGGGGGCCGAAGAGCCAGAGCCAGCCCTGTGCCAGGAGGCGGTCTTACTGAGGCGCTGGAATCTCGTAGTGGTCTGCGACAACGCGGTTTTTGGATTCACCGGTTTCATTCTCCGACAGGCACGAGCGGATGTAGTCCACCTTGACCCCATTGGGCGCGACCGCGACGCGCATGTGTCCGGAGCTTCCGAGGAGGACGCCCCGGGTGTAGCCGTATTCTGCGGCTTGGCGGGGGGCTTTGCCGTTACCCGGATAACCGGGTTGGGGCACCTCCTGATAGATGATGCCGTCGAGTTGCTGGTTGGCGTAGAGATGGTCGTGGCCATGGAAGACGATCGAAACGTGATGGAGCTTGAACAGCCCGTGGATCGGGGTTTCCCAGCCGGGGCGGTGCTCGGTGAAGCCGTTGGTGCCATCGGCATTTTTGCCACCCCACTCGTAAAACGGTGCAGCCTCCACACCGCCGCGGCATTGCTCATTCGCCCCCCCGACGAGATGGTGGATGAAGACGAATTTGTATTTGGCATGGCTGGATTCGAGCGTGCGCTTGAGCCACTGGTATTGGCCGTTCCCGAGCGACTGCTTCCAATTGTCGCCCCTTCCGCGCCCCTGTTGCTTGAACCAGAACGGATCGAGCACAACAAAGAGAGCGTCGCCCCATTCCCAGGCATAGTAGTCCTCAAGGAGCCCTGCCCCGGGGTGCTGGAATCCGTCGCCCGAGTAAAACTTGTCGGGCACAGGGTTGGGAAAATAGCGCTTGCGCATGAGGTTTGCCCAGACAGCAAGGCCGTCGTCGCCACGCCCGCGAGGGCTTTCTCCATCGTGGTTGCCGAGCACGAAGAACAGCGGCACTGAATGGCAGAGCTGTCCGAAATAGTAGCGCTGCGCAAGGTATTGCCTGGCGGCGGCATCGCGGCTTGCGTGCTTTTCGCTCATGAACGTGTCGCCAAGGTCGAAATGAAAATCGGGATGGTCGGCTAGCGCGTTGGCTAGGGTGTTTTGGTAGAGGTCCGGGGCGGTGTTCGAGTCGAGGTGCGAGTCCGCCGTAACTGTGAACGTAAAGGGTTTTCCAGGCGGCTTCGCGGTCTGGAACGAATACTCCGGGCTGGTGGTTTGGCCGAGGTGGAGCTGGAAAAAATACCGGGTGTCGGGCTTGAGCGACGCCAGCACGATTTCGGCGGGCTCTCCATTTTTGAATGCCCACGCCGGCGTCTTCGACGCGGGTTTTCCCGCTTCGGTTCCGAAGGCGATGAATCCGTCGGCGTTCGCGTAGCTCAGGACGCTGGCCGTGATGGAATCCGCTTCGGGACGGCCGAGGATGATATCGAATAGGTGGGCCGGCACATCGTTGCATTTCGAGTCCTGGGCCGGCATGCGCGGCGCGACGTCGCGGCCGGGAGGAGCGTCAGCGGCAGGCGCCACGGTCGCAGCCGCCAGCAAAGCGATCCACATAGCCCTCATGGCTGCGCCTTTCGCTTCCCGCCGCCGCGCGGGGCATCCGCCGGCTTTGTGGGATCGTAATTCGGATTGGGAACCGGCATCTGGGCATGCACGGAATCAAGGTAGACGGTAAGCCGCCGGTCCAGGTCCTTGGTTTTGTCCGGCATTTCAGAAGCGAGGTCGCGGCGTTCGCCTGGATCCTGCGCGATGTTGTAAAGATGCAGCTTGCCGGTCTCATAAATGCGGACGAGCTTGAAATCGCCCAACAGGATCGCGGATGCTGGGCCGGACGGGTCTTTGTCGTAGTGTGGAAAGTGGACAATAAACTCCTCGCGCGGACGCTTCACGACCCCCTTGCCCGCATCGTGGAGAACGCTGGCGAGGCTGCCTCCCTCAATGCCTCCGGGCAAAGGATTCTGAATGCCCGCGAGCGCGGCGACCGTTGGAAAAATATCCTCGTCCTCCGCACGGACATGCGAGCATGTGCCGGCTTGAATCCCCGGCCCGCGGATGATGAACGGCACGCGCAGCCCGCCTTCAGAAACCGTTCCCTTGCCGCCTGCGAGCGGAGGATTCTTTCCGGGCGAGCCGTGGTCGGTTGTGAAGATGACATAGGTGTTGTCCTCGATGCCGAGCTCGTTGATTTTATTCAGAAGCATGCCGAACGCGACATCGAGGTCGGTTTCCGCCTGCGCGGAATCGGACGGGGCGGCGCCTTCCGGACTGGGCGCTTCCTGCCTGCCGCCCTCCGCATGCCGGAAAGCGTAGTGCGAGAGCTGGAGGTAGAACGGCCTGTCGGCCTTGACATGCCGGGCCATAAAATCCATCCCGCGCCCGGTCATTCCGAAAAGCTGTTTCGGATGGGGATTCGGGACGTTTTCCGGTCCGCCGTTGTTGGTCGGCCCGTCGCTTTCATCGAATCCGTGTATCGACGGGTCCGTGCGCCCGACATGCCATTTCCCGAAGTGGGCGGTGACATACCCGTTCGCTTTGAGAAATTCGGCGATCGTCGTTTCGCCGGCGGGGAGTTCGATCGAACAGTCGGGCGGGAGGAGTTTGCCGTTCGCGACTCCCCGGTTGTCCGCCTTTCCTTCGCCGACGAAGGTCATGAGCAATGCCGCAGGGCTTTTCCCCGTGAAGATCGCGGCCCGCGAAGGCGTGCAGCGCGGCGAGGCCGCGTAGAAATCCGCGAACCGCATTCCTCCCTGCGCGAGGATTTCTAGGTTCGGGGTGCTGACGTCCGCGCTCTTCGAGGCGAGCACCGCGTCATCCATCTGCACCGATGTGCTGCTCCATCCGTGTCCCTCGCCGAGGACGACGACAAAGTTCGGCGGCTTCGCGGCAAGCGGGAGACCGGCGAGAACAAAGAGAAAGAGAAAGCTTTTCATGGGCTGGTTCCGGACCGGTCGGACGCATATTTAAACCCCGCTGCAGAGTAATTGTCGCAGAATTTCCATACGGCCTCAGCTTGTGGGCGGAAAGAAGAAGGAATCCGTCGCGGGCAAATTGACCGGCCCGGTGACGGGATCCGAATAGATGTAGGCCGGTGCGCTGGTGTAGCCGTCGAGGTTGCGCAGCTTGATGAGCGCCTGGCGCTGGTCGGCCGTCAACGTCCGGTTCGCCGTCGCAAAGGCGGTCGCGTAGTAGTAGGACATCTCGCCGTCGAGCTCACCGTATCGCCGTCCGAGCGCGAGCACCGTCTTTTTGTCCGCCTGGCCGCCGCTGAGAAACTTGCGCAGTTCCTTGGAGATAGATTCGCGCACGCTAATGATTTCCTGCAGATCCTTGCGCTGGAGCCCGGGGATGGCGGTAATATTTTTTCGCTGGTCTTCGGTCAGGATGCTGAGGAACTCCTTGCCGCTGTCGCCGGTCACGGACGTGCTGATGTCGAAGTCGCGCTTGCCCATCGCCGGCATGTCCTTCATGTAGAACCCGCCAAAGTAGGTGCCATGACGCTCCGGGCAGAAATAGGTGTCCGCCTTGACCGAGCCCGCATACCAGCTGAAGAACTCGCTGGCGAAGGTCATGAAGGCGACGTTGACCATCTTCTCCGTGCCACGGGGCAGCTTGTACTTCTCCATGTCCACGGCGGGCCATGTGTTGAAGTCGCCGAACGTCATTTTTGCGAGCGATTCCTTCTGCTGCGCGGAAAGGGAGGACGCCACCTGGCCGAAAACCTGGGCGCGCCGCCAGCTCACTTCCGCGTCGTCGGCAAAGATGTCGCCCACGTATTTTATCACCGCAGCCTTGTTCAGCCCCTGGCTTCCGGCGGGAATGTCCCCGTCGAGCTGCAGGCAGAACGCCTTGATGAGCGGGAGCCGCTTCTCGGCGAGAGCACGCATTTCCAGCGCCTCCTGCTGCGCCGCCTTTTCAAAAACGGCGCGCTGTTCGTCGGTGAGGACCTGCAGCACGTTTCCCGCGACGCGGTCGAGAAACATCGGGTTGTGGCCCTTATGGGCGGCATCTATATCGCGCATATACTGGAAGCCGAAAAAGTCGCACACCTTGCCCGGTGGCAGAAACGTGTCGGCACCGAAATCCCCGGTTACAAACGCCAGACCGTTGAACGCAATTGTGTGGAGCTGCGCATTGTCGGAGGCCGCCTGCTCGATCGAATACTGCTGCGGCCCGCCCGCCTTACCGCTTTCGGCCTGCTTCTTGCCGCCCTGCGGTGGTTTCTCCCCGCCGCTTTTCGGCGCGGGCCGATCGTCTCCGCCGCCGGGTGCCGAGGGCGGCGGGTCGAGATCGCGCAACTTGTCGGGGCTGAAGCCGGCCGCTGCGACCGCCTCGTTGATCGCGGGGCCGCCCGGGAGGCCGGCGTGGTGAAAGGCCCCGTGGATGGCCCGCGCCTGTTCGGCGGTGAGCGCCTGCGCATCATATCCGGCGAGGATGGAGCCAACCTGCTTCACCTGCGCATCCGTAAGCGCTGCCGCTTTTCCGCGCGCGTCCTCTCCGCCGGGCGGTGGTCCCGGGCGGTCGCCCTGCTGTGCGGAGGCGTTGATCGTTAGAGCGGCCAGCGCCAGCGCGATTGCAAAGGATGTGGGTGTCTTCATTTTTCGTTTTTCACTGGCGTCAGATTACGCGAACAAACCTTAAGGGAACGTGAAGGCGCGCAAAATTTTTCTGAAAATCGCTGCTGGTCACGGTTGCCCGGAAATATATCCCGGCAGCGCGCTGACGCGGGAGAAGATAAACTGGTCCCCGTCATGAACGGTTCCGGCATCACGGGGAATCTCCGGTTCTGCCATCGGATTCAACCGCTGCGCCGGACCTCCGGGCGGCGGGCTGCCCGGAGGCGGAAAGCCGCCGCCCAGCAGCCTCCTCAGGGTGAAATTTCCACCCGGCATCGGACAGCTATCGATTTTGGACCGCAGGAAATATACGGCCTCAAAATCCTGCCAGTCCGAACTCCGCAGCGCGGGCACCTGAGCGATATGCGTGTGCAGTGCCCACGCCGTCCACCACTCCATGCCGTGCCTTGCCACAACAAGCGTATTCTTGGGGGTCGCGATCAGCGGGGCGAGCGAGCGTAATTCGCGCAGACCGTCCTCGCTGACGGCCGGCTTTCCGCCATCGCTGATCACGAAAAATGAAGGCCCGATCATGCAAGCCGCACCGAGGACGGCGAGCCCGGCACGCAGCCGGCGATATTTACAGTGGATCAGAGCAAAGGCCGCGGCCATGACGGCGGGAGCGATCGCAATGAGATAAAATCGTGGTGCCTTGTCCCCTTGCACCCACGGTCCCGTCATCACCAGAACACCGGCAGCACATGCGCCCGCCACGCAGAGATCCGCCGTTGGAAGCACGTCCCGCCGCCGCCAGCAGGTCAGCAGGGCCGCGAGGGATGCAACGGCGAAAACCAGGGGAGGTCCGGCCTGCAGCATAATGAATAGAAGGGGGGCCGGGGCGCCAGGAAACTTGCCGGGTGGGCCACCTCCCGGGCCGCCGGGCCCCATTTTGCTGCCTGTCAGGTAGTCCGCTGGATGGATCAGCGCTTCGGCGAGCCTGTGGATTCGGGCAGCGTCAAATTTCCACAGCACGATTCCCGCCGCGACCCCGCCAAGGGCAAGAGCAGCGGCCACCAGCGGCCATAACACGCGCCACCCTTTCCCCCGCTGCCTCACGAGAAAAATCGCGATCGCCAGGCCGCCAAACATCACCGAGGCACCGAACACGCCGATATGCGTCACGGCGGCCAACCCCCAGAAACAAAGCACCCCGGCCGCATTCGGCAATTCCGGGCGCGTCAGCCACCGTTGAATGAAGAGAAGGAGCAGGCAGAGCCAAAGCAGGCCCAGCGAGTTTTTTTCAAAGTTTCCAACCATGCCCAATATCGGAGCGCTGAGAGTCAAGGAAGCTGCGGCTGTCGGAGCGATCCACGCGGGAGCGCCAACAGTTTTGGTCCAGCGCCGCACGAGCAATGCCACGGGCAGCGCCACCAGCGCAGGAAGAATTGAATCCGTCACCTTTACCGAGAAAAGAATGCAAGAATCAAGGTCCCACCCGGAAACCCACTGCAGGGTCCACGCCAGCGATGCCTGCATGTAGAATATGAGCGGCAGATCGGGAATCCCCAGCGAACCGTGGGTGAGCAGGGCTCGAGCCTGGACGGGGTAGTAGCCCCCGTTCGTCCCGGGCACGAGCGCAGTGCCGAAAAGCAGACTCCCCCTTAGAAGGCTCGCGGCGAGGATCACGAGCGCAATCAGCCACCCTTGCCGGTCTGGCGACCCGCCATCCGCAATCAGTGCACCGTTTTTTTGTGTCTCCATTTTCAGTGCGCTTCGCCGTTTCGGAGAAAATATACGCGAAGGAACCTTAAGGGAATGTGAAGGGGCACAAAAACAGGGTCATCATCTCATCTTCAGGTTGCTTCCTCCATGCTCCGTGCATGCCAGTTCTGTCCAAACGCCCTCACCCTGCTATAGGCTCTCCGCTGACAACATGAGAATCCTGCTGATCGAAGACGAAGCCGATCTCCTGACAAGCCTTGCCCGGGCTCTGCGCGAAGAGGGCTATGCGGTGGACACGGCGGCTGACGGCGAAGAGGGTCTCTACAAATCGACGGAGGTCGCGTATGACGCGATCGTGCTCGACGTGATGCTGCCGCTTCTGGACGGGTGGAAAGTCCTCGAATGCCTGCGGGAGTCGAGGAGGACGCCCGTGCTCATGCTCACCGCACGCGATGCCGCGCGGGATCGCGTGCGAGGGCTTGACGCCGGTGCCGACGATTATCTGGTGAAGCCTTTTGACCTGGAGGAGCTGTTCGCCCGGCTGCGGGCGATCATCCGTCGGGCGGCCGGACAAACGGTGAACATCATCGAAACGGGAAGCGTTGCCATCGATTCTGCCGCCCGCCGGGTCACGCTCGACGGACACCCCGTCGAGCTCACCGCGCGCGAGTATTGTCTGCTGGAATTTCTTGCCATGCACCGCGGCGAGACTGTCACGCGCACAGCGCTGTATGAGCACCTGTTCGACGAGAATGACGACTCGCTCTCCAACCTCCTCGACGTGCATGTTTCCAACCTGCGCAAGAAGCTCGGCCACGGGCTGATTGCCACCCGGCGGGGGCACGGGTATTGCATCGAATGAGATTTTACCACTCCGTCCGCTGGCAGCTGCAACTCTGGCACGGACTTTTGCTCGTGCTGGTGCTGGCGGGCTTCGGGTTGACCGCATGGGAGTTCCAGCGCGCCAATCAGATGCGCAGCGCGGACCGCGAGTTGGAACAACGCATGGGGATCGTCGAGGACTCGCAGCTGCTCCGCCGCGAACAGGCGCCGGGTTCCATGCGATGGTCGCCACGCGAGCAGAGGCTTTTCGAGGGGGTAACGGGAAAAGCATATTATTATGCTGTCTGGCTTCGGGACGGGCGGCAGACCGTCGTCTCCCAAGCCGCGCCTTCCGGCATCCCGGTGCCCGAGCGGCTTCCAGGCCCGCCCGTATTCCGAACCCGCGGAACTCTCCGCGAGTGCTTCCACGATATCCCGTCCGGTGAATGCGTTCTCGTGGGCAGGAATATCGGTGATGAACTGACGGGGCTCCGCCGCACCGCCTGGCTGTTGGCCGGATCTGGTGGGGCGGTCCTCCTGCTCGGGCTTGCCGGCGGACACTGGATTGCCTCGCGTGCCCTCCGCCCGATCGACGGGATCAGAGAAACTGCGAGACAAATCTCGGACGGAGATCTCTCCCGACGGATCTACCCGACGGGCAGCAAGAACGAGCTCGCCCTGCTCGCCCGCGACCTCAACACCACGTTTGCCCGACTGCAGGCCTCCTTCACCCGGCAAGCCCAATTCACCGCAGATGCCTCGCACGAGCTGCGCACGCCTGTCGCCGTCATCCTCACCCAGGCCCAGGCCGCGCTGACCCGGGAGCGCTCGCCCGACGAATACCGTGAAAGCCTCGCCGCCTGCCAGCGCGCTGCCCAGCGCATGCGCGGGCTGATCGAATCCCTGCTCGTCCTCGCGCGGTTCGACTCGGAGGAAGCGCGGGAACCCGCCGGAATCTGCGACCTGTCCCGTATCGCAGCGGAATCCGTTTCGCTTCACAGGCCAATGGCCGGGGAGAAGAATGTAAGGCTGAGCTTGGAAGCCAGCCCGGTCGAATGTCCGGGATTCGCCGATGACCTCGCGCTGGTGGTCGGCAATCTGGTCGGCAATGCGATTTCCTACAACCGCCCCGGAGGCAGCGTCCGGGTGAAAGTTCACCGCGATGCGGACAACGCGATCCTCACCGTCAGCGACACCGGCCAGGGAATCTCTCCCGACGACTTCCCACACATCTTCGAGCGGTTTTATCGCGCCGAAAAGTCCCGTGCCGCCGGACGCGAGCATGCTGGTCTCGGACTGGCCATCACAAAAGCCATCGTCGAAAAGCAAGGAGGCACGATCAATGTCACCAGCGAGCCAGGTATCGGCACGGTATTTTGCGTGCGATTTGCGGTCGTCAGCAACTCGCGATCACCATAGTGTTCCTCCCGAAGCAGGAAGGCGACCGGCTGCTGCGCCGCTCATTCTCAGGCGCTGGGTTGACAATCAGGTCGGGCCGCCCCAAGGTCACCCCTTATGGCATTTTCCACGCTTGGACTGACCAAGCCAATTCTGCAAGGCGTCCAGGCGATGGGTTACGGGGATCCGACACCCATCCAGCTGAGGGCGATCCCGCCGGCCCTCGAGGGCAGGGATGTCATCGCATCCGCTCAAACCGGGACCGGGAAGACCGCCGCCTTCGGGTTGCCGATTCTCCAAAAAATGGGTTCGCACGGCCGGTGCCGGTGCCTGATCCTGGAGCCCACCCGCGAGCTGGCCATGCAGGTCGAGACAGCGATCCGGGATTTTGCGCGATTCACCGACATCCGCGTGGGTTCGATTTTCGGAGGAGTGGGATACGGAGCCCAGCGCTCCGCTCTCAAGGACGGCCTGGACATCGTGGTCGCCACGCCGGGGCGGTTGGAGGATCACCTTCAGCAGGGAACCTTGCGCCTTAACGAAATCGAGATCCTCGTGCTCGACGAGGTGGACCGGATGCTGGACGTCGGTTTCCTTCCCCCGATGCGGCGGATCATTGCCAAGTGCCCGAAAGACCGGCAGACGCTATTCTTTTCCGCGACCCTGCCTCCTGAGATCACGGAGCTTGCGTCCTTCGCGCTGCGGGATCCCGTGCGCATCGAAATCGGAGCTTCCACCTCGGTCGTTTCAACCGTGAAGCACGGGATCTACACGGTGGATCCCTCGCGAAAATTCGACCTGCTGCTCGCACTCCTCACGGCCACCGACTACCAGAGCGTGATCATCTTCTCGCGCACCAAACACGGCGCCGACAAAATCGCAAAGAAGCTGCGCGCGAACAATCACTCGGTCGCCGTCCTCCACGCGAACCGCTCGCAGAACCAGCGCATCGAGGCGCTCCACGGATTCAAATCCGGAAAATACGAGGTGATGGTGGCAACGGATATCGCGGCGCGCGGGATCGATGTCGCCGGCGTCAGCCATGTCATCAACTACGATATTCCCCAGCATCCGGAGGACTATGTCCACCGGATCGGCCGGACAGGACGCGCGCTCCAGACGGGCGACGCCTTCACGCTTATCACCCCGGAGGAAATAAAAAAACTCACGGCGATCGAGCGCTTCATCGGACAAAAAATCGAACGCCTGAAGCTCGACGGATTCCAGGTCCCGCCAAACGGCGAATCCCCGCGGCCACAGGCCCCGAAAGTCGAGCCCCGGATGGATGGACGGAACCGGTTCGGCCGACAGAGGAATTTCCGCAGGCGCTGATTCGCCCAGCCCGGCAACAGGCCGGTTTTCATATCTGCAAACGTTTTGCGGGCTTGGCAGCCCGGACGTGACATGGTAGATTCCCGCCATGTCAACGCTCACCATTGATCTGCCCGAGGCACTAGAGGCCTCGCTCGCCGAGCGGGTGAAATCCTCTGGAGCGCACTCCAAGGCGGAGTATCTCCTCGGTCTTGTGGAATCCGATTGTGCGGCAGCCACGCTGGAGCGCGTGTTGGCCGAGCGCATCAGCGGCCCGTTTGCCACGCTGGAGCCGGACTGGAAAAACCGGGTGAGGAACGCCGCGTCCAAGCTCCTCAATCCTTGAGGATTGAGCGTCATCCGGCTGTCCTCGAGGAGGACTTGCCGGGTATCTACGCCCACATCGCACGTGATAACCCTGCAGCTGCCGACTGCCTGCTCGATACAGTGGAAGAGGTCTTTGCGCAGATTGCAACACAACCGGAGATCGGCGTCCTGTATCCAACTCGCAACCCGCAAATGAAAGCCGTCAGGATGCTGCCGGTAAACGGGAACTATCTGGTCTATTACCGAGTCGAAAGCAATTCCGTGCGCGTGCTCTACGTCATCCATGGGGCACGGCATCTCCCGCGACTGTTCCGGCGCGAGCCACGTGTGTAGCCAGCCATCTGGCAGGCCCCGAAGTCGAACCGCGCATGGATGGCCGGAACCGGTTCGGCCGGCAGAGGAATTTCCGCAGGCGCTGAGATTTCCTTAACGGGAAAGCCAGCGGATCCCGTCCGCTTCAAAGAGTCCGGCCAGCAGCCGGAGCTTTCCATCCTCTATGACTGCCCGGGCACCAAGCGGAAGGTGACAGCCTCCGCCGAGCCGGTGCAGCAGTTCCCGCTCGGCAGTGACGCAGCGGGCGGTGGGCTCATGATGGATCGCGGAGAGAATTGAACGGGATTCAGAATCCGATTCGCGGCATTCGACTGCCACAGCGCCCTGGCCGGGTGCAGGAAGCATTTCCTCAATGATCGTCACCTCCAACCCGGCGGGGACAATTTCTGTTCCCAGGCGATCCAGTGCGGCGCTTGCCACAATTAGGGCATCCAGACCGGGGTCATCCAGAACTTTGCGCAGGCGCGTCGGGACGTTACCGCGGATTTCGACGACTTTTAAATCGGGGCGGAGAAGAAGGAGCTGATTTTTCCGGCGAAGGCTCGAGGTGGCAACCGTCGCCTCGGGAGGAAGCCCTTTCCAGCCCCCGGGATGCTTCGAAGCCAGCGCATCGGACAAGTCGGCCCTCTCGAGGACCGCAGCGACAATCAGCCCGGGTGGTTGCTCGGTCGGAAGATCCTTCAGGCTGTGCACAGCCGCATGGATGGTCCCGGCGAGCAGGGCTTCCTCCAGTTCCTTCGTGAAGAGCCCCTTGTCGAGCTGGCCCGGCGCGGAGAGGCTGACATCCAGCCGTTTGTCACCGGTGGTCTTGATGATCTTTTCCGATAGGTCGAGCCCGGGGTGCGCCAGGCCGAGCCTGGACGCCACATCCCTGGTCTGCACAAGGGCCAGATCGCTTCCGCGCGTTCCGAGGATCAATGTCTTCATGAGTGAAAAGCGATATGGCTCCGCATCCAGCCCACGAACTCACTGACGTGCTGGTCGATCATTTTTTCGCAGCGCACGACTTCAGCGCGCCGGACCTCCATCGACTCGCCCGCAATCTTCTCGAGGGAATCGATGTCGAAAAGATACACATTCTCCAAATCGTTCAGCGAGGCTTCCGCATCGCGGGGGACTGCAAGATCGATGATAAACAGCGGGCGGTCGTTCCTGCGTTTGAGCAAAGGCTCGAGCATTTCGCGGGTCACGATCGGATGCGGCGCCGCTGTCGAGCAGATCAGGATGTCCACGTTCTCAAACGCGTTCGGCCAATTTTCAAAATGGACCGCCATCCCCCCGATCTCCTCCGCGAGCCGAGCGGCCCGGTCGAAGGTCCGGTTGGCCACAATGACGGTTCTCGCCCCCCGGGAGACAAAGCTCCGGGCGGTCCTCTCGCTGGTCTCTCCGGCACCCAGAATCATGATCGTCCGCCCGCCCAGGTCGCCGAAGATTTTTCCCGCGAGATCCACGGCAACGGAACCAACGGAGGTGGAACCCCTCGTGATCTGCGTCTCGCTCCTCACTTGTTTTGCAACGCGGAATGCGTGCTGGAACAGCTTGTTGAGATGACGGGTTGTGGCCCCGCAGGCGGTGGCTGCCGCATACGCCTGCTTGAGCTGGCCGAGGATCTCGGTCTCGCCGATCACCATGGAATCCAGTCCGCTCGCCACACGGAACAAATGCCGGACGCTCGCAGGCGAGTCGTGTGTGTAAAGCGGGGCCTCAATTTCTCCGGTCCGCTCCTGAAGGTATCCCCGCAGCCCATCCAGGACGCGGATCGGGCAAACGCTGGCCGTGTAGTATTCGACCCGGTTGCAGGTCGAAACAATCACAGCTCCCGCGAGGCCGTCGATGCCGCGGATGCGCGAGAGCGCCTGCTGGAGTTCCTGCGGACCCACCGCAAATTTTTCCCGGATATCCACTGTCGCACTCCGGTGGTTGATGCCCGCGCAAACAATATTCATTTGGGCGAGGAAAGGTATTGGATGGCGGGAAGCGCCAGGAGGGCCAGGAGGAATACGGCCATCGAGGCGGCGGCCGTGCGCCTTGGCGGAAGACGGTGGATTTTGCGCAGCGCCAAAATGATGCCGTAGGCGACCCAGATCATCACCGAGGCTCCGAATTTCAGATTGTTGACGTGAATCCCACTGATGAAGCCCGCCGCAAATCCGATGGTCAAAAGTCCGAACCCGAGCCAGAGGAGCCTGGCATTGGCGATGCCAAGCTCGGTGACAGGAGGAAGGTTGTAGAAAAGTGTCCCGGCTTGTCGCCTTTTCAACTGCCGATCCTGAACCAGATACATCAGGCCCGCAACAGCGGCCAGGGCAAAGGCCCCGTAGGCGATCAGACTTAGTGCTGCATGAGCTTCCACCCAGGGATCGCGATCAAACCGGCCCTGCGCGGTCGGCCCGACAGGCCCGAGCTGGGCGAACAGCAAAACCAGAAATACCAGCGGCGACGTGAACGCGCCGAGCAGCGACAGGTGGTAGGCCGGCCCGACGAGAAGGTAGATCAGCAGTATCGACCAGCTCATGAACACGAGCACATCAAACAACGAATTGATCGGGCAGGACCCCTGCGCCTGACCACGCTGCCACAGATCCAGCGAAAGAAGCACGAACCCGCCGAGGATCGCCACAAGGTTGACCAGCCCCGGACGGAACCGCCCGGCACCAAGCGCGAACAGGGTGTAGCCGAAGCTCAAAAGCAGGCAAAACGTCGCGCCGGTTAACAAAAGTCGGTCCATGAAATTCCGGGCATTATGCTGCGGTCCTCAATCCACTTCAACCCGCGATGTGGGAACCCGCAGGACAATCAGACATCCCTGGAAGGAGGAGCCGGGGTCGGCGCAGCCGGTTTCAGCCGGCTGAGTTCCAGTTCGAGCTTCTGGATCCGGAGCAGAAGGCGCTCGCTGGTTTTGCGGAGGGAAGCCGGGATGGATGCGCACTCTGCACAATGATGCCGGGTGGCCGCCGGATCGCTCTTGAGCGGATATTCGTATTTGGTTCCGCAGGCGCGGCAGGTCCGGATGCGTGTGGCGGGTTGGGGTTTTGCCATGTGGTCAGGATGGGGAAGCCCCGCCATCGAGGAGGAGACGGCGTTCGCGGGAGCGGGTTTCCCCGATGGCGGTGACGCGGATGGCCGCCTCGTCGGTCACCGGGCACTCGCGCTCGCAGATCCCGCAGCCGATGCACTGCGAGGGCTCGACGTAGGGCTGACGAAGTTTGATCGGCGTGCCGTCGCGTTTCGTGATGGTGACTTCGCGGGAAAAGATCGCCTTGGGAGAAACCGGGCAGACTTCCTCGCAGACCACACACGGAGTCTCCATGCTCCACGGAAGGCAGCGGCCATGGTCGTAGAATGCTGTGCCGATGCGCACCGGCCCCTGCGCTGCAAAATCACCGAGCCCGTTCTTCTCCTCGATTGTGATCCGCTGGATCGCGCCGGTCGGGCAGACTTGGCCGCAGAGCGTGCAGTTCAACTCGCAGTAGCCGACCTTCATGTTCAGGATCGGGGTCCAGATCCCTTCAATGCCGGCAGCAAAGATCGCAGGCTGGAGGACATTCGTCGGGCAAACCCGGATGCACTGGTCGCACTTGATGCAGCGGTCGAGAAATTCCTTCTCCTCAACGGATCCAGGCGGACGGATCACCTTCTTGCTGTAGTTCCTGTCCGAGTCCCCGGACGAACGCCCGAACCCGAAAAAGGCCCCGCCGAGCAGGACTCCGAGAAACGCCCGGCGGGCCGGCACCGCCGGAGCCGTCACCTCGTGCTGAAGCGGCGGCATGAACTTGAACGAGAGCGCATCTTCCGGGCAGTCCTCGATGCAGTTGAAACAGACAAAACATTCGCTCTTCCGGAGTTGGGTGTGCGGGTCGGAGGCCCCCTCGCAGTTCTTCAGGCAAAGGTCGCAATCCACGCATTTCGTGGGGTTCCGCTCGATCCTCCACAGCGCCGCAGGCGCGAGGGCTCCGAGGAATGCGCCGAGCGGACAGATCACGCGGCAGAAAAACCTCGGAATAAATACATTCATTCCGACAAGCAGAAAAAGGAAGAAGCCGATCGCCCAGGCCCCGGCATGGAAGTATTGCCGGACATAGACGCTGTCGGGAACAATCATGTTCACCGCCGGAAGAATCGCAGTGCTCATCGAACGGTAAAACAGGCAGATCGGATCGAGAAGCCCGATCTGCAGCGTGCCGAAAACAGCCGCCACGACCATCGCGATGAGGATGATATATTTGATCTGGTAGATGCTCCGGTATCGGTTCGACTCGATGCGGACCTGCTCGGAGGCGCGCCCTTTGCCGAACACCCATCCGATAAAGTGATGAAGGATCCCGTAGGGGCAGATCCAATTGCAGAACACCCGCCCGAGCAGGACGGTCGGAATGATGAGAACCAGGCTCCAAAGCAAACCTTTGTAAATCGTGTGCGTCGTGATCGCGGTCGAAAACGCCACGAGCGGGTCAAGCTCAAGGAACAACGAAACCGGATATCCGCCCAGATACCGCAGGTCGGTCACAACCACGAAAAACGTGAACA
>CAZRIL010000126.1:5378-15783 GCA_964600115.1 uncultured Chthoniobacter sp. | reverse complement strand
GTAGAGCAGTTGACTCTTAATCAATTGGTTCCCGGTTCGAGCCCGGGGGGGTGCAATTTTTCGTCTTTGAAACCGGAATCGAGGAACTGGAGTTCCGCGAGCCGCCGGTAGGCACCGTCCGGCCTTGCGAAGAGTTCGTCATGCGAACCGGTTTCGATGACTTGGCCATTTTCGATCACATAGATTCTATCAACCCGTCTGATCGTTGAGAGCCTGTGGGCGATGATGATGGCGGTGCGGTTTTCGAGAAGGACGCCGAGCGCTTGCTGGATCAGGCGTTCGCTTTCGGAATCCAGCGAGCTGGTCGCTTCGTCGAGGATCAGGATGGACGGGTCCTTCAGCAGCGCGCGGGCGATGGCGATGCGTTGCCTCTGGCCGCCTGAGAGCTTGATCCCGCGGTCCCCGACTACCGTTGCGTAGCCGTCCGGGAACCGCTCGATAAACTCGTGGCAGGCCGCCAGCCGGGATGCGGCCGTAACCTCAGCGGGGGTGGCCGAAGGTTTTCCGTAGAGGATGTTCTCCTCCACAGTCCCTCCAAGAAGGATGACCTCCTGGGGAACGATCGCGAGGTTCGATCGCAGGTCGGCCAGCGTGTAATCGGCTGCGGGCCGGCCATCAACAATGATCCGCCCGGAGTCGGGTTCGTAGAAGCGGAGCAAGAGGGACACGATGGTGGATTTTCCAGCGCCGCTCGCCCCGACGAGGGCGATGCTTTCGCCGGCTGCCGCCTCGATGGTGAGGTTCTGCAGCACCGGGATTTCCTTGCGGGACGGATAGCGGAATGAGACATCGTCGAACCGGACGGTGCCTCGAAACCGTGGTGCGGGCAGGGCCGGGGCAACGGCCTGCGAATCGATCTCGGGCGATTCGGCCAGCAGTTCGCGAACACGCTCGGTGGCACCGAGGGTCTTCTGGACCTGGCCGGCAACCTCGGCGAAGGAGGCGACAGATCCGCCCACGAACGTCGTGTAAAGGACGAAGCGCGTGAGCTCGCCGAAGGTAAGCCCGCCGGCGAGCATCAGATGGGCCCCATACCAGAAGACCAGAACGATCGAACCGAAAACGCCGAAGATGATGAACGAAACCATCGAGGCCCGGAGCACGGCTGTCCGGAGAATGACCCGGAGGAAGGCTTCCAGATGCCGCGAGTAGCGGGAGAACTCGAAGCGCTCATTTCCAAAAGCTTTGACATTCGCGATGCCCTGCAGGGATTCGTCGACTACAGTCCCCGCCTCGGCAAGGCGGTCCTGGGCCTCCCGTGCGTGGCGTCGGATATACCGCCCGTAGACGATTCCAACCAGCACGAGCACCGGAAAGGTGGAAATCATCAGGCCGCTGAGGCGGAGCGACGTCCACGCGACCATGAAGATGCCACCGGTGAGGAGCAGGCTTTGGCGCAGGGTCTGCTGGACGGTCATGGTCAGCGTGTCCTGCAGGAGCGTGAGGTCGTTTGTCAGGCGGCTCGACAGCTCGCCGATCCTTCGCCGGGAAAAAAATGCCATCGGCATGCCGATCAGGCGGGAGAATGTTTCACGGCGGAGGTCGGTGAGGGCCTTCTCTCCGCAGGCGTAGAACCAGGTTGTGGAGAAGAAGGAAAAGATGGCTTGTGCCGCGAGGGTGGCCAGGAGAAGGAGGGCGGTCCTGTTGATTGTCAGGGTTGCGGCCGTTTTGTCTGCGGACAATCCATTATCAAGAAGAACGCCGGTCAGATACGGAAAGCAGAGGCCGAGCGAAGTGGAGGCCACAAGACTGATGACGGCCGCGCAGAAGGGCAGGCGGTAGGGGCGGAGATACCGGAAAACGAACGCGGCATCCTCAAGCTTCCGCCGGCGGTCGGGTTGATTTCTGGCTTCATTCATGGCAATGCAGAAGCTGCAGTGGATATGGGATTGCCCGTCCCCACAAGCCAAGAAGGGCATTCCGCCGGCTCATGCGGGATGCGCCAAATTTTCCAGTGCCCGGACCGTCCGGTTCAAGTCATCGTCGGGGGTGATCCGCTTTGCCAGCTGCCGTGCAGTCTCCCCCGTTTGTTGGCTGTCGAGGATCTGCTTCAGCTTCGAGCCGAGCGATCCGGCAGAGACCCGGCTGCGCTTCAATATCCGGGCAACGCCGAGCTTGCGGAGGCGTTCGGCATTGTCCGGCTGATCGTAAGCGAACGGGATCACGAGCGACGGAACGCCGCTTCGCAGGGCCATGGCGCAGCTGCCGATCCCCCCGTGGTGGATGACGGCAGCAGCCCGGGGGAAAACCGATTCCAGCGGGGCATAGGCGACGGGGAGAATGGAATCCGGGAGTCCGGCGGGCAGCGGGTTCTTTCCGATGAGCAGGATGGCGCGGCGTCCAAGGGCCATCGCTGCCCGTGCCGCATCTCCGTAGAAGTCGCCCGCGATTCCCACCATTGAGGACCCAAGGGTGAAAACCAGCGGAGGACTTCCGGCATCGAGAAACGCCCTGACTTGTGGAAGGGTGGCCTTTTGGGGCGGTTGTTCAAAAAACGTGAAGCCGGTTTGCAGGACCTGCGCCGGCCAGTCGGCCTGAGGGGCGGCAAACAGCTCCGGAAAAAGCGCGAGCGTCAGGTGGGGGGAGTGCTTCTCATGATAGACAGGATTCCTGCCTGCAGGGAACCCGAGTTCGCGGCGGAATGCATACAAGGGCTCCGCCCAGCGCGAAGTGAGGCGGTCTCCATAACCCAGGAGCAGCCGGTGCGGCAACCGGCCGAAATGCCTCAGGTGATGGAACGCGGGAACCGGCGCGAGCACGCACGGATCGAGCGAGGACAGAAAGGAACTCGGCGACAGCACCGCATTCACCCAGGGGATCCCGGTTTTTTCGGCAACGAGCGAGGCCACATAGAGCAGTTCTCCGACCACCAGAAGATCCGCCGTCCTGCAGGCTTGGAGCAAATCCCCATACGTCTCACGCACCGCGGGGAAGACCTCCTCGCACAGCAAGCGCCCGGGCCCCCGGCCCGGATCGCTCAGCCTGCTGACCTGGCCAAAGCCGGCCTCGAGATCCGGGCGAATCGGGCAGAATCGGAATCCGAGCGATGCAACGTAGTCGCCGAAGCCTTTCGATGTGGCGATTGTCACATCCCCGCCGCGTTGCTGGACCGCCCGCGCCACGGCCAGCAGAGGGTGCAAATCCCCCAGTGTTCCAAGAGAGGCGAAGGTGACGTGCATGTGCATCCTCTGCACAAGTGGGGGGAGCAAGGCGAGTGTTTTCCGATTTTGAGCGGGGTGCCGGATTCGTGTAATCCTCATCCGCAGGAATTGCCAAGGGCACCGCCTGCCGGATACTCTTCCACGGCATGCAGCAATACCAACGGCTCCTCCGCCTCGTTCTCGAGAAGGGAAAATACAAATCCGACCGCACGGGCACCGGCACGTATTCGGTTTTCGGAGCGCAGGAACGGTTCGATCTCCGGGACGGATTTCCGTTGGTGACGACAAAGAAACTGCACCTGCGCTCGATCATTCATGAGTTGCTCTGGTTTCTCAAAGGCGAAACAAACGTCGCGTATTTGCGCGAGAACAAGGTCACGATCTGGGATGAGTGGGCGGATGGGGCGGGTAATCTCGGACGCGTCTACGGGGCCCAGTGGAGGGACTGGCGCAAACCGGACGGAACCTCGTTGGACCAGATCAGCGCGGTCGTCGCGCAGATCCGTGCCAACCCTGACAGCCGGCGGTTGGTGGTCTGTGCATGGAACCCCGGAGAGCTGGAGCTCATGGCCCTCGCGCCGTGCCATGCCCTCTTTCAGTTTTATGTGCAGGACGGGGAACTGAGCTGCCAGCTCTACCAGCGGAGTGCGGATCTCTTTCTCGGGGTTCCGTTCAACATCGCATCCTACGCGCTGCTCACGATGATGGTGGCGCAGGTAACAGGCCTGAAGGCCGGCGATTTTGTCCATACGTTCGGCGATCTTCATCTGTATGCCAACCACCTCGATCAGGCCCGCCTGCAACTTGGACGCGAGTGCCGCCCGCTCCCCCGCATGATCCTCAACCCCGGCGTGAAGGCTCTCGAGGATTTCCGGTATGAGGATTTCACCCTCGAAGGATACGAGCCGCATCCGGCGATCAAGGCGGAGATTTCGGTATGAAGGAAAACCGGAGAGCGGAATGCGGAAAGTCGTCGAAATTCTTTCAGAATTCCGCTACGCGAGCGGCCCGGACTAAGACTGTAGCGGAACACGGAACGTGTTTCGTCAACGAGGTATTCTGGTTGAACTCTCCGGTTTCCGACTTCCGGTATCCTGTTTCGTTATGATAGCCATTGCCGCCATGTCGAGGGAGCGCGTGATCGGGGCGGAAGGGAAGATCCCGTGGCATATCCCGGAGGATCTCAAGTTTTTCAAGCGCACGACCATCGGGAACATCATCGTGATGGGACGGAAGACATTCGAGTCATTGGGGAAGCCGCTTCCCGGACGCGAAAACTGGGTGCTCTCGCGGACCGCCGGATATCCGGGGGTGAAGGTTTTCCGGCAACCTTCGGAGATTGTGGCGCCCGGCGACGGACGTGAGGTTTTCGTGATTGGAGGTGCAGAAATTTATTCCGCGCTCCTGCCGCTCTGCCGGGAGATCCTGCTGACCCATGTCAACCGCTCGGTGGCCGGAGATACCTGGTTTCCAGAATTTGAATCAGATTTTGACGGAGGAAAGCTGATCGAAAGCGGAACAGATTATGTGATCCGGAGATACCGGCGGATCTGACAGGTTGGCCGGTTCCCGTAACCGGCACAGCGTGGAAAGTTCCCCCCCGGGGATCCACTGCTACCGATCCGTCTGTCATGGCTTTGACCGGATAGTCGCGGCCGGCGGGGAGTTCGCTCGGCCGCAATGGGGGCCGACAATCTTGTTTTTCCGCGCATTTGCGACCAAGCGGCGACGTTTTCATTGATGTCGATCAAGGAACTGGGGGTTTTATCCCTGAAACGGGAGAAAACTTGTGCCGATGCGGATGCCAGGGAGTAGACTGAAAGGCTTATGTCATACATGCCGCAATGGGAATCTGAGGTTTCGGGGATGCCCCGTGCTCTGCCCCGAATTCTTTTTACCAGCGTCTTTGGTCCCTATGCCCGCGATGACGAGTTCGGGAGCAGGTCGATCAATCCGATGGAACTCTACCACAACCAGGTGACCCGCCTGCAGGGCCCGTTTTCCATCCGCATGTTCCACCGGTCCTGGGGGCTGATGTTGATCCGGGAAAACATCTCGGCACAAAGTGCCCTCCTGGACTTCCCGACGCGCGAGCGCTTTATCGAGGAACTGAAAAACGAGGCGTTCGATATCGTGGCGATCAGCGCGATCCCTCCGAATTTCTTCAAAGCCCGGGAGATGTGCCGGCTGGTCCGGGAACTCCAGCCGAATGCGAAGATCATTGTCGGTGGACATATTTCGGGAATGCCAAGGATTGAGGAGCGCCTGAATGCCGACTTTGTAGTAAGGGGCGAAGGGGTCCGCTGGTTCCGGGAGTTCCTTGGGGAGGATGTTTCCGCCCCGATCCGTCATCCCCGGATTCTGTCCGGTATCGGCACGCGGACGATGGGAATGGCTTTGCAGGAAAAGCCCGGGTATGTAGCGGCGACGCTGATTCCTTCGGTCGGATGCCCGATGGGATGCAATTTTTGTTCGACGTCCGCAATGTTCGGCGGCAAGGGCCGGTTCATCAATTTTTACGAGACCGGCGATGAGTTGTTCGAAGTGATGGTTGGATTGGAGCGCGATCTCAGCGTGCAGTCATTCTTTGTGATGGATGAGAATTTCCTTCTTCACAAGAAGCGGGCCCTGCGGCTGCTCGAACTCATGGAGAAGAACAACAAGAGCTGGTCGCTGTATGTCTTCAGTTCGGCAAATGTCCTCCAATCCTACACGATGGATCAGCTGGTGCGGCTCGGAATTTCCTGGGTGTGGATGGGGCTGGAGGGGAAGAAGAGCCAATACCAGAAACTCGCCGGAACCGACACGCACGAGCTCGTGGCTGAACTCCAGTCGCACGGGATCAGCATTCTCGGCTCAACGATCATCGGGCTTGAGGAGCACACCCCGCAGAATCTCGATGCCGCCATCGAGCATGCGGTGTCGCACAACACGGAGTTCCACCAGTTCATGCTCTACACGCCAGTGGCCGGCACTCCGCTCTTCGAACACCATCGCGCGAACGGAACACTGATCGATCCGGAATGCGAGGATCCATCGGATATTCACGGGCAACTGCGATTCGCGCACCGTCACGCCCACATACCGCCGGGCGATGAGACGGGATTTTTGCTGAAAGCCTTTGCGCGCGACTTCGAGGCGAACGGCCCGAGCATCATGCGCATGGCGCGGGCGACCCTCCGCGGATGGAAGAAGTATTCCAAGCATCCGGACCCACGGGTGCGCGCGCGTTTCCAACGCGAAGCCTGCACCCTTCCTCACCAATACTCCGCAGTGCTGTGGGCGACCCGCCAGTGGTATCCCAAAGGCTCCCCGATGTATCGTGAGGCGGATTCCATCCTGCGCGATCTGACCCGGCACTTTGGCTGGACATCGAAGCTGGTGGCATCGCTTGGAGGACGATGGGTTTTGCGTTCGCTCAAAAAAGAGTTGAAGCGCGAAAGCGTGGAACCTCCGACGTTCTACGAGCGCTCACCCGGGTTCGCCTCCGTGCGGCCCCGAGTGGAGGCCGCAGTCGCCGTGGCCGCCTAGGATCACCTGAAAAGCTTGTCGGTCAAATCCCGGCGGGATTGGGGTATGCCCGAAGCCGTCGAAAAGGCGGATTGTTTTCTGCGACAGATATGATCGATACTGCGCGCCGTGTTTCGAGCTGAATCCTTTTCTGTATCTCTAAAGCTTTCGGGCGGTCCGCAGCGCAGCCTCCACCGCGAAGCGGAAGAGGTTCGGAATTCGCTCTTTGGCAACAGGGTCTTCGTGCGGGGCGTCGTGGAGATTTCGAATTTTTGCCGCGAGAACTGCGGATACTGCGCGATGCGGCGCGACCACCGGGGCTTGAACCGCTACCGCCTCACGGCGGATGACATTTTCAATGAAGTGATCCCGAATCTCCCGGATTTCATCACCGACCTGAATCTGCAGGCCGGGGAGGATCCGGTTGCTGTGCGCGAGGTTGCGATTCCACTGTTGAACAGACTCAAGGGGAGCCGGTTGGGCCTGAGTGTTTGTCTTGGCACTCTCCGGGAGGGCGACTATGCGGCCCTGCGCGAGGCGGGGGCGGACTATTATGTCATGAAGGTGGAGACCGGAAATGCCGGACACTACAGGGAGATCGAGGCGCCGGGAACACTTGCTGAGCGCATCGCGGCCATCCGCCAGCTCTCCGCCTCCGGGTGGATGGTTTCTTCCGGATTCGTTCTGGGAATGCCCGGACAGACCGATGAGATTCTGGCCGAAACCATCGGGCTGCTGCAGTCGCTCCCGCTGGCGGGATGCAGCGTGAGCCCGTTTGTTCCCGGCGAGAACACCCGGTATTCAGATCATCCCTCCGCCAGCCTTGAAGCCACATTGAATAGCGTGGCCGGGCTGCGCCTCCTTTTTCCGGAGCATATTATCCCAGCTGTCAGCGCAATGAGCCTGGCGGGAGACGAGGGATATGCGCGTGCATTGAGGGCGGGTGCCAACCTGGCAACTGTGAACCTGACTCCGGAGAGGGCACGCCCGGATTACCAGATCTACCGCCGTGACCGCGCGATCATGACGGGTGAACGCGTTTTGCGTGAGATCGAGAATGCGGGATGCGTGCCGTCGCCGGTGGGGCTGCGCGACTGGCTGGTTGCTTCAGGACGAAGCGGAGTCGCGGCCTGAGCCCGCCAACTCGCAGGCCCATGCGGCCAGAGCCGCAGCGCGTTCCGGAGACTGCAGGACAAGGTTCCGGCAGCGCTCAACGCCCTCACGGATCTCCGCCGATGTGAATAGTCTTCGAAGTTTGTTCGCGGCATCCCGCCGGCTTGGCCGTGACTGGAGTCCGGCGTGGAGGAGTTCAATCCGCGCCGCGTTGTCATGCTGGTCATGGGCGAGGGGAATGATCAGCTGTGGGATACCGGCACCAATGGCTTTCGATGCTGTTCCGATGCCCCCGTGATGCACGATCGCGCGGCAGCGGGGAAGGAGATCCTCGAAGGGGGCATGCGCGCAGTAGAACATTTCATCCGGCAGATCAAAGGAAGGCGCCACTTTTCCCACGATCAATCCCCGTCCGCCAACTTCCTGCGTGACCGAACGTGCGAGCGACTGGGCCTTGGCAAGATGCAAATTTGCCGAGCCATGTGTCCATACAACGGGGGCTGTCCCGGCATCGAGCCACCTGGAAAGATCTGCGGGCAGGGAGCCGGGTGCTTTCCTCTTGAGCGGAAAATCAAACTGCCGCAGCCCCTGCGGCCAATCCGGCTGGGGAGCGGCATACCAGTCAGGCACTAGCAGTGCGACGCCTTCTGCCCGCATGAGGGCATCGCGGTAAAAATCCGCGAGCCGTGGCAGACCGAGCGATTGGCGGAACAGGTTCAGTGGAGGGAGCATGGTCCTGTTGAGAATTCCATCCACGACAAGGAATGCGGCATCGTGCAGCCATGCGGGTGCCTGGCGGAACCAGGCGCTTGCCCCGGTGAGAACCGGCATGTCTCCATGGCTCCTGAGGACCATGGGCTGCATGTGGAGCATCAGCCGGGGAATTCCGCGGGACTCGGCCAGCGCCGATGCGGCGAGGCCCAGGGACGATACCACCACGAGATCGATGGTTCCTTGCACCCGCGAGAATGCGGTCTGGTAAGCCTGCAGCGATTCATGCATTGCTTGGGCAACCTTCCAGGATCCCAGTCCGGGCTTCCAGAGCGAAGGATCATTTGCCAATCGCTGAAAGTCCTCCTCCGTGCCGATCGGATGCCATTCGAAGCCGCGGGAAGCGGGCAGCGAGCCATAGTGCGGAGTAATCAGGAAGACTGGCTCATGCCCCTTCTCCGCCATCAGGTCCGCGAGCCAGAGCAGGGGATTGACATCCCCCTCGCTGCCGAAAGGAACAAAGAGGATCCGCCGCGGACGGTTCATCAAAGCCGCTGCAAAGCGGGGAGCGCGTATTTTTTTATCAGCTTGTCCCGGTTCTCCTCGATGGCAGCAGCGTCCAGGAAAAGCACGCCGGGGTCTTCCTCCAGCTCGATTTTCTGAAATCCGTCGACCGGATGCCTGACGGCTTCGGCGAGGTCGTCGAGGCTCCGGATCTCCCGGTTGTTGACCTTCGAGACGACAAGGTTGTCGAGGTCTTCGTAGCCGATGGTATCCGGGCTGGGTAGAATCTGGGAGATGAAGACGATTTTTCCCCGGTCCTGCGGCAGTTCGTTCTGGAAGGCATCGTAGAAGACGAGCCTTTGCGGGGCCTCCTTCGGCCAGTCGCCGCCCCATTCCTGAAGGTAGGGCCGGGACAATTCCATGAAAACGATCCCTCCGAGCACAACAAACCGTGGAGCCCGATCGACCACATACGACTCGCTCACGATTTTCGAACGGTCCCGCGGTTCCATCTTCACTGGAATTTCCAGGATTTTTCCATCGCGGAAAATCCGGAAGCCAAGGGTGTCACCCGGGTGCGAAAGGGTGTTTGTGATATGGCTGAAAGCGATGCGTCCGAACAACGCATCCTCATAGTTGCCGTCCTGGTCGATCGGTTTTCCGTCGACAGCAAGAATGACATCTCCCTTTTTGAGCCCGGCTTTGTCTGCTGTGCCGCCGGTCAGGATCTCCGTGACGTAAACGCCTCCCGGTTCGCTGAGGCCGATGTAGCGTCGGAGCTGGGGATCGCGCGTCGAGGAGAAGGCAATGCCCGCGCGTGCGAAACCGCCGTAGACCGGCTTGTCGGCCTCCTTGAGGAAATGTTCGATCACGGGCGAGGAGATGATGTCCGCGGTCTGGCTCCGCGCATCATAGCGCATGAGAAGGCCGAGCAACCTTCCATCCCGGACAGCCGGAAGGGTGAAGCTTCCGTCACGCTGCTGCATGGGGGCGCTGAGCCTGAACAGCAGAAGCCCCATGTTATCCATCGGATACCCTCCGACGGCGATCGAGGTGACGGTGCCGACGGTCTGTGCAATTTCGCCGTTTTGCTCGAGCTGGAGAATTGTTGCCCGGTCGCCGACGCGCACCCCGGTGTCGATGGCCATCGGCTTCATGTCCGCAAGGAATGCCGGATCCGCCGGGCGCAGGACAGCAAGGTTGCTTTCGTAGTCGACACGCTCCACGGTCGCCGAGGACTTCTCAGCGGTCGCCGCCTTTTCGAGCTCGATAAACGTGTTGTTGGCGACCAATTCTGCGGTCACAAGGACGCGTCCGCCTTCGATCAATGTTCCCAGACCGCGGCGGGAGAACGGGGCTTTCTTTGTCCATGGCCTGAAAAAGTCGTAGGCCTGGTTTGTGGAATT
>CAZRIL010000126.1:0-5278 GCA_964600115.1 uncultured Chthoniobacter sp. | reverse complement strand
TATTTGCGTGGCGTCGTGCGGTCATAGGTTTTGCTCCCGTGTAACGGCGTAGCGGGACAGGATCCGCTTCCGGGCTTCCTCGACCGCCTTGCGTTCCAGGACGATCGGCCGTCCAGCGCCCGCCATTTTGATGACATAATAGTCGGAAGGCTTGGCAAAGGCCTCGGCAACGTCGGCGAGGCGCTTGATTTTTGTGCCATTGATTTCGTCAACAATCGCATACCGGAAATCATTTGCGTAGACATTCACCGGGTCGGTTAGGATCCCGCTCAGAACAATGATCTCCGGGCGATCCTTGTAGATTTTGTCCTCGATGAAGAAGTCAAACGTGTAGCGGAGCCGGAGATCATCCGGCCGGTGCGCGGTCATGAAATTCTGATCCACGGGCTGGAAAATCAGGCCTCCAAAAATCACGAATCGCGGATCCTCGTCATAGATGTTGCTGTGAATGTTGAACGGCCATGGCTCGCTGAGCGGGATTTTGAGTTGCAGGGGTTTCCCGTCCCTCACGACGTCCAGCTTGACCTCGTCGCCTTTGAACTTTCGCTCGACCACCTCTGCGAGAGGGACCGAGTCGTCATCCATCGGGATCGTAGCATCGCTGGAGATCGGGAGCCCATCGATCGCGGTCAGGACATCGCCGGCTTTGACAATGCCCTCCGAAGATCCCCCGCCGTAAACACTCCCCACCAGCACGCCAAGGTCATCATCCTTCAAGCCCAGGGCAGCGCGCGCCGCAGGGTTGAAGAGCGGCTGGTAGCTGAGAGCCAGGTCGACATAGCGGTCGTAAAGGCCGTCCTCGACATCTTTGAGAAACCGCCTGATCACTGGTGTCGGGATCATGTAGCCGACATTCTGAGCGACATCTCCGCTGTATCCTTGAAAGGCGACACCTACGACTTTCCCGGCCTGCATCACCGGGCCGCCGCTGTTGCCCGGATTGATCGCCGCATCGATCTGGATGGTCAGGTGCGAATCCATGCCCGAATGCGAGTAGGCCTGGAAATCGATGCGCGAGACGATTCCCTGTGTCACCGAGAGCCTGTTGCCGCCGATCGGGTATCCGTAGACTGAGACGACGGATTCGATCGCGGGGATGCCTCCCAGCTCGAGCGCGAAGGTTCCTTTGAAAAATCCGGGATCGTCAACCGTGAGCAGGGCGAGATCGCAGTCGTGGGCGATAAAAAGCACGCGAGCCGGCCTGGGTTTCGGGTCCCCCTCTTTGGAAACGGTCAGGAACCTGGCGTTGCTGACGACATGGGCATTCGTCATGATCCGGTTTCCGCTGATGATGAATCCGGCACCGACCCCTCCTGAGACCTCTCCGGGATTCCATGGGGCCTTGTAGTCGGGCTCCTGGGAGGTGGCCTCGATACGGACAAGGCTCCTGGCAACCGGCCCGGCCTGGGCGGTTCCCGCGAAAAGAACCGCAAGCATCAAAAATCGGAACATGCGCCTCAACCTAGGCAGGGACACTGCTTTGACAACTCCCATTTTCAGGCGGTGATCACCGGGCTTCCGGAAGGGGAAAGCGCGCGCAATTTACCGACGACGGCGGGCACCAATTCGCAGGCTCTGGCGAGATCGCCCTGGGAATTATACCGCCCGAATGAGAAGCGAAGGCTGGCCCGCGCCCGCTCGTTGGAAAATCCCATGGCCTTCAGAACGTGAGAGGGATGAATCGACCCGCTCGTGCAGGCCGATCCCGCCGAGCAGCAGAGGCCCTCCTCATCAAGCAGGATGAGCGCGCCTTCGCTTTCGACCCCTTCAAAGGAAAGGTTGCTGGTATTCGGCAGCCGGTTGGTGCGGTCCCCGTTCACGCTGCAACCCAGGACCGTGGATAGGATGGTTTCCTCAAAGGCGTTCCTCCAGTCCAGAACCTGGCGGCTGCCGATGTGCTCGGCAGCGAGCTCCGCCGCGATGCCGAATCCCGCGATCGATGCCAGGTTTTGCGTGCCTCCACGCCGTCCGTTTTCCTGGCTTCCACGGAGGAGAGGGGTGAACTTGACCCGGCGGTTCACGTATAATGCTCCGACCCCTTTTGCCGCATGGATTTTGTGGCCGGAAGCGGACAGAAAGTGGATTCCCGCATCGGCAATCGACAGCGGCAATTTTCCGAATGCCTGGACCGCATCGACATGGAGCAGGACTTTTTTCTTCCTTGCGATTTCCGCGATGTCATGGACGGGAAAAAGCACGCCGGTTTCATTATTGGCCCAGAGCAGTGTCAGAAGTGCCGTGTCCGGACGGATCGCCGCCGTCAGTTGCTCAAGGTCCAGCATTCCGGCGGAATCGACCGGCAGCCACGTGATCTCATAGCCCCGCTGGGCGAGGTGCTCGCAAAGCTTGATTGTCGCCGAATGTTCGACCGCCGTCGTGATGATGTGCTTTTTATCCGGATCGATTGCGAGGGCCGCCTGGATCGCAGTGTTGATCGACTCGGTTCCGCAGCTGGTGAAGATGATCTCATCCTCCCGGCACCCGGCCAGAGCCGCCACCCGTGCGCGCGCTTCTTCAAGAACCTTTGCCGCATTCCTTCCCAGCTCATACACGCTCGAAGGGTTGCCGTAACCATCCCGCAGCAGAGGCACCATCACCTCCAGGACCTCGGGGGCTAGTTCCGTTGTGGCGTTATTATCGAGGTAGGTGACCGATCTCATGAGGGTCGGATTTTTACCTGCCGCCTGACCGCTTGGCAACCCCTGCGTGCTCGGGCTTGTTACTCAGTCAATAGACGGATGCCCTCCGGTCAGTCTGGAAGCCGTTCGCGATCCTGCCCGCGCCTGCTCGGCGCGGTTCGTGCGAAATGGAGGGGAACGCATTGGACGCTTCGCTCTGCCTTCGGCAGCCTGCCTCGAAGTCCCGCCTGTCGCTTGCCGCTTTGTATGAGCGGCGACGACAGGGCGGTTCTCTCCATCGGCTTCCGCGTCATGGGGGCCCTTTTGGTGAGGGCGCGCTGAGTTTTTCTCCGTATTCTCCTGATTTTTGTCTTGCGCCGTGCCGCTGGTCCTTTAGTTTCTCACCTCCCGCATGACGTCGGGGCATTCTGAATTTGCACCATTGTGTGGGGTTCGTTGCCCTGGAAAATCCGGCGGCTTCAGAAATTACATTACCTAATGCCCACAATTAACCAACTGGTCCGCAAAGGCCGCAGCAAGATCACCGTCAAATCGAAGTCGCCCGCTTTGGTGAACTGTCCCCAGCGTCGCGGCGTCTGCGTGCAGGTCATGACCCGCACGCCAAAGAAACCGAATTCCGCCCTCCGCAAAGTCGCCAAAGTCCGGCTCACGAACGGCCAGGAAGTGATCGCCTACATTCCGGGTGAGGGGCACAATCTTCAGGAACACTCGATCGTCCTCGTCCGTGGCGGGCGTGTGAAGGATCTTCCCGGCGTCCGATATCACATCGTCCGCGGAACGCTCGACAGCCTCGGGGTGGATGGCCGCCGCCGCAGCCGCTCCAAATACGGAGCCAAACGTCCGAAGCCCGGCCAGGAAGCAGCAAAGGGTGCCAAGGGCAAGAAGAAGTAACCATCCCGCATTTCAAATTTCGCATTCTAAAAAGCTATGTCCCGCAGACGCAGAGTTATCCACAAAACAGTCAAGAAAGACGCCCGTTACGCCAGTCCGGTTGTCGCCCGCCTGATCAGCGCAGTCATGCGCCGGGGGAAGAAATCGATTGCCGAGCGCATCGTATATACCGCGATCGACAAGAGCCGCGAGGGAAGCGACACGGTCGATCCCTTGGAGACGCTGAACAAGGCGATCGAAAACGTGAAGCCACGGCTGGAAGTCAAATCCCGCCGCGTTGGCGGAGCGACGTATCAGGTTCCGATGGAAGTTCCCGCCGACCGCCAGATCGCACTCGCGATGCGGTGGCTTGTCACTTTCGCGGGTAACCGCAAGGGCGTGCCCATGGAAAATGCCTTGGCTTACGAGCTCAAGGACGCTGCCGCAGGGCAGGGGAATGCGATCAAGAAGCGTGACGATATGCACAAGATGGCGCAGGCCAACCGTGCGTTCGCGCATTTCCGCTGGTAGTCGCGTTCCCGCATCCCGCGATGCGAGCAAAGTGGGAAGAGCTCTGGGAATTCCTCCGGGGGATTCCGTCGGGGCAATGTCTCCGGATCGCGCTTTTCATCTGGGTTGTTTATGCGGGCGTCATTGTGACGCTCGTCGCCGTGAATCCGTCCGGCCGTTCAGCGACTCTGGAATACCAGCGGGCGACTGACAACTGGTGGGCTGGCAAGACGCTCTACAGGAGCCGGAATGGCTACCTGTATCTTCCCCAGTTCGCCGTCCTCTACACTCCGTATGAGCTGTTGCCGGACCGGTTGGGAGAACCTTTGTGGCGCCTGACCTGCATGGCCTCATTGGCTTTGGCGCTCTGGGCGGCTGCATCCCGGCTTGCCCCGGAAAAGCAAAACGCGGTCTTTCTGATCGCAACAGTTTTGATTTTGCCGTCCACCTTCGCCAGCGCCCGGAACGGTCAGGTGAACATGCCGCTGGCGGCGCTTTTCATACTCACGGCACTGGCGCTGGCAAGAGAGCGATGGTGGCTGGCTTCGGTCTTTCTTGTGCTCACGCTCGTGCTGAAGCCTATCTCCCTGGCCCCGATACTCCTTTGCGGTGTGCTTTATCCGCGCCTGCGCCTGCCGTTGCTGGTCTCGCTGATTGTGATGGCCATCGCCCCGCTGGCCCACTTCAACCCCCATTATGCGGCCGGTGAATACGGGGCTTTTGTTCACAATCTCGGCCAGGCTGGAAATCCGAAAGGCCAGTCCTGGTGCGACTTCGCAGGCATGCTGCGCAAGTTTGGTATGAATCTCCCGGCCTGGCTCCAGTTGGCCATCCGTGCCGCTGCCGGCCTGGCGACCCTGGGACTCTGCTGGAAAGTGCGCAAAGGGATTGATCCTCTGCGGGCCGGATTCACATTTCTCTTCGTGGCGATGATTTACCTGATGCTCTTCAACCCGCGGACTGAGACAAATTCCTACGTGATGCTCGGGGCGTTCGTCGCCGTCTGGGCGGCAGTTGAGGGACTGGTTTGCAGGCGACTGGATATTGCGCTGTGGGCTGGATTGTTTGCCTTGCTGCTGGGCACCGAAAACTATGGCTGGCCGATTTTTCCGATGACGAACTTGTGGGCGAAGGCGCTGGCGACCAGCGTGCTGGGCGTTTGGCTGGCGATGCGAATCCTGAAAACCCCGCAGGGCCGTCCGGTTTTGATGGGAGATGCGCCAGCCGGTCTCGCACACGGCACGATGTAGCGTCGCTCT
>CAZRIL010000125.1:0-15787 GCA_964600115.1 uncultured Chthoniobacter sp. | reverse complement strand
AGTTCCGAAACTCAATCCGGTCGAGTGTTCGATGAATTTACTCGGATAGCGAAAGATGCTGCGACTGCTGGCGAATTGAAGCGGGTTAGTTCCGATGGAAACTTGGGCGGCGAGAATCTTTTGAAGCTTCGGCAACGCGTTGATCAACTTTGGGCTGCGGTAGAAGCAGTCGGGATGGGAGGACGCGATTCCGAAGAAACGCTTAAAGCGGCCGAGTGGTACCTGGTTGTAAAGGTCCGGTCAACGACCGAGTACAAAGCCTCACTTGAGCGCGTGAAGAATTGTTTTGGAGGCGAACTTCCCAACAGTCCGAATCTTCTTTACCTCTCAGCGCTCGCATCGTTTCGCAGTATTGAGCAAAGTAGGCGTCCCGGTAGGTATGACGAAGCGTTCAATTACTTAAATAAGGCCTTGTCGCTCAATCCTGTTTTTCCGGAAGCCTTGTGGTTGCGTTCTCAAATTCACGCCATCCGGAAGAATGCCAGCGCAGCGCAATCAGATCAAAGTGATGTAAACCGAAACGCAGGGAGCTTTAATCCTTTTCTCTATCTCTATGATGTTGAAACTATACGTGAAATAAAGCGCGCGGTTGGCGTTCGAGATTAGAATGCGTTCACTTGCGACTTCTGTTGTTACCTGTGTCTTCGCGCTGTTGGACTCCAGTGCCTCTGCGTCGCAGCCTGCTTTCGAACTTTATCTGATTGAGTTTGGCCTCCCGAATTCCTTTTGACCTGGCAATCCATGCACGCATCTCGTCCTGAATGTGACCGAATTCATTCCAGTGCGCCGTTCGGCGAGCTTTGCGCACACAGTTTGCGAGTTTCTCTTCGAGAGAAAGAGATTCTTGCCGGAATCGTTTTTCGGTCGAGTTCGGCCCAGCTTGTTTCGATTATCGGTCCGTCTGGGTGCGGAAAAAGCACATGTTTGAAGCTATTGTCCGGCCGAATTACTCCCGCCTCTGGCTCGGTTCTGCTCGCAGGCCACCAAGTTCATGATCTCCAGCAAAGTCTTCCGCTCGCCATCGGTTACCTGCCGCAGTTTGGCGCCTTTCACGCCGATCTGACCGTCCGCGAGAACCTCGAGAATGCCGCGCGGCTTCGTCTTCCCCGTTCGATTTCGCCCGACCAGCGCAGGCAGTGGCTGGATCACATCATCGATCTTTCGCGGTTGCGGCCGCAACTTGATCAGCCGTACCGAACGCTTTCCGGGGGCCAAATGCGCCGCGTTGCGCTGGCCGAGGAGTTGATCGGCGATCCGCCGTTTTTGTTCCTGGATGAACTGACCAGCGGGCTGGACGAGTTTTCTGACCGGGAAATGATGCTCTGGTTGCGGGACCTCGCCCATGTCCATGGCAAGACGGTCGTGCTGGTGACCCATGCGACCTACCATCTCGACCTTTGTGACTCCGTTCTTTTTCTACATAAGGGTCGGCAGGTCTTTTTCGGTCCGTATCCCGAGCTGCTTGGCTCGCACGGCGTCCAATCCGTGGCGGATCTCTTTGAGATCTATCAGACGCAGGACCCGGAGGTTCCCGATCCACCGCCATTAGAAGGTCCGCCACCTGAACCCCAGCCGCTCAAGACGGCCCGTCCGCCGGGGGGATTTGTGCAGTTCCCGACGTTGTTTGCGCGGCAGGCGACGCTCTTTTTGAGGGATCGGGGACAGCTTTGGCTGCACCTCATTTTAGCCGTGACCTTCCCCGCGCTGGTGGCGGTGTTCGCTTACCAAGGGCTGCCTCAGGTGCGGCAGCTCACGCTGGCGTTGGAGTCCAACATCGTCAAGACGCTGGCGGAGCAGCTTCTTTATCTCAAGGAGTCGTTCCATGCGGCCTCGCTGGTTTCCGGTCTGGCCATGTTTCAAGTCATCCTCCTGACGCTGATTGGCGCAAACAATGGAGCGCGGGAAATCGCCAAAGAACACGATGTGCTTGTCAAGGAACTGCGGGTTGGCCTCTCTCCGGCGGCCTATGTCCTAACCAAGTTCCTGCAGGTGGCCTTTCTCTGTGTTGTGCAGGCGTTCTGGATGACGTGGTTCGTCAAATCTGTCTGCGGGTTTCCGGGTTCGCTCTGGGCGCAGTTCGGCATCCTTTTTGCAACCATCCTGGCCATGAGCACGACGTGTTTGGCGATTTCTGCCGCCTGCAAGACTCCGGAACGGGCCAGCCTGCTGGCGATTTATCTGGTCGGTTTTCAACTGCCCCTCTCCGGAGCGGCACTCTCTTTGCCGGATTGGCTCTCGCTGGCCTGCCGGCCGTTCATTGCGGCGTATTGGGGCTGGAGCGGTTACCTGAAGACTTTCGCGGACACCCGGCACTACGACATTGTTAAGCAATCTACAGAAACATTCATCGCCCCCTATGGGTCCAGCCTGGCCGTGTTGAGCCTCCATGTGCTCATTGCGCTCTTCTTGGCGTGGTTCTTCGTCGGCAAACAAAGGAGCAATACAAACTGACCATGGATTTCACGGATTCCACGGTTGGCGAAGGAGGCGGGGGCTTCCATTTTCCGATTCTGTCTCGTTTCGATTACCGGTGGCGGCAGGGCTCACGCATCTCAATGCGCGCCTTCAGGTGGAGGGACCGGCTTTGCCTTCGGCCATCTTCACTTCGTTCCGGTTGTCCGGTCCGCGGCCGACACGGCGGTCGGCCCTCCAGGGAAGATTGTCCCTCGGATCTCTTGATGCCTGAGCCCTGCCGATGGCGCCTTTCCCCATTGATTCTCCAGAAGTTTTCTTTTTATCCGTGTCGTCCGGGTAATCTGTGGTTCTTCCTCTTCCTTGTGATTTTTTCCGTGGTTTGTCCTCTGGGGGCGCAGGAGGTGGAGAAGATATCGCTACGACCGGCCAGGGATATGACGCGGGCGGACCTTTACGTGTGGTCGGCTGTTCGCCGTCCGGAGGCGGTTTTGGTCCTGACACCCGGGACCAATGGAAACGGGGAATCGCTCGTTCGTCAGGACGAGTGGCAGGATTTTGCCCGCGAGCACAACCTCGCGTTGGTCGGGGTTTCCTTCGCCTCACCGGATGCCATTCTCCCGGAGAACCGGGGGTATTACTATGCTGCGCAGGGCTCGGGTGAGTTGCTAGTGGAGGGCATTCGAAAAGCATTTCGCCGTGACGTGCCGATCCTTCTGTTCGGTTTTTCCGCCGGGGCGCATTTTTCCGCCCGATTCGTGGAATGGAACCCGGAACGGGTGATCAGTTGGTGCGCTTATTCGGCCGGGTGGTGGGATGAACCGGCGCAAGCCAAGATAACTCCTCCGGGAATCGTGGCCTGCGGCGAAGACGATGGCCGCCTCGGGGCCTCATTGGTCTATTTCAAGCAGGGACGGGCCCTTGGGCGTCCGTGGTTGTGGGTCGAGCTGCCAGGGATCGGTCACTCCTGCCCGCCGGCGCTGACCCGGTTTGTCCGCGACTACTTTGCCGCGATTTTGCGGAGCCATGGCCGGCTCGATCCCCGGGTCGATGGGCAGTGGGTGGACATTGATCGCCGCAAGCAGGTGTCCATGGGCAGCGAGCATCCCAGCGTGATGGCGTGGCTCCCGAATGCTAACCTCTTTGAATCGTGGAGGAAACTGCAAACACCATGAAAGCACTTGTTCAGGGCACACGCATCAAACGAGGTCTCCCGCGATGGAGGGACCGGCTTTTCCTTCGACCATTTGCCCCAAGGGCGGTCTTCGACCTGCTGCGTTCCGGTTGTCCGGTCCGAGGACGACACGGAGGTCGTCCCTCCAAGGGAAACTTCACCCCGGGCATTTTGATTCGTTCGCCTTGGGTGTTTGCTTTGGTTATTGTCTCTTGGTTGGGGGTGGCGACAGCGTCTCTTGCCGCCGGAGAATTCTTCGAAATCCAAAAGATCGATCACCTCTCCAAACCGCCGCGCAAAGGTCCGGCGGTCTACCGCGAGGTTCCCGTTCTTGACAAACAAGGTAAGCCGACAAAGGAAAATCAGACCGTTTTTGTCCCGTGCCTGGCTGTGCGGGTGGTCTGCGAGGATCAAATCAAGGCCTCCGCCACCGTGGTTAAGGCATATTTTTACGACCGTGACCGGAAGCTGATCCATGAGGTGAAAGCACCCACGCCTGCCGGGGAACGCGACGCCCGCGAATTCCACGCCCTGCCGGTGTTTTTTCCCAAAAACAAGCCCGAGACGATCTTCTTCGCCCTGCCGAACAAGGTCCTCCAGCACAAGGGCGAATGGTCTGCCGTCGTCGTCTTCGGTGACAAACAAGGCGTTCATGCCGAGGTGTTTCCGGGTCAGGGCATGGTGACAAGCTACGATTTCCCCGAGAAGGGACTTTACGAAAACCGACGAAATGCCGGGCCGCGCAAGGTATTTATGGACCCGTTGGTCGAGCACGTTGTCAAAACCCGCGTGGAGGAACAGCCGCAGATCACCCTGTTTCTTCGTCCACCCATTGGGATGACGGATGCGTCCCAAGCAAAGGGCGTTCTGGCCATGTGCGTCATTGCGGGCAACGTCGAAGAGATTCGGCGCAAGCTGCGCGGCATCGAGCCGGGAGACGAGATGGGCGGTCTGTTGCAGTTCGCCGAGAAACACAAATTGGTCATTCTGTGCTGGGGGTCGCGGCGGGTGCGGCAACCGGGCAGCACGTGGGACGAGATTGACCGCAAGACCAATGAGCGCATGGAAAAGACCTTCGACGAAATCGCCGACAAGTGGGATCGCGGAATCGACGAGTTGGTAAAGAAATACGTTCTGCCAGAAGGCAATTTTTTGCTTTGGGGCTTATCGGATGCCGGCCAATACGTCGGGCGCATGGTCATCCGCAAGCCGGAGCGGTTTCTCGCGGTCCACGCCCATGTGCCCAATGGATTTGACGCGCCGCGCCCCGAGGGAAACCGCGTGCTTTGGCTGCTGACCACCGGGGAGAAAGACTACTGCTACGAACGGTCCCTGCGTTTTCTTTCGGCGGCGAGGGATCTGGGTTATCCGATCACCTACAAGGCCATTATGGGATTGGGACACTCGGGCCACCCGACTGCCGATGCGCTGGGCCTCAAGTTTTTTGAGTGGGCCTTGACTATGAAGGCGGCCCGCGAAGCGCACGACAAATCGCTTCAGGATTCGTTCGGCCGGGCCCGGACGGCCGAACTCTCGCGGACGCCGTGGCCGGAAGCCTACCAAAAACCTCCCTTTGTCGGTGATGTGGTGAATCAAGAAATGTTTCCCGGCGATCGGGCGGACATGGTGCCGGCGGGATTTCGCGTGGGTCTGCCCACCAAAGAGATCGCAGAGATCTGGAATCGAAAGTAACGCGATATGGGCGATATCTTTTTCCATGGTGTTTGGCGGATGGATTGGGGGCTCGGAAACCCCAACAAAACCGCCGCGCTGATTGCCATCCTGATGGTGGCGGTGTGGGGGTTGGCCTTTGTTCGACGGTGGGGGTTCTGGCTTGCGCTTCCGGCATTCACCGTGCTCGGTGGATGCTTGGTTCATACCTTCTCGCGGGGCGGGTTGGTGGCGGCGATGTTCGGTTTGCTCCCCCTGCTGGTCTCGGCTCCCCGCCCGTGGCCCCTCCGGCGAATGGTGGCGGCGGGCGTGGCCGTATGGGTGATGATTCTCTTTGCGTTCTCTTTGAATGCCCACGAACGATATGGGCAGGGTGTTGTCCGGCAGGATCGCTCGATCACCAACCGGCTGCATCTGTGGAAGCACGGGCCGCTGATGATTGCCGATGCGCCCGGCGGTTGGGGGCTCGGCAATGCGGCCAAAGCATACCTGCGGTGGTACCAGCCGCTCGAGGATACCGAATCGTACCGGACCTTCGTTAACAGTCATCTGGAATGGCTTGTGGAGTTCGGCTGGCCCTTACGATTTCTCTACCTCTTCGCCTGGGCGGCTGTCTTGCTTGTCTGCCTGCCCGCCCGCGGGAGTCCGTGGCTGGCGGTGCCTCTGGGCATCTGGGTCGCCTTTGGTGTCGCGTCAATCTTCAGCTCCGTTGCGGAATCTCCGTGGCTGTGGATTCTCCCATGCCTGGCCCTGCTCGCCGCTCTCGGCTGGCGGATGACCAAACGCCGATGGCCCGCGGTGGTGACCTGGACCGTCCCCGTTGCGACTGCGGCCTTTGGATGTGTCGCGCTTCTGCTCGTCGGCGCGACGGGGACAGCGGTCGAGGGATCCTCCAGGAAAGTCATTCTGGGGGAGGGAACCCCAAAGTTCTGGCTGGTGGTGGATGAGCCGGTGCTGGGGGGGGCTCGTTTCGCCAAGACTCTGCGCCAAGCGCTGAGTGATCGCGAGACGCCGCCGACCGTGGGCGTCGTCTGGTCGGCCAAGGACTTGCCATCGGACCTTGCCGGAGCCGTGGTCGTCGTCACGGGGGCATCACTTGCTGAAGGGCGGGTGGACGCCGGGCGTATCCTCGGAAACGCCAAACGGACCGTCTTCCTCTCGCCGGGATTCTATCCGCAGGAGGCCGGTCTCGATCCGGGGCGGCCCTTCGGCGCGGCCCTTTTTGGAGAGTTCTCACAGTCGCCCTTCCTTTCCGCCTGGGAGGAAACCGGACGGGTCAAGCGGATTGTGGGTGCTGGTGATTTCCTTCCGGCCTGGCCCGAATTGATTTTCACCGAGGAAATTCTTCCATGAACTTATCTCGACAAAATTGGCAGTCGGACCTTTTGACGGTCTGGCTGATTGCGACAACCTCGCTGTGCGCCGGATTGCTGTTTAACCAGTTCCGCGACAAGCCCCTGCCGCTGATTTACCAATCCAAAGGAGATCGTGTCCTGGCCGCTGCAGAACATTTCACCTCTGCACCAGCGGCAATCCAGTCGGCGGAGGTTCCCGAAGAAATCGGGCTGGAGGATTTTCGCGCCATGGCGGAGTCGAAGGAGGTCATTATCCTCGACGCCCGGCCCGAGATTTTCCATCGGCTCGGCCATGTTCCGGGTGCCCTTAGTCTGCCACGTGAAGACTTTGAAGCCGCCTTCACTGTGCATAAGAATCGCTTGGAGGCAGGCAGAAACGCACTGATCGTGATCTACTGTTCGGGAAGCTCCTGCGAGGATAGTGAATTGGTTCGCAAAGCGCTGCACCGGCTTGGTTTCAACCGAGTTGCGGTTTTCAAAGGAGGCTGGTCGGCCTGGACCGACGCCGAACTTCCGGAGGAACGCACGCCGTGAAATCGTTCCTGCAGTCCCGATGGTTTCTGTTCGTCCTCCGCTGTCTAGTTGCAGCGACCTTTCTTTATGCCGGGATCACGAAGATCGGCGATCCTCAGGGCTTTGCCGACAGCATCGCCACTTTTCGGATGTTGCCCCCCGAGTTGATCAACATCGTGGCACTCGGCGTTCCTCCCTTTGAGGTGATCCTTGGACTGATGCTCCTGACCGGCTGGAAGTTGCGGCCGGCAGCGTTTGGGATTCTTGGTCTGACGGTTGTTTTTGCCATCGCGCTCGTTCAGGCGCTCGTCCGCGGGCTCGAGGTGGATTGTGGATGCTTCGGCAGCGGCGAACCATCCGTTCTGAAAACATGGGTGTCCCTTGGGCGTGACGTGCTCCTTCTGGCGGCGACCGCATGGATTTACCGGCATGCCCTTCCCTCCCTATCCGCGGAGGCTCCCGGCGATGATGTCCGTCCATGAGCCGCCAAGGAAATGGGTCGGGACCTCCGGCCGAGCACCGGTATGAAGAGTTTCCCTCTTTGCCCTCATTTGCACGGCAGCGGGGTGATCGGATCAGCGCGCAGGTATTGGCCGGATCGGGGATAGCGGGTTTTTTGGCGTCTTGCTGGCTGGCCAATCGGTTCGAGCTTTCCTCTGAGGCCGGCATCGTTGCGTTGTGTCTGGCCGGCACCGCGTTTCCCCTCGTGGTCTTAAGCGTGTTTGTTTTGAAGGTTTACCGACGACCTTCCACCGGGATTTGCGAGGAGACGCTACGTTCTCTGGATTGGCTGCGGGTCGGCACAAAACTCCTTGGGCTCGTCGCGGTGCTTATTCCCTTCGGCGTAGTTTACTGGCTCATCCCGGAATACTCCCGCCCGTTCTATGCCCCGGTTTGGGAGATCGCAACCTGGGTGGCGTGTCCGGCGGGTGTCGTTGCCGTGCTCTACTTTGCTTGGATGGATCAGCGGATCGTAAATCCGCATGATATGTATTGGCAGTTGGGGCGGTTCGTTTTGGCTCGCCAGCCCTCCGTTGATCGGGCCGACCTCTGGCAATTCGCTTTGGGCTGGATCGTCAAGGGTTTCTTTTTGCCATTGATGCTGGCCGGAGCGGCTCATTTTTTGCCGGTGTTCGTTCGGGAAGGCTTTGGTTTCGGCAGTTTTGCGCTGCTCTACACCTCGGTCGTTGTCTTCCTCTATTCGCTCGACGTGACATACGGGGCGCTTGGATACCTGCTCACGTTTCGTGCGCTTGATGCGCATATTCGCTCCGTGGAACCGACGGGACTCGGCTGGATGAGTGCCATTGTTTGTTATGTGCCCTTTTCCACGTTCGTCTGGGGCACGTTCTTGAAATACAAGGGATCCATTGAGTGGAACGAGTGGTTGGCGGGTTTGCCACTCCTTTACATGACCTGGGGATGTGCCATTCTTTTCCTCCTCGTCCTGTATGTGTGGGCTACGGTGTCATTTGGATGCCGTTTCTCCAACCTGACGAATCGCGGGATTATCACCGACGGACCCTATCGGCTGTTCCGGCATCCCGCTTATCTGGCAAAGAACGTCGCATGGTGGATGATGTACATCCCGTTTGCCGCGCATCTGGACTGGCAGTCCGCGCTTAAGGGTTGCATTTGCCTTGGGTTGACCAATCTGATCTACGTCGTGCGCGCGAGGACCGAGGAACGGCACTTGATGGCCGATCCCGCCTATCGGGCCTACTACGATTGGATGGAAAGGAATGGCGTGGTTGCCCAGTGCCGTAGCCTCCTCCGTCCAAGGCGGAAAGGAGATCTCGTTGAAACGTGAACCGTCCCGCCTGGGAAATCAGGTGCTCGTGTGGCTTATCGGGCTCGGAACGTTGGTTCGCTTTGTCTTCGTCGTCTGGGATCCTCCGCTGAACCATCTGTTTTCTGATCCCGCCCGCCACTGGGACAACGCGGTTCACTTTTTCTCTCCCGGACTCATGGGCGGTTGCGACCCCATTGGCTATCAGGTCTATCTTCTTGGGGTTCGGTGGATTACCATGGAAAACCCGGTCGGAGTTGGGGTGTTCACCGGATTGCTCTCTGTTTTGATGCCGTGGATCTATTACCGTGCCGCGCGGGCGCTCGGTCTGCCGAAATCGTTCAGCATGCTCTTCTGGGCAGCCATGTGCTGGTTGCCATCCTTCTTTGCCATCTATCGGTACTTCATGATGGAAACTCTTCTTCTGCCCGCGATAGGCTTCGGGCTTTGGATGACCGGACGGGCCATCCGCAAGAGAACCATCAAATCGGTGCTTTGGATGACCATCGCCTGGTCGCTCGCCGTGATGACCAAGGCGCAGGCGATTCCGCTTGCGGTGATCTGTTCCTGTTACGCGATCCACGCGATGGATCGCCGGTGGGTTGCCGGCGGGCTTTCGGTTCTCGTGGTGGGCATTCTGATGATTCCGAACGCTTGGCGCACGAGCGCCATCCTCGGCTATCCGGCTCCATTGGGAAGCGGTTACATTGCACAAGTCATGCATGCATCGGGCAAGGCGCACACACGCTTTGTCCTCCCGGCCGAATCGTGGATTTTCAGTTCGCCGAGCTGCTACATCGCGCCGCTGGAACCGCTGAATGATTGGAGGATTGAGCGAGGGGTGGTGGAGGCCCCCCATTTGGTCAAAGCCGACCCGGCCAATGGCCGTCTGGATTGGGATAATGCCCTGCGGGTGGTCAAGCGCTCCGGCCAGACAGCCAGCGCCCATCTCTGGGAGAATTTCGTCCTTTTTCTCTTTGCTCCGTCGTGGCCGGATTCTGGCAAGAACGACTTTCCGGGGCTGGTGAACCATTGGTTGAGATGGATCTGGGCTCCCCTGCTGTTTCATCTCTTCCTTGGAAATGCCCTGATCTTCCGCCGCCTCTGCTTCCCTTTGATCCCTGTGGCGACCACTGCCATGGTGATAATGCTTATGTTCCAAAATGCCGTCACCATGGAAGGCCGCTACCGAAAGCCGGTTGAACCCCTCGTGGTGCTCAACGTTCTATGGCTTTGGACAGCCGGTGCCCGCAAACTCGCATTTGGCTTGAAGCCTCACGATGGGGAAATGCCAGAACCGAGGCGGACTGAATCCCCGACCGTCAATTCGAGCCGCTTCCGCAGCGCAAAATACTCAGCGAACGTTCGGAGAATGACAGAAAGTTTCGCTCCGGTCGGCTGGCCGTGTTTTCTGGGAAAATGCCGGACAGGCACCTGCACGTAGCTCCAGTCCAAACGGTGGGCGAATGCCAGCAGTTCGGTATTGATCAGGGCACCTTCCGATTCAAGAGGGAGCTTTCTGACGAGATCCGTCCGAAAGAGCTTGTAGGCGCAGTTGATGTCGCGCACGCGAATGCCCAGTACAGCCCTGGCAAGGACGTTTCCGATTTTCGAGTTCGCCTTTCGATACCAAGGATCCTGGCGGGTGGAACGTTCGCCCAGGACCATATCCTGATCGTGAAGACAGCCGATAAACTGCGGCAAATCTTCAAACGAAAACTGGCCGTCCGAATCCGTGAAGAAGAGCAAGGCCTTGGACGCGGAGCGAAACCCCGTTCGCAATGCTTCGCCATACCCTCGATTCGTGGAGTGCTGGAGGAGCTTTATCTGCTCCGGATGGACGAGCTGGAAGCCATGAACGACTTCGGCTGTTGCATCCGTGCTTCCATCGTCCACGATGAGAACCTCCCAGTCAGCCTGAATTCGGTTCAGTACTTCGATGGCTTCGGCCATGACGTTTCGCAGATTTCGCGCTTCGTTAAACGCGGGAAGCACAATCGAGATTGAACTGTTCACAAGTCGATCCATCTCCCATCCACTCAACCAGTGGATTACCGTTCCTTCAAGTCAGGATCAAGCGGGTGACGGTGGCAACTTCATGGGGTCGTGGAGCAACAGGGGTCGCTCGGTGTTTTCGGCCGAGTTGGTCTCATACCTATTAAACGCTTGGACGGAGACTGCTGCTACCGCTGCCCTGTAGGAGCCGATTTCCGCGGAGGATGGAGCGGTGAACCCCGGGGTGGGCAGGCCGATCGGGCGCTGCGACAGCAGGAAAGTCTCCCACCGCCGGCCGGAATCTTTTGCCAAAAACCGTCCCGCCCGCTTACCTTGCGGCCCATGCCTCGACCTGTTGTGAAAATCGGCCCCCACACCCTGGGCGGCCGGGTGCCGTTGTTTATATTGGGGCCCTGTGTGATCGAGTCGCCGACGTTTGTCCGTCGGATGGCCAAAAAACTGCATGCCATCTGCGGGGACGCCGGGATTCCGTTTGTTTTCAAGGCGTCCTATGACAAGGCGAACCGGACCTCCGGGAGTTCCTTCCGGGGTTTGGGGGTGAAGGCGGGCTGCGAGTTGCTGGCGGAGATTGGCGCCGACCTGAAGGTGCCGGTGACCACGGACGTGCACGCGCCGGCGGAGGTGGAGGTCGCGGCGGAGTTTATCGATGTTTTGCAGATTCCGGCGTTTCTCTGCCGGCAGACCGACCTGATCCTGGCCGCGGGCCGGAGTGGCCGGGTGGTCAATGTGAAAAAAGGCCAGTTCCTTGCGCCGTGGGACGTGGGGAATATCGGCAAGAAGCTGGAGAGCGTGGGGTGCCGGTCGTTTTTCTTCACCGAGCGCGGGGTGAGTTTCGGGTACAATAACCTTGTCGCCGACATGCGTGCCATTTACTGGATGCAAGGTTTGAATTATCAGGTAGTTTTCGACGCGACGCATTCGGTGCAGCGTCCCGGCGGAGCGGGTGACCGCACCGGTGGCGACGGTGAACTGGCTCCCGTTCTGGCCCGTGCCGCCGTGGCCGCGGGGTGTGACGGCGTGTTTATCGAAACCCATGAAAATCCTGCGAAAGCCCTTTCCGATGGTCCCAATCAGATTCCTCTGCGCGCTCTTCCGAAACTTCTTCGTCAACTGGTGGCCATCCGCGAGGCGGTTCGCGTTTAGCCTGGCTGTCGCGCTCGCCGTCCTGCCGGCAGCCCGCGCGGAGAAGCCGAAAAAGGAGGCCAAGCCCGCCGCGGCGAACGCCGAAAAACCGGCGGCGGACGCCAAGGCGAAAAAGGACGCCAAACCGGGCCAGGACGCCAAGGACGCGAAGCCGACGGACGGCGAGGCCGAGGCCCCGAGTCAGGACGAGCAGATCACCGCGCTGATGATCCCGGGTCAGCCGGTCAAGGGCATGCGGTACGCCCACCGCAACGAGGACAACGAGGTGGTCATGGAGTTCGAGGCGGCGGTGGCCCGCAAAATCGACGACGAAAATGTCGAGATGGAAAACTTAAAAATCATCGCCTTCGACGAAGACGGGAAGAAGATTGATATTGATCTGCCTCTTTCAGTTTTTAACGTGGGCACCCGCATTCTGACCGGAAAAGACACAATCACGATCAAGCGGGAGGATTTCGAGATTGTGGGCGCGACCGGGGAGTTCAACACCAAAACCCGCTTCGCCAAGTTCATCGGCGACGTGAAAATGACCATTCTGAATACCGAAAATCTCGATCAATGACCAAACCGTTTTTCCTCGTTCTCACCGCCGTGCTCTGCGCCGCCCTGAATGTCCGGGCCCAGGACCAGAGCCCCTCCATGGATGCCGGGTCGGAAAAGAAAGCGCCGTTCGGCATGACCGGCATTTCCAGCGAGCGCCCCAAGGGAGCCAAGACCGAGATCACCTCGAAAAAGCAGGCCACCTTCGACAATGCCACGAGCACCGCGGAATTCGAGGGCAGCGTAGTGGTCAAGGATGTGCAGTTCACCCTGTTTTGTGACCGCCTGAAGGTCACGCTGAACAAAAACCGCAAGGGCCTCCAGTTGGTCGAGGCGTTCGGCGACGGGCGCGACCGGGTGATTATTGTTCAAGAAAACAAGGATTCCAATGGCAAGGTGACCAAGTCCACCGGCCGCGCGACCCGGGCGACCTACGATCCCGCGACCGGCGACGTGACCCTTTACGGCTGGCCGTCCGTGCAGCACGACATCAACCTCCAGGTCGCGACGGAGGAGGGGACGATCATGATTTTGAACCGGGATGGAAAAATGACCACCAAGGGCGGAAGCAAAACCGTCATTGTGGACACGGGAGACCAGAAGTTCTGATGAGCGCGCCCGCCCCGACTCCCGCGCCCTCCGTCCAGCCGTCCGGTCCCGCCAAGGATCAGGCCCCGTTGTTGCAGACGGACAAATTGGTGAAAATCTACAACGGCCGCTCGGTCGTCAATGGCGTGGACATCAATGTCCGCCGCGGCGAGATCGTCGGTCTGCTGGGCCCGAACGGCGCGGGGAAAACGACCACGTTTTACATGATTGTCGGTCTGGTCCGTCCAAATGGCGGCCGGGTGTTGTTCGACGACAACGACGTGACCGACATGGCGATGTATCGCCGGGCGCGCGAGGGCATGGGGTACCTGCCGCAGGAGGAGTCGATTTTCCGGAAGTTGACCGTTGAGCAAAACATCATGGCCATCCTCGAAACCCAGAAGATGACCAAACAGCAGCGCAAGGACCGCTGCGAGCAACTGCTCAACCAGTTCGGCATCGAACATCTGGCGAAAAATACCGCCCTGACCCTTTCCGGCGGCGAAAAGCGCCGTCTGACCATCGCCCGTTCGCTGGTGACGAATCCCTCGCTGCTCATGCTCGACGAACCGTTCAGCGGCGTGGATCCCATTGCGGTGTACGACGTTCAGCAGATCATTCAGGATCTCCGCACTCAGGGGCTGGCCATCCTCATCACCGACCACAATGTCCGCGAAACGCTCAACATTGTGGACCGCGCGTACCTGATCTTTGAGGGTCGCGTCGAGAGTCAGGGGTCGAAGGATTTTCTGCTCAACGATCCGATCAGCCGGAAGCTCTATCTGGGCGAGAATTTCCAAATGTGATGGCATCCCGCCCGCAGCCCACCGCCCATCGCGTGCCGCACATTACTGTGGGGCATTTTTATGCCAACCACGCGGAAACCCTGGGCCTGCGGCTGGAGGGCGCGTCGCGCGGGCTGAACCGCAAGATCAAGGAACCGACGATCAACCGTCCGGGTCTGGCTCTCACCGGATTCTACAACTATTTCGCCGGCAAACGCATCCAGGTCCTCGGCGCGGCCGAGCTCAGCTACCTGCGCAGCCTCAGCGCCGTGGCCCTGAAGGAAAAGCTGAACCAGCTTTTCTCGCGGAATTTCCCCTGTTTGGTGGTGGCCCGGAACTCGCCGGTCCCGGTGGCCATCCTCGATCATGCGGCGGAGTACGAAACCCCCGTCTTCCGCACGCACATGATCACGATGAAATTCATTAATGCGGCGACCATCGCGCTGGAATTCGACTTCGCGCCCTCGGCGACCGAGTATGGCAGCATGGTGGACATCCAGGGCATCGGCACCCTCATCCGCGGGGCCAGTGGCATCGGGAAGAGCGAGTGTGTGCTCTCGCTGATCGAGCGCGGGTACAGTCTGGTCAGCGATGACATCACCCGCATCCGGTCGATCGAAGGCCGGGAGCTGGTCGGCATGGCGGCCGACCTGACGAGGTTCCACATGGAAGTCCGCGGCATCGGCGTCATCAACATCATGTCCATCTTCGGGGTGGGAAGCGTGCGCACGGAGAAGCGCCTTGATTTTGTCATCACCCTCAAGGAGTGGGACGAACTGGAAAACGTGGACCGCATCGGATTGGACCGCGAGCACTACGAAGTGCTTGGCATCAAGATTCCACACGTTACCATCCCGGTCCGCACCGGTCGGGACCTGGGCCGTTTGGTCGAGGTCGCGGCGCTTGACCAAAAGCTGAAAAGCATGGGACAAAACAGTGCGGTTGAATTTAACCAGCGATTGCTGCAAATGATGAACGAAAGACGTATCCGATAATGGGCCTCCTCTCGCGCAAAAAACCCAATGACGACGTCCTCCGCTGCACCAAGGAGGTCGCGATCCAGAACCGCAACGGCCTCCATGCGCGGCCGGCCGCCATGTTCGTGAAGATTTCCAGTCGCTACCGGGCCGAGGTCTGGGTCGAAAAGGACGGGGAACGCGTGAACGGCAAAAGCATCATGGGCCTCATGATGCTGGCCGCCGGAAAAGGCTCTAAGCTGCACATCATCGCAGAAGGAGCGGATGCGGACAAGGTTGTCGCCGAGATCGAAAACCTTGTCCAGACCCGCTTCGGCGAGGAATAGGCCGCCCAAAGGGTCGGGGCTCCGGCCGCAAAATTGGGCCGTTTTTCCGATTTCAACCCGCGGGCACACCTGTTAAGCGTCTCGCGTGAGCGAAATCGCAGACAAACCCGAAAAGCGCTTTCAAGGCATCGCCGTAGCGCCGGGCATCGCTCACGCCCAGGTCGTGGTCCACTGGGTGGACGACGAAGAAATCCCTTTGCGGACGATTTCCGCCGCGGAAATGCCCGAGGAGATTGCCCGTTTCGAGTCCGCATTGATTGCCACCCGGGCGGAACTCCTGGAGATCCAGCAACGGATCGCCGACGCCATCGGCGCGAAGGACGCGAGTATTTTTGACGCCCACCTCCTGGTGGTGGAGGACCGGACCCTGATTGATGAAGTCCTGCGCGGGCTGGAGAAGGACCGGCACAATGTGGAGTACGTCTTCCACCAGACGGCCGAACGCTACTGCCGCACGCTCAATGAGATTGACGACCCCTACCTGCGCGAGCGGGTGGT
>CAZRIL010000124.1:0-15947 GCA_964600115.1 uncultured Chthoniobacter sp. | reverse complement strand
GAAATCGAGCGTGCTGTTAAAGGCACCGTGGGTTCGAATCCCACCCCTTCCGCCAATGCGGAACCTCCAAACCACAGACCCCTACATGCTGGCGCGCTTCGAGCGACGCAAAGCATCACAGATCTCGCTAAGCGAGACCCCGAAGGGACGGAGGACGAAGTCCGCATTCAATCCCAGCCCTTACGCTCCGGCCGCTTTCACAACTCGCCCTTCGCTCTGTCGGCCCCGAGTCCGTCACAGCGACTTCGAGTTTCATCGGGGAAGAAAGTTGATGCCGGATTCGCGTAATCATGGCGATGGCAAGGTCCTCGTGATTTTCAGGGAGCTTCGGGAATAGTTACGGACGACTTTCTTGAGTCCGATTCCAGTATGTTTTTCTTACTCTCTCCAGCGAACATCGATTACCTCCTTAATGATGCGATGAAAAAAAACGAAATGACTAAGTTCCACCTCCGATAATCTGAAACACCGCGGTTTAGCGCGAGACCGACATCACAATGCGTTCCATCCAAGACGTAAAAAGGTCGAGTAAACCGATCCAGTTGCTCAAAACGTTTCCAGTTGACACACCCGAGGCATCTGGTATCGAGCTTCGCGCACATGTTTTTTCCATTCGCCGAGTATTGGTGGCTCTACTGCCTTTTCACATTATTTGTTTTCGCTGTTCTGGCGATTGATCTTGGGGTTTTCCACCGTGAGGCTCACGAGGTATCGATTAAGGAGGCGGCTGTCTGGAGTGTTGTTTGGGTAATACTGGCATTAAGCTTCGGAGCTGCTCTCTATTACTATTGCCTAACACAATTCCCAAACAACCCGCGTCTGATGGCGATTCCTGGGTTCAGCGCAGAACTGGCTGCAAAGCAAACCGGACTCGAGTACCTCACCGGCTATATCGTCGAGAAGTCACTAGCGGTTGATAACATTTTCGTCTTTGTGATGATATTCACGTATTTTGCCATCCCGGCAATGTATCAACACCGGGTGCTTTTCTACGGAATTATTGGGGCTCTCTTCTTCCGGATCATCTTCATTTCGATCGGAGCGGTGCTGATGCAATACCACTGGATTGTGGTGATTTTCGGAGTCTTCCTAATACTTACAGCCATCAAGATTCTCCTGGCGCCCGAGAAGCCAATGGATCCAAGCAAGAATCCTGTTCTCCGGCTTCTGAAGAGGTTTCTTCCAGTCTGGCCTAAGATCGAAGGACAAAAGTTCTTTACCCGCCAGCAAGGGGTAATTCACGCCACCCCATTGTTTGTCGCTCTGGTGATGATTGAGATCTCGGACATCATATTTGCCGTGGACAGCGTACCGGCCATTTTTGCGATCACGAAGGAGCCATTTATCGTATTCACCTCAAATATTTTTGCGATCCTTGGACTGCGGGCGATGTATTTCCTATTGGCGGGAGTTGTTCACAAGTTTCGTTACCTCAAGTACGGACTCGGAATCGTTCTTCTTTTCGTGGGACTAAAGATGGTTTGGTTGAACGAGGCTTTTGGCGGTAAGTTTCCAATTACCTGGTCTTTGGGAATCATTACGGTGGTTATTGGTGCTTCCGTCGCGGCTTCACTCCTCATCCCGGCCAAGCCCGAGGTAGAAAACGAGGAACGGAACTAACCGTTTAGAGGATCGAGAACGGCACCGTCTCAAAAATCAAAAAAGAAAGATCCAGAAAGGGGTAAGTCTTCACGGAATCTTCTCAGGAGCACGACCTGTTCCTTTGGGAAAAGCGAATGCAACTGCGAAGCTCGTGATGGTTCCAATCATGACATAGTAAGGCCAGGCAATTCTGGGCCACCATGATGGCATCCAGAACCCGAAACTCCAGAGAGCGGGAACCACATCGCCCTTCAAAAGAGCCAGCAGATTGACGGCCGGAATTTCGACCCGGCATAGAACAAGGACAGCCCCGATTCCAAAGATCATGGCCCCGACGTTCGCATGGTCGTTTCCGCGTCGGCGGGTCAGCACGCCAAGAAGAAAAACTCCAAGCAAACTTCCATAGCTGTAGCCAAGAATCCCGAGAGCCATCGGAATGATGGTAACGTTGGTCTGCAAAACTGCATAAGCCGCGAGAGTTGCCACAGTTACCATAAGGAGCCCGAAGATAACCGTCGCCCAGCGGGCGGCGACAACAGTGGATTCGCCATCCGATGAAGGGTTTTTTAGAAAATATGGCTGGTAAAAGTCCCGAATAAACGATGTTGCCAGAGCATTGAGCGCCGCGGAGGTCGAACCCATCATTGTGGCAAAAACCCCCGCAATGATGAGTCCACGCACGCCCACCGGCATTTCATGTACAATGTAGTGTGCAAAAACTTCGTTCGCTGCCGTGGGAAGTGAAGGATCCGGTTTTACAGAATAAAAGACCCAAAGAAGGATCCCCACAGCCAGAAAGGCAAGGACGATTGGAATGTCGGCCAATCCACTTAGGATGAGGGATAATCGCGAGCGGTTCGGGTTCTCGGCGGTCAGCATCCTTTGCACCATGTCCTGATCTGTTCCATGGGTGGCCATCGTAAAAAAAGTGGACCCGATCAAGGCGGCAAAAATCGTGTAGGGATTTTCGAGCATTTGGGCAAACGCGATGCCAAACGGTTTGGTCGAGTCCCATCCTGTTTGAATCGGCCCTGCTCCAGGATTCTGCTCCAGAAAATGCATTACAACGGTCACCCCCCCGGGAATGCTCCAAAGCAAAGCCACGATGGCGAAAAGGATCGCGCCAATCATCAGACAGGCTTGAATCATATCGGTCCAAACTACGGCTTTGATGCCGCCGATTGCCGTGTAGAGCGTTGTCACGGCCGTCACAAAAAGTATCCCCCAGAAGTAGGTTCCGAGGTTGATCTCGGCCGTTGGGGAGAGGAATCTCCAAATGACGACCAGGATAACACCGCCGAGGTAAAGCCTTACACCGATTCCGAGCACCCGCGTGACCAAGAAGATTCCACTGGCCATGTTGCGCGTCGCAGGCCCAAAGCGAATCTCGAGAAATTCGTAAATGCTCTGAACCCGATACCGGTAGTATGGTTCGATAAAAAGGTAAGCGATCAACACCCGAGCGAGGACGGTGCCCACCGCCAGCTGAGCATAAGCAAAGCTCCTTGTTTTGAAACCTTCCGCCGGTGCTCCTAGAAACGTGGCTGCGCTTGTCTCAGCCGCGATGATTGACGCCAGAACAGCCCACCAAGGCATCGACTGCCCACCCAAAGCAAAATCCCGCAGATCCTTGTTACCACGGCCGGCCCGTAGCCCGATATAGACGATGGCGGCGAAATAGGCCGCGATGACAAGAGCATCGATCCAAATGCTCATATCCTACCTCCCTCAAAAAGGCGGGTAGAATGTAGGGATCCCTTTTCGACACCTGCTGTTTTCAAGTCCCCATCAAGCGACTCCACCGTCTGCTTTTCAAGATCTTTCCGCTCTGCGGAACCTTCTGCTGATGTCCGGCTCAAGCCGGCTAGGCGCTTGGAACGCCGCCTCAGAAAATGGCAGAGCGGCGAGGTCTCTCCCTACCCCGCCGCCCTGCGCTTTGTCCCTATTTTCCCCTTTGACTAACAGTTTTCCTAGACGGCTTTCTCACCCGTCTCGTCGGTGCGGATGCGAATGGCCTCCTCCACCGGGCTGACGAAGACCTTTCCGTCTCCAATCTTTCCGGTCTTGGCAGCCTTCACGATCGCCGCGAGCGCGCTCTCCAGCGCGGAGTCAGCGAGCACCACTTCGATTTTGATCTTCGGCAGGAAGTCCACCGTGTATTCACTGCCACGGTAGATTTCTGTGTGGCCCTTCTGGCGACCAAACCCTTTGACCTCACTAACGGTCATTCCTTCGATTCCCAGATCGGCCAGCGCGTCCTTCACTTCTTCGAGCTTGAACGGCTTGATAATGGCTTCGACTTTTTTCATTTGATTGATTTCCTTAAGTATTTACTTTTCCAAGAGGTATCCCTCTTCACCGTGGTCCGTGGTATCGAGGCCTTCGACCTCCGATTCCTGGCTCGGACGCAGCCCGATGGTGAATTTGACGATGAAGGCGATGATCGTCGTGGCGATCACCGACAACACGATGGTCACGGCGCAGGCGAGGAGCTGGTTCATGAGGAGACCGTCTTTCAGGCCTTCAACAATCGGGTTTGCCTCGGCAGAGGCAAAGATACCGGTGAGGATCGCACCCAAGGTTCCGCCGACACCGTGAACTCCAAAGGTGTCGAGGGCGTCGTCATATCCGAACATTTTCTTCATGTAGACAACGGCGAAGAAGGGAATGATTCCGGCGAACACAGCCATGATCATCGCACTGGCTGGAGTCACGAACCCGGCAGCCGGTGTAATAACCACAAGGCCGGAGACGATACCGGAGCAGAATCCGAGGACGCTTGGCTTGCCTTTGAAGATCCACTCGGCGACAGCCCAGACGAAGCCGGCCGTAGCAGCACAGAGGAAGGTCGTGGTGAAGGCGTTAGCGGCGATGGCATCAGCACCGAGGGCAGAGCCGGCGTTGAAACCGAACCACCCGACATAGAGCATTCCAGTTCCCACCATGCAGAGCACCATCGAGTGCGGCGGCATGGGCTCTTTTCCGAAACCGAGGCGCGGCCCGAGGATGATGCACAGAATCAATGCGGACCATCCGGAGCTCATGTGAACAACCGTGCCGCCCGCGAAATCGATGGCTTTGATGCCGGCTTCCGGGTTGAGCGGTCCACACATAAACCCGTTAACGGCCCAGACCATGTGGGCGAGCGGGAAATAAACCACGCACATCCAGATGGCCGTAAAAAGAAGCACAGCCGAGAACTTCATGCGTTCCGCTGTCGCTCCGAAAATGAGGGCCGGGGTAATGATCGCGAACGTCAGCTGGAACATGGCCCAGATATAGTCGGAAATCCAGTAGTAACCGGCACCAACATTCCCTGGCTTCATCCCATTGAAGCAGGCTTGCGCAAGATCGCCAATGAACGCGTTGCCACCCGAAAAGGTGAGGCTGTAGCCGAAAAGGAACCACATGATGGTTACAAGACCGGCAATTCCAAGACAGGTCGCAAGGATCGAAAGAACGTTTTTCGACCGAACCAAACCGCCGTAGAAGAGCGCCAATCCAGGCAGCGTCATGAATAGCACGAGGGCCGTGCTGACCATCTGCCACGCATTGTGACCGGGGCCAGGGCCCGCGATTTTGGACGCAACATCCGGCACGCGTGCGCCGTTGTTCACATACGCCTCAAGGTCTTCCAAGCGTTGCTCGATCGTGGGCTCTGCCGGGGTGGCCGGCGCCGTCTCGGTGGCCACGACCGTGGTTGTGGTGGTTTCTTCAATGACAGCCGTAACTTCTTGAGCGAAGACGGATGCCGGGGTCATCAACGCACCGGCCGCGAGGAGGAGTGCGGTCAGGGTCGACAGGATCGGTTTGGTTCTCAACATGTGGATTTGGTGTTGGTTGGATTGAAAGGACCGGGACACAAGCCCGGCAAGGGTAACAAGCAAGGCGCGTGCCAAGATTTTACGAGCGGCGAAGCGGAGGGACGGATTGCGGGCTTCGTCTTCGGGCGTTTTGTGATTGCCAGCAGGCAGGAATCTGTTCGGTTTTGCGACGAAATGAATATTGACCCGGCCGAAGCCGCGAAAGCGATGGACCTCGCGCGCGCCACAAGCAATCCCCTGCGAAAGCTCTACTATTGGACGCTCCACTGGGCCGATACAAAATATGCGGTGCCGGCGTTGTTTCTGATCTCGTTCGCGGAATCGTCGTTTTTTCCGATCCCGCCGGACATCCTCTTGATGGCGATGTGTTTTGCGGTTCCCAAAAAATGGGTCTCTTACGCGTCGTGGTGCACTGTGGCGAGTGTTCTGGGGGGCGTCTTTGGGTGGTACATCGGCCTCGGATTCTGGGGCGCGACGCAGAATTTTTTCTTCAGTGTGATTCCGGGCTTCACGCCGGCGGTCTTTGCCAAGGTGGAGACGCTCTACCAAGCGAATGCATTTATCGCGATCCTCGGGGCGGCGTTCACGCCGATTCCCTACAAGGTTTTCACGATTGCCTCCGGGGTTTTCCAGGTGGCGCTCCCGACGCTGATTGTCGCGTCGATCATCGGACGCGGGGGGCGGTTCTTTCTGGTCTCCGCGCTGATCCGATTCTTTGGTCCGGCGGTTAAGCCCTTTTTGGAAAAGCATTTTGAGTGGGCGACGCTGCTGCTATTGGTGCTGGGAATTCTCGGCTTTGTTGCGATCAAATTCCTCGCCCACTGATTTTTGTTATGAACCCAGCCACAGCCTCCATTCATGAAGCCCTTCGCGACTGCCACACGCTTGCAGCCGGGGAAGGTGTCACCATTTCAGAAACGCTCGATCGATTGGGGCGGGCGGGGTTTTGTTTTGCGGCGCTCCTTTTGGCGGCTCCTTTCATCCAACCTTTCTCGCTCGGGCCGCTGACGATGATCGGAGGCGTGACGTTCATGATCATCGGCTGGCAGATGGGTACCGGTCGCCCGCATCCGGTGCTCCCGAAAAAAGCTGCGGAGATGCGAATCCATGGGAAGGGATGGGTGGGCGTCTTGGGGTTTTGTCTGCGACTCCTGGAGTTCTGCCGGAAATTCACCCGCGTGCGGTGCGAAAGCTGGGTGAGTGGAGAAAAAGGCGAACGTTTGGTCGGATGGCTTATTCTCGCGGGCGGTACGCTCCTGGCGGTGCCGATGGCCAGTCTGCCCCTCAACAACACCCTGCCGGCCCTGATGATCGTTTTTGCCTGCGTCGGGTGGCTGGAGCGGGATGGCTTGATGGTGATCGTGTCCCTCGCGTGGGGAATCGCCACCCTGATCTACTTCACGCTCGTGGCGATAGCTTTGATTCTCTTTGGATCGAAAGTCTTCACGTGGATCGGCGCGCTGTGGCCGTTTTGAACGTCCTCGCGGCCATTTGAATTGCCGGGGGTTATTGCGAAACTATGGCGCGAAGAAGGCGGGGAGAAGATAAACGCGACCGGGCTGGAGCTCGACGCGGTGCTTCAAGAGATCGACTTCGATTCGGGGGCTGCGGGTCTCGCTGAAAAGTCGGAAGAAATTCGCGAAGCTGTAGGACCGCTGGTAACGAACCACTTGGGCCTCGGGAGCCTCTCCCATCTCACGGGCTTTATCAAAGGCGTCTTCAATGTATCCCAACTGGTCAACCAACTTGGCGGCATAGGCATCGGCGCCGCTGAGAATGCGTCCGTCGGCCGGCCCCTCGCGGAGAATCTTCTCATCGATTTTGCGCGAGCGGGCCACGATGCCGACAAAGCGGTCGTAGCTCTGCATCACAAGCCCCTGAACGTAGGCCCGCTCCTCCGGCGTGATGTCGCGCGTGCCACTGAGCATGTCTTTGAATTTCCCGCTCTTGAAAGTCAGGGACTGGAGGCCGATCTTTCCGAAAAGCTCCCGGTAATTGAGCGTGGAAATAATCACACCAATGCTTCCGGTGAAGGTGGTGTCATTGCACATGATCCAATGCGCTCCACATGCGGCATAGTAGGCTCCGGAGGCACCGATGGAATTGAAATAAACGATCACGGGTTTGGAACGGGCGAGGCGGGCAATGGCGTCGTAAAGAACATCGGAAGCCGTGATTTCACCCCCCGGCGAATCAACGGAAACGACCACGGCCTTGACGTCCGAGTCCATCTGGGCCTGTTCGAGGGCGACCTTGAAATCGTCGACCATGGCATCGCCCAAGCTTCCGGGAGATCCGAAGGCAATGACCCCATCGAGAGGAATCACGACAATCTTTTGCGAAGAGTCTCCCTCGGCAAGAACCTGTTCTTCAAAAACCTGCGGACGGGCGGCTTTAACCGACGCAATGGCCGAACTGCCTTTCGAGCCCAAGGCGGCGACGAGCAGGAGATTGACAAACAGACTCGCGCACAAAGCGACGAACATCGCGACCATCAGGCACCCGGACTTCTTCATTGGAAAACAGTAGGGTGGCGCAAAGCGGCGAATTTCACAAGCAGCGAAATCGAGAGTTGGCGCCCCACGGCAGGATCGGGGTCAGAATCGGACGCCGAAACGCCGGTAGGCAGATCGAATGTCATCCATGAGCTGCTCGTTGGTCCGTCCGTTGAGGAGAATGCCCAGCGTTTTCTTTTCGAAAGCGACCTGCAGGTCCTCGGAGTCGAGGATGGCCGGACGGTTCGGGGGCGGCAGATTGCTTTGACCGGATTTGTTGAGCTCCTCGTAGGTGCGAAGTGCCCGCCGGTAGGTCTCGATCTCACGCTTGGTCTTGCCCACCTCACGCATGTAGCGAACAAACTGCGCGCCGTCGCCTTTGCCATCGAGGTGCATGAAAAAGTAAACGAGAAGGTAGGAGGTAAAGTAGAGCCTTTGAGACATCATCGGGTTCTCGGCGAGGATGTCGCTCCACTCCCTGTTGGTGACCCAAAAAAGCTTCTCGAGCGGATAGGGTTCGGGCACTCCACCCCGGCGGCGGAGACGGTCGAGGTAGTCCCGCAGGCCGCTTTTTGAAGCCGAGACCCGGAAGGTCCCGAGACGTAGCGGCATGAGACCGGCGTATTCCGCCGTCCCTTCAACGACCCACTGCGGCAGGATGGCCAGCCACGCGTTCATCATTTGGTGGGTTAGCTCGTGAACGAGCGTCTCTGAAGTGTAGTCGGCCGACTTGGTAAAACTGTTGCCCTGGGGTTTCAGTCCCAGACTTTCAAAGGGAACGATGAACATCGCCCGGGAGCGAAAATACACGCCGCCACTATTCTTTGGAGCGCCCTCCTCTTCGTAGCGGCTCCGGCTTCGCACGAGAAAGGCCCGAAATCGGTCCCCGTTCTCCGGCCGGGGATCGATGCCCCACGGCAACGCCTTGATGAGCTCATAGGTCGCCTCAAAATTTCTCGCCACATCACGAAGAAGGACCTGTGTCAGTTTTCCTTCGCTGATAAACTCGAAATGCGGAGTCCGATAGACAAACCGGCCGGAGACGTCATCTTCGCTCACGATTTCGACAGGCACCTTTGCACCATCCACTCCCACCGCGTCCGGTATCACGACCGGTTGCTTGTCGAGCCAGTCTTCGAGAAACCGCCGATCTTCCTCGCCGAGATCTTCCAGAGAAATCTCGCGCACAGCACCGGCCGCCGGTCGAAGGATCGCTGTCGATCCATCAAAAGAAACCAACCCCGCTCGAAAATCCGGTTCCTCCCCGATTTTCCACTCCCGCACGATCATCTGCGGAGGGAGCTGTGCGCAAAGGACCGGCACGAACAGCGCCAGCACCGCAAAAATAGCGGCTTTAATCTTCGATAAACACATCCATTTGCTGGCCGAAATAGACGGGAAAGCTCGGGCTCTCGAAACGGAAAATCACCTGCAGGACGCGCGTGTGGACCCGCTCGGTACTGTCTCCGGAGAGCGCTCGTTTAGGGACAACGTAGGGATCGATGCGGACGAATTCCAGTGGAATCGGCTCTTCGCGCGTTCCCTTGAGAAAAGCGACGGCGTTGCAGCCCGGACGTACTCGCGGCGCATCCGACTCATCGATATCCACCCGCAATTGAAGTGAGCGGGTGTCACCCAGCAGCACGGCAGGCTCTGCCGCCCCGACCGCAGCGTATTCTCCTTCCGGCAGGTTGACTTGGAGGACCTTGCCATCGCGCGGAGCCCGGACGGTCAGAAGATCGAGGGCCACGGTCGCATTGTGGAGCCGAGCCCGGGCGAGCTCCAAATCCGCCAAGGCCCGCTGCAACAGCCGCTCGGCACTTTGCAGGGCAAACTCATCCCGCCGTGTCTCGTCTTCACTCGCGACATTTCGCTGCCGGAGGCGCGAGGTGCGGGTGAGCGGCACGGTATCGCTCTACCAAAACGAGACTCCGCAAATCGAAGTCCGCTCACCCGAGCAGATCCAACCTGTTACGGAGTCGGAGTAGCGCGATCTTTCCGATACATGGCCCGCAGCGGATGTTCATCAAGGACATTCGCGCGGATGCCGCCGAATTTCTCCGGATCGTAAAGCTGGATGCCGACGAAGTAATAGAGTGGCAAAATCGGCAACTCGTCGGCGACGAGGATTTTCTCCGCCTCGCGAAAGATCCCAAATCGTCGGGTCGGGTCCAATTCCCGGGCTGCGTCGCCGATGAGACGGTCATAGGTCTCATTGCTCCATCCCGTGCGGTTGTTGCCGCCTCCGGTAAGGAACATATCCAGAAAGGTATTCGGATCCGGATAATCGCCAACCCAGCTGGACCGCGCGATATCATAGTCCAGAAGGGAAAGGGAATTGAGATACACTTTCCACTCCTGGCGGAGGAGGTTCACACTGACGCCAAGGTGCTCGCGCCACATATTCTGGAGTTCCACCGCGACCGCCTCGTTGAGGTCGCTTTTGCTGTAAAGATAGGTCACCAAAGGAAACCCCTCGCCCCCGGGAAACCCGGCCGCGGCCAACTCACGACGAGCCGCCTCGGGGTCAAAAGAAAGTCCCTCGGGACCCTCATATCCCGGTATTCCCGGGGGCACGAATGCCCCGGCGGGCAATTCCCCGGCGCGGGTGATTTTTTCCACGATCCGGTCTTTATCCACAGCCATGGAAAACGCCCGCCTCACACGTGCATCGGCAAACGGTCCGCGCTCGCAGTTGAAACGAAGAAAATACGTCGCCAGAAATGGCGCGGCATGAAAGTCGGGACGCTTTTTCAAGTCCCCCAGCAACGCCGGTGGCGCGAGCCCTTTGTCCATCAGCAAATCCGCCAGCCCGCTCGCATAAAAATTGAACGCCACGTTCGCATCGGCAATCGGCAGGATGTCGATGCGCTCCAACTGAACACGATCCCGGTCCCAATAGTGGGGATTCTTGCGAAGTTCAATACGGTCGTTGATCCGCCAGTCCTGCAGCACATACGCCCCGTTCCCGATGAGGTGACGCGGTTTCACCCAATCATCCCCCACCCGCTCGATCAAGTCCACCGGCACCGGGTGCAGCGTCGGAAACGCGCAGAGATCCAGAAAGTAAGACGTGGCATTTTCCAGTTCCACTCGCAGCGTGCGGTCGTCGATGGCCGTCACGCCCACGTCGTCGAAATCGGTGATCCCGCCCTCGGCAAACGCCTTGGCGTTCCGGATCGGAAAGAGGAGGTAATTGTAAGCCGAGGCCGTCGCCGGTGTCAGCGTCCGCTTCCACGAGCGGACAAAATCATGCGCCGTAACCGGCCGTCCGTCACTCCAGCGTGCATCAGGGCGGAGAAAAAACGTATAGGTGCGTTTGTCTGGAGAAGTTTCCCAACGTTCCGCCACCCCCGGTTCCGAGCGTCCGTCGGCATTGAACCGGCAAAGTCCCTCGAAAAGAGCATGCACGACGCGCCCTTCCGGCTGCCCGGTAATCACGGCCGGGTCCAGTGTTTCGGGCTCGGCGCCATTGATGAAGACGAGGTCGGGGCGGTCCCTGACTGGCGAGCAAGCCGTCGAAACCGCCAAACAAACCACAGCCAGCAACCGAAACATCATTCGGAATATGAAACCCATTCTTCCCGTCGCTGCAATGCTCATCGCCCTCGCGGGATGTGCCACGCGCGCTCCGAAAACTGTTTCCTCGGTCGACCTCACCCGCTATGCCGGCGCGTGGCACGAGATCGCCAGACTCCCGAACCCCGCTCAAGACAACGCGGTCGGCGAATCGATCCACACCTTCCAGCCCGGACGCGGACGCTCCGTTCAACTCGGTTACCGCTGGCGCGAACGGAACGGCAAAATCACAACCCGCTCCCATCCTGCCACGGTCGTGAGGGGTTCAAAAAACACCCGCCTGATCGTTGACTTTCAGCTCCCGGCCGAGGGCGATTACTGGATTCTCGGGCTGGACGAAGCCGATTACTCCTGGGCGCTCGTCGCACATCCCTCGCGGGAGTTTCTGTGGGTCTATTCCCGCACGCCAAGAATACAGGAACGGAACCTGCGCCGCGCTCTGGCTATTGCCGCTCGGGAAGGCTTCGCCACCGGTGCGGTCATCCGGACCCCGCGATGAATTGCCATGCACCGGCACCGCCGGAAACGTATTCTGAGAGTTCCATGAACTCCTTATTCGCCAAAGCCTCACTCCTCGTGGCTCTCTTCACAGGCGGCTGTGCGTCCCACCCGCCCCTCGAAACCGTTTCCGCCGTCGACCTCCAACATTATTCCGGCAAGTGGTACGAGATCGCGCGGTATCCTAACTGGTTCCAACGAAATTGCGCCTCCGACACCACGGCCGAGTACACCCCCAACCCGGACGGTTCCATCCGGGTCATCAACCGCTGCCGCGAAAAATCCGGACGCATCGAATCGGTCGAGGGCCGCGCCTCCATCGTTCCGAACTCGCAAAATACCCGCCTGAAGGTCGGGTTCGGCGGGCCTTTCAAAGGCGACTATTGGATTATCGGTCTCGACGAAAAAAATTACTCATGGGCCTTGGTCGGACATCCCTCGCGCCAGTTTCTCTGGATTCTCGCCCGGGAGCGCACGCTTCCGGACGCCACCTACCAACAGATTGTCGCGCTCGCTGAAAAAAGAGGTTATGATCCCGACAAGATTATGAAGACCCCGCAATCCCCATGAGCCACGGGCTTCGCGCCTGGCTCTACTTTGTCCGCGCCCTCGCCCTCAAATGCCCGGAGTGTGGCACCAAGCCTCTTTTTATTCCCATCCGGCAGGTTCGTTCGTTTCGTGATTGGTTTACTCCGCTCGACGGCTGCCCCCGCTGCGGCTACGCTTATGAGCGCGAGACCGGCTATTTCCTCCTCGCCATCTGGGCGGTCAACTATGGCTTCGGTTGCATAGTCGGGCTGGTTCTTTATGCCGTTCTGGAAATTTTCTTTCATCTCGAACTGCGCACCCTGCTCCTCGCCGTGATCACCCCGATACTGTTCGTAAATCTTCTGTTTGCGCGACACGCAAAATCTCTTTTCCTCGCCCTCGATCATTTCTTCGACCCGCATCGCCCGGACTCCGGTGATGACGGCGGCAATCGCCCTGTGGTCCCCCCGCCCGCCGCGCCCTCCCCGTCACAAACCAGACGCCCTTGCGAACCGGCCGCGCCCGTGACATAACGGCGGGCCCATGTCCCGCGTCTGTCTTGTTTTTTTCTTTGTCTTACTGGCCTCCGCGGTGTCGTTTGCCGACACGCTGGAGAACGCCGGCCGGACCGCCGAAGGCGTTCCAACAACCGGTCACGAGGCACGCTTCAAAATTGATCTCGCCGGAGCCAAGGACAACGTCCGTGTCGTGCAACTCGAAGACGGCTCACTGGCTTATGTCGTAAAACGTCTCGGCACCGGCACCGACCGCCTTCTCACACCGGAAGAATTCACCCGTCTCTACTACTCCCAAAAATCCGACGGTGGCTGGCTTTCCATGATTTTCAATATCACCAGTCCCGCCGGAATCGCGTGGGTCGTCATCGGGCTGGGCGGGCAGCTTCTTTTCACCGGTCGTATGCTTGTCCAATGGATCACCAGTGAAAAACACAAGCGCTCGGTCGTGCCGGTCGCCTTCTGGTGGATGAGCCTCATCGGTGCCACAATGCTCCTGGCCTACTTCATCTGGCGTCGCGACATCGTCGGCGTCCTCGGACAGGCCACCGGCTGGATCATCTACATTCGAAATCTCGTCCTCATCCGCCGCGCTCGCAGGTGATCTGCTGACGGCTGCTCTGGAAACAAGAAAAAGATCCGGGATTTCTCCCGGGCCTCTTTTCCAATCCACCCCGAAACGTCCCCTAGGCCTTGAAGCGACGACGAAGGAACAGCATCCCCCCAAGCGCCAGACCGATCAACCCGATGGTCGAAGGCTCGGGAACGACGGTGACGATAATCGAAGAGTTGAGCGTATCGTTGCTGATGGTGGCATCCAAGCCGCCAATCGTTCCAACCAAAGACGAGCCAAGACTTCCGCTCAGTGTCGTATAACTGAAAAGGTTGTAAACGCCGGCTCCGAATCCACCGCCTGTGGCGAATGAGAAGTCGTCAAAGTTCAACAACCCCACACCAATCGTCAGCAACCCCGTCACGTCCAGAATGGTCGTTCCCGGCGCACCCAAAGTGAAATGCATCGACGGCGAAGCGCTTCCCAGTGCTCCGGACACGTTCAGGCTGCTGCCGAAAGCGAGGTCGTTCACGCTCGAAGCTTGAAGAACACCCCCACTGTTCACAACAACAGCCGATCCAATCGACCCTGTGCCACCCAATGTTCCCGCCACCGTGTAGGTGTTCCCGCCCGAGTGAGTTCCATTCACCAACAGAGTCGAACCTGCGTTTACTGCCGTGACACCCGAATAGTTGCTGTTGCCATCAATGATGACGGTCCCCGACGTGCTCACCGTGAGCGCACGGGTCCCGGTGCCGCTCCCGTTGGTGATTCCACCGGTCACGCGGAGATTGCCCGTGCCTGCAACCGTGAAATTCCGATTGTTTGTTTCCCCCGTTGCACCGATACCAATCCCCCCGATCTGGAACATGTTGCCCGCTCCATCAATCGTGAGAGTCCGACTGGAGGTCGCGTTGGAATTTGTCCAAACCGAAGCGCTGGAAACGGTCGCACCGGTTCCGTTAATTGTGATCGTGCGATTGGTATCCGCCGTGATGGCGCTGGATCCTGTGAACGAGATATTGTTCGCCGATGTGTCCCCGGATTCGCCCAATACAAAATTCCCGCCTGTCGTAAATGCAAGCGATGCAGTTGTGGAGATTGCCCCGGAGGCATCATTGATCACGCGCACGGAGTTGGTCGCTCCATTCGGACTGAACGTCATCGTTGACAGACTGCCCAAGGCTGTTGTGCTCCCCAACCGGACTGTGTTGCCGGCATTGATCGTCAGGGAATTCAACCCGGTATTGCTGCTGCCGTTGAAGACTACCGTGCCCGCGCCCCCGGTCCCCGCCGCAACAATGTTCACCGCCCCGGTGCCTCCACCCGCGGTAATCACGTTCCCATCGAAACCGATGACACCTCCCGTGGTTGTTCCAAAGGCGAGATTCGCCGTCCCGACGCCCGCGGAGTTCTGCAGGTTAAAGGTATTTCCAAAAACGATCGATCCGTCGTTTGCACCGATCGTGATGTTGGTTCCCGTATTGCGACGGACGGCTACGTTGAACGTTTGGGCGTTCGAGGAATCGTTGACAATCGCACCGCTTCCAAGAATCAACTCGGTGGTGCCAGACTGACCGGTAATCGTGTAGGCGGAGGCGAGGTTCGAAAACGTCAACGCTCCCCCGGTATTTGAAAACTGGAAGCTTGATGTCGTGTTCAAGATCAGATTTGCACCCTGAGTCCCGGCTGCGTTGAAAAGCACACCGTCCGTGCCACTCACGGGGGGAACGCTACCGACATAGTTGGCCCCATTAAGAAGGTTGATATCCGTGTTTCCCAACCACGTCAGTTGGGCAGACTCGGCCGTTCCAGCCGCGAGGACAATCGCTCCCAGGGCGAGGGAGTTGGAAAGGAATCGGAGATTTTTCATGGGGTTTCTTTGGGGGTTTTTGACGCGGGGTTTGAACTGCGCGGACATTGGAGTGTCCCGCAATCTGTTGATAGAATCTCTATTTTTTTCAATACATGCAAGACATATCTCACTTTACTTATCTTTTTTTGCATTTTGTTGTTTTCTTTACTTCGCTGCCGGGCCCTTCTGTTCTCTGTTTTGTTGCAGGAACGCCCTAGCGAATGCGATCATTTCACCTTTTTCCTACGGATTTTTGGGAATTTGAGGTCAGAATCAAACAATACCTCCAGGCGAAACTTTTTCTCTTTTGTTGCTTTTTGTTGTTTCCATGAGAAGATACCGATCAAAGACGTCACGCTCGGGGACTCGGGGCAGACTCGGGGGTCAGGGGGCAGACTCGGGGGTCAGTGTGCATATTCTTTCATCTTTTGCTGGATGCCGTTGGCTGTCGTGGATAGAAGGAGGAGATGGCGCGCAGTATCCGGATTGAGTTCGCAG
>CAZRIL010000123.1:0-16312 GCA_964600115.1 uncultured Chthoniobacter sp. | reverse complement strand
TGTGCGGTGCTCGCGCTCCTGTTCTGGTATTTCGATCCCATATAGTCGGCTCTTAAAAACACCTCGCAGGCTCAGGGGTAGGCAGAAGATCGGTTCTTGAGAGCAAAATCTGAGCAAAGCAAACAGAGCCGACAGAGCCTTGCGCACGCAGAGGCTCAGGTTGGCAGCTGTGGATGCAAGCAGGAGATTGATGGAGTGCGACGGTTAGGCTTGGCGTGCTTGGACACATTGTAGTCCTTGGTCTTGGACGCTGACTTTTTTGCTTTCGACTCGGTCTCCTCTTGTTCCAATAATTTCTTCAGTCTGGGCCGGGCGTTCAATGCAAACTCTATGGTCTGAGGCTGGACACCCTTCTTGGACAACTTGGAAATACGGGCAATATTAGTAGCGTCCTCACGTTCGAGTTTGGAGATTTCCGCAGCGAGGGATCTGCAGGTTTGGCGCATCACTTCCATACCTTGAAAAACCATTTCGGCCAATATAGCACGGCAATTGTGGGCCTCTTTGATAAGCTCCAGGAGTGAAGTCAATCCTGCCTGGGAGCGTACTAAAGTCTCAAGTGCAGGCGGCGTATCAATGAGTGGTGGGTCAGGATAAAAAGCGTCGCCCGAAGCGGTCCGAGTCATTGCATCGCGGCGCTTTTTGGACCTGGGGAAGTAAGATCTGAAGTCCACGCGCTTGGTCCGCTGGGGGTGACTTAGTTTTTCCCTTATCTCCTCGCGAGTCATCAAGGGTTGTTGAAGATGCTTGTTGTAGTCACCACGAATGAGCATTGAACGGCTTAGGGGGTCAGTCCCAGGCTGCGTCTTTTTGCGGAGAGCGTCCACAAAGAAGGCGTGCGCCATTCCTGTTGCGTAGCCGGGGAGACGCGCAGGTATTTCCTGCACGGACTCGCGGATCAATTCTTCAAGAAACGGGCTTCGATCGCATGAGTATAGGTCGCAAAGAAAATCCAGCGCGACCCGGAAGGCTTTGCTGAGGCTGACAGTCGTTTGCTCCTGTGCGCGAAGGCGTTTGCGGGCGTGCATCGTTAAGTGAGTGTCAGTTTTTCGAAAGGCCGTGCCGGGGATTCCTTCCCCAAGTTGTCCGATGTTATCTTTCCGGCAGTTTCATCCAGCAGACTTCCCACAAGTATTCTGGAGAAACCACAAAAACAACTACATGACCTCAAATACCAAGACCAGCCAAAAAGACGCCTCTCAGCATCCACATTATGATCCCGAGCGCCCGCTCGCCGTGAAGATTCCAAGGGCGGCCGAAGCGCTCGGAATATCCAAATCCTCGGTAAGGCGGTTGATCGCACAGAATGAGATTCGAGCGATTACCGTCCTGCGCCACACGATGGTGCCCGTTAGCGAGCTCGAGCGCTTCTGCAGTAAATGAAGGCGTCACTTTCAAAACTCAAACAATTTGTCCCCGACGGGACAAAACCAGATTCAGGGGGCGTGTTGTCCGAGTGCACCCGGAATCTAATCGCGGATCGGACAATTCCATACCATAACATGACCCAAAAAAGTCATACCAGCAATCGGCCTTCCAGCGCGCCAAGCGCCGGGAAGGGATCATGCGTGAAAACCGCACGCCGCACCGCATCGGTCGGCACAACCACAACAACACCTGCATTGCGTCCAATCGCAATGGGACAGCACGGGGACGAAGGCAGACCGCCCACCCCACCAGCGCCCCCTGCCGCACCGACACTGATATCCGGCATCCCGGACTATTCCGCCGGTGCGCAGCCCGCGAGGATACTGGGCGAGGCGCTGACGCTCGAGGAGGGAGAAGTGATGCCCTACCTTGTCCGGCACCTCCGCCATCGCGGCTGGTCGCCTCGCACACTTGATCGGATCGATTCCGACGACATCTATGAGGACTGGATCATTGAACGCATGAGCGCTCAGGCCAACCTCAGTGAGTTCACATTTCAGCAGTGGGAAGCGCTGGAACTGGCACACATGAATGCATGCGCGGCCACCGACTCGAACAGCTACCCGCAAGCTTTGGCCTGCATCCGCTGGGCGGAAGGGCACTGGACGTCGCCGATCGACCGGCGAAGGGTTCGGTTCTATCTCCTGGGGCAAATATGGTGGAGCCTCCAGTCTGTCGCGTCGGTTGTCGATACACTCTCAGACTGGTTCGCCGACTTCGGCTCCCAGCCCGAGGCTGAGCGGGAAGTGCTACGGCAAATGTGGCACAACACTGACGAGCAGGTTCAGTTTGATGCACTGCCGTCCGAGATCCTCATTCACCGTGGAGGGCTCATGCCCACGATGATGGCGGGATTTTCCTACACCATGGACTACCCCACGGCAAGAATGGCATCCGGATTCGGGAGCCGCGTGTTCGACCACGATTTCCAAACCCCGGGGCGGCCACACATCATCAGCCGCAGAGTGCCGAAGAGCACGATCATCGGCCTCAAAAACGGGAGTCCCTATTACGGGGATGCCTGTCTCGATGTCGTGGGCGCTCCGTGCCTGGCCGGAAAACCTGTGACGCCCCTCGACTAAACCCACAACGGAACGGGCGGCAGGGATTCAGCCTGCCGCCCGGTCCTTACTTCTACGTTACAACACTGACATCATACCTTATTCCATACACTTGGGACAGTCAGAAAATGTCCACAAGCGAAAATACTCGCGCCGCTGTTGGTGCGCCATCATCGGCGGCCCCGCTCGCTAATAGCAAGCTCCCGGGTGTGTCCGCTGGAGGAGTCGCCTCCGGGGCACCAGCACCCAATGAGGACAGCCCCCTGCCGGGCAAGCGGTTCATCCCGTCCGCCGTCGGTGCCGGATCATCGCGGGACATCCTTGATTTCACCCCGCTGGGGCTCCGAATAGAGAACCTCCCGTGTGGGGACGCCCGACCAGACCCAACTCCAGCTCAATCCGCAATCTGCTCGGACTCATTCCTGGAGTCGCCCGCCCCGTTTGACTGGGAGCAGCCGATTTCTCCGACCGCGCCCGCCCTGCTCGAATACCAGCGATACAAGCGCATGACGTTTGCGGAAGCACTCCAGAAACTCAGGAACTGCGAGGGAGGGCTGCACGAAGCGATAAATTCGGCGTCCTTGAATGGCCTGTCTGAACTCCTGCCCCCGCGGGTTGTCCACGACGCCGTATTTGAGGCCGCAGATGGAAAATGGCGGGCGAGTGGCGAGCTGTATTCAGAAATTTGGCGGACCCTCGCGAGCGCCATCCACTTTCTGTCGGGCACCCGCTTGCGGTCCTCAGGCTGCAGCGCCCCCCGTGTCGACCCCGACTACCAAGCTGCCGAGCGCGTGGTTCTCGACAACCCAAATCTCCAGGAACTGGTCGCAGCGAGCAAGGCAATGCCGGCGAGTCGCGCTGACATCCTGGGTGCCCTCTTCCCTCGGGGGACGCTTCTCTGCTGCGCGCGGTCGACGAGGGTGTTCGCGACAATGCCGGTCGAATACTGGCGGGAGAACCTGCACCTGGTGAATCTGCTCGTCCCGAATCCTATGACCGCACAATATGGCAGGACGCTGGCCGGGCATATGAGCCAGAAAAGCGCCGCCAGCACGGGGCCGCGCCGCTACCAGATCCTGGAGTGGGATTTCAAGCCTGAGAGCAACCCCGCTTGCGGGCCCTTCGTCGCCCGCATGGGTGCCCTGGGGTTTTCGGCCCAGGACCTGTGCGCCGGGCTGCTGTGGCACCTGCAGAAGTTTGTGCCCATGGCGATGGCTGTCTTCAGCGGCAACAGCTCGATTCATGGGTGGTTCCCTTGCACGGACCTGACCGAGGGCGACGTCATAAAGTTCCAGACCTATGCTAGAAAGCTCGGGGCAGATTCCGCGCTGTTCAGCCCCAGCCAGTTTACACGGGCACCTGGAGGCCGCCACAATAACGGGGTCCCGCAGACTGTTGTATTCTGGAACCCGGAGGTTCTGCCATGAGCGTTGCAGCCATCAACGCGGCACCGAACATCCATCTGCTGCCCGACCCGGTTCTGCCGTCGGCGGTGCCCGCAGCGGTCTCCCCGCCCGTGTCATTCCCGCCACTCAAGCGCATTTCCGAGCTGGAGTGCATCCCGGCGGACGACTGCTCCTACCTGCTCTCCAACCGCCTGCTGCGGCGCGGTGAGAGTGCGGGGCTGGTCGGACCATCCGGCCTCGGCAAGTCGACTACCGCAGTGCAGATGGCGATCCAGTGGTCCGCGGGGCTGCCCGCGCTGGGCTTGGCACCCCTGGCTCCCATGCGGGTCATAATGATGCAGTCCGAGAATGACGAGGCGGAAATGTCGATGCTTACGCGGGGGATCCTGCGCGTCGCAGACTTCACCGCCGAGCAGGCCGCAATGGTGGACGAGAACTTTGTCATGGCCGAAGTCAGCGGCGGCGAGCATCTGCTGGCAATGGTGGAGCACTACGTGCGCGAGCACGACGCGGACCTGTTGATAATTGATCCAGTCATGGCCTATTATGCCGGCGAAATATCCAGCGCATCGGAGTTCGGCGGGTTCCTGCGCACGCTGGCGGCGCAGTTCAAGCGGCTGAACGTGGCGGTCATGTTCGTTCACCACGCGGGCAAAAAGAAAACCACGCCCGGTGGAGCCGCTATCGATATCGACGCGATCTACGGGGGCATCGGCTCCAGTGAGTTCAGCAATGTACCGCGCGTCATATTCACGCTCGACCAGCATCGGGAGGCCGGTTTTGCCCGCCTGAAAATCGGCAAGCGTGCAAAGCGCTCACCGTGGGTGGATGCCGAAGGCCAGCGCGTCAGCGAGATCACCTTGGAGCCCAGTGGTGATCCTGAGACGCCCTTCTGGCAGCGCTCGACGATGGAGGCCATGCTGTTGCGACCGCAGCAGCCGGCGGTTGATCGGATGGCAGCGGCACGGGCAGCCATCCTGCGGGCGCTGCAGGGATCGGCCCAAACAGAACAGGGTGCCCTCGAGGCCCGTGTCCACACCGTGGGAGTGTCGAGGGATTCGTTCCGGGAAGCACGTATTCAGCTCTATGTAGAGGGCGCGATCATGCCAGTCGAGTGCCCCAGGCCGGGGACCCGGCCGGCCATCCACTGGCAGTTGGCCCCGCCAGCGGTGGCGCCGGGAGATGATACGGCGGCCGTAATAACTGAAAATAACCCGCCGCCGGATGGGGGAGGAGATAGATCGATCTGACGGTCCCCCCTTTAGGGGGGCCGTCGGACCGTATCATCTCCCACACCCCAGCGGCCTGAAAAAGAAACTACCCCGCCTCAATAGCACAGCACACACCTCAACGAACTCTATATCACAAACTTTATGAACCCCAAACACAACACCCCTCTCCCGAAGGCATCCAAGCATGATCCCGCGTGGAGCATTATCGCCGAGCTTCCATTGGGATCATTCCCACCTGGGATAACGGCCGAGTGGCCTGCTCCTCACGTCTTCCTTCCACCGGATCCCAAGGTGGTGGCCAGATACCGCCGCCGCCCAACCCAAAGCGGCATGGTCCTAGCCAACGGCCACATAATAAGGCCCACGCTGCTCCCCAAATATTTTCGTTACGGGGCAGCAGCATGGATCTGTCACTGCGTTGAAACCGACAGACGCAAATATCGCGGCGAATGGGGAGTTCTTTCCCATGCGGATCTCAAGCGCGCGATTCCCACCCTCAACATCGGCGGGTTTCTGAAGCGTCCGGAATATCTCCTGCGCATCATCCGCACCAAGACAGGTAGGGTTTCAGCGCTTCACATTCACAGCACCCTGCATTTCCCTCTGTGCAAAATGCGAGTCAAGTTCCAAGACGCGGCTGGTGCTGGCGATCTCCCCGACTGGTGGCGGCGTTACAGGTAATGGAGCGCCACGGAAGATGAGCGCCCTAACCCCGAAGCGCTAGCGGCCAAAGGCACCCCAGCCAATCCAACAAAATAGTATTATGCCCTCCCGTTCCCGAAAACCCCGTATGACTACCGCCCTGCACTGGCGACGCAAGCGTCAGCAGGCCAAGCGCAAGGTGCTTCGGTGGGAGAAGGCGAGAACCCCCAGCGACCCCCTCGCGGCTTTAATTAGCGTGCTCGGAGCCATCCCTGACGAGCTACTCGACGAGCGGGATATCTACCAAATCAGGCGTGTCACAGAACTCGTGAACGCCAACCAATACGCCTTTACACGCCCTGGCCCGCACGACCCCCTGGCGGACTGGCCCGCGCAAACCGACTTTGAGCCTGGCGTCCCACCAGGCATCCGCGCCCCGTGCCGGGGGACACTTGAGCGCCTACAAGCTACTGCCAATGGCAACCTCCTGACCCTGCGCTGCGGCCATGTGGTCGATCCGGAACTGCTGCCTGGAATTTTTATCGAGGGGGCGATCCGACTCCTCTACAGATGCGAGACCCAAGGCTGCCCGCAGGCCGGGGGTGAATGGAGCTCCGTCCTCCGGCCCGACCTGAAGGACGCCATACCTTCGATCGCGTTCTCCGGCGGTTACGAGCGTGCGGAATACCTGCTCCGGGCTATTCGCACAGGATCCGGGGTGCTCTCCGCCCTGGATATTTTCAGCGTGCGCTATCTGCCTCTGATCCGACTGCAGATGGACATTGATATACCCACCCCGCGGGCTAAGCAGCTGCCCCGATGGTGGAAGCACTCCCCCTTTCGAATTTTCTCAAAAGACTATGAAAACAAACCCCCCACCACCCGCTACCAACATGGATCTTCCGCCGCCCTGTGAAACTGACAGTCCACCAGAACTAGACTTCGCGGCCTTCAGCGAGAGCGTCCAGACCGTGCGGAAGCTGCTTCCCCAGATTTATTGTGACGCCGAACTGACCGAAATGCTTTCGCTGTTCGAATCCGCGATCAAAAGCGTGGCACACGTGACTGCAGCAACGATGATGGTCATGCAGGCTTGTCCGGAGGAGGTAGCAGGCATGTCCGAAGGACTTGGGATTCCGATTCAGGAGTTCCAGAACATGATGCACGCCTCCTCCTTCCTTCCAAGACCATGAATCTTCCCCGCGACCTGGATTTCCCCGATATTTTTGCGCCGGGGTTTGATTTTCTGGCATACGAGCAGCAGGTTCATGAAGCACTGGCCGCTCAAGCGGATAGCGCAAGCTGCGAAGCTGGAATCGGAGATGAAGCGACAGTTCATCCCCAGCGGTCATCGGAATCCCAGCCGCCCGTTCCGGAGTCCATCAACGGAGACCCGCAGCCCGAGCCACCCGCATCCGCCCCATTGGCTCTCGTACACCCGCAGCCTCCTATTCCGGCAATGCGGAAGGCAGCTCTCCCTCGCACGGCTTCACCGTCCTCCTGCACGAGGCCCTGTCGCACCAGGCAGCAGACACCGAGGCCAAGGCCACTGCAGCCGGACGAGGAGGTGATGCTCATAGTCAAAGAGCGGATCAACGGCTTCCTCGACTGCATTTCCAAGGACAGGTCAAAAGGCACAATTATGGGACGGCAGGGAGTCGTTCGGTGGCTGCGCGGGCAACTGGCACAGTTCATGTACGTCGCCCATATTCTGGACGGGCGTCTTGAGCAGGCGCTTGCTGTGCGAAAGACATACGACGAGCGCCCTGTAGCGGAGGTCGTCAAGGATCACCTGCAATACTCGAAATCAGTGAGAGAAAGATATGGGTATGAGAAGATATCCTAGCAAGTTCCAACGCCGAATGGCCGGGCAACAAGAGTATCTCGATCTTTGTAGAGCGGCGAAAAGGGAGTTCGACGATTACATCTCCGAGATTCATCACGCCTGGTTCCTGGCCGGGCAGCATCCGGTTCTTTTGCCGATCCTTAAGCAGCATCTGGAACAGATGTTTCCGGGTGCAGGCTTGGCACAGCTCCTCAGCGGCCACGATGACGATGATCATGAAGAATGAAGAGGTGGGTTTCCCCCCTCGACTTACGGCGCTTGACGCATCTGATTCACTTGAGTGGTAGAAAACCCCATGAACGTTCTTATTGTTGAATCCGCCGCGAAAACACGAACCATCAAAAAATATCTGGGTGACGGATGGCGGGTGATCGCGACCGGGGGCCACGTCGAAACCCTGCCGGGCGACGGGGATGCCCATGGAAAGGACGCAAAGAAAGCCTTTTGGTCCAACCGCCCCGGCGAGCTGCCCTCCCCGACGTGGGTCTGGACGGAGCGCGGCGAGAAGGCGCTCAAGGATATTGTGGAGGCCGGGGCAGAGGACCCCGTCTTCTGGATCGCCACCGACCCGGATCGAGAAGGGGAATTCATAGCCTGGTGCCTGGAGCGGCTTTTGAAGCCGTATGGCCCAACCCACCGGGTATCCTTCCAGGAGATCACGCGGGAAGCCGTGCAGGCGGCGATATCGAACCCCCGCGAACTGGACCGCCCCATGGTGAACAGCGCCCTGGTCCGCAAGTTCCTCGACCGCCTTGTGGGCTTCCGGACCTCCAAGATGGCGGCCGCCGTGGCCGGGAGGGGATCTTCGATGGGGCGTGTTCAGACCCCCACGCTGGGTTTCGTGGTCGAAAGGGAGCTGGAGCGCGAAGCGTTTGTGCCGACCCGGTATTTCGAAGTCCGGGCTTCGGCGCAGGGAGTGAAGCTTAAGGTCCGCTTTCACGACAAAGACGACCCGGCTGCCTGGCGCGACACTGCCGGCAAGATCGACAGGGAGCGGACCTCGGATGCCGCACTCGCCGGGAGGGCATTCGAAGCCATTTCCGCCGAGGGCCGTGTTACTGTGAGCAGGGTCCAGTCCCGGACATCGAGCGCTCGGCCCCCAGCACCCTTTTCCACCGACGCCCTGCTTCAGGAGGCGGGCTCGCGGCTGGGGTGGTCGCCAAAAAAGACTTCGGCACTGGCCTCTGCCCTCTACGAGGCTGGGCACATAACATACATCCGGACCGACTCCACCCGCCTTGCCGACTCGGCTGTTGCTGCCGCGCGGGCTGCGGTGGTCGCCGAGTTCGGGGAGGACCATCTGGGAACCGGGGTCACCGGTAATGCCGCAACCGGCCCCGTGCAGGACGCGCATGAAGCCATACGGCCAACACACCCGGAGCTTGCCGAGGTGAAAGTCGATGGCGACGCCGACGCCGGCAAGCTCTACCGTCTGATCCGCGCTCGGACACTTGCCAGCCAGATGGCCCCGTCCACGAGCGCCTCCCGCGCCATCGAAGCGGAGTGCAGGGGTCTGGATCGCCCGCTTGTCGGGAGCATCTCCTGGCGAACCTTTCTGGGCTGGGAGGCTGCGTATCGGGAGTTTCTGCCCGAGCAGCCCACCGCCCCGCCCGACATCCCGGTCGCCGAGGGTTCGGTCTGGGGCATCGACGCGGGGTCCAAGGAAAACCCCAATCCCGTCCTGATTGAAGACGAGACGAAGCCACCCGGCCGGTTCCGGCCCCACACGCTCATCGGGGCCATGAAAGACGCGGGAATCGGCAGGCCCTCCACCTACAGCAAGACAGCCGAAAAGCTCGAGGAGCGGGAGTATGTGGAAATCAAGGACGGGGCGCTGGTCCCCACGCTCCGCGGTCGCGCTGTCTGGCTCGACGCCGCGCCGCTCTACGCCATGGATGACGGGTCGTCAGCCGAACTCTTCAGCACCTCCTACACCGGCGAGATGGAGGAGGGGCTCGACCAAATCGCCAGGGGCGAGGCGGATGCCCCGACCCGGTGGGAAACCTGGCGGGACCACATCCGCAATCTTCACGAGGCGGCCCGGGCCCGGCGAAACTCCGGGGGCAGCACCTTGAGGCAGCGACAGCTCCTTGCGCGGTTGATCGAGAACGCCCCCAATGTCGGGGCTCCTCCCGCAGATCCCACAAGCCTGTCCTACGAGCAGGCCAGCACCCTAATCGCCGATTTGCGCATTGCGGGGGTCGAACCGACCCCGTCGGCGGCCCAGCTGGACCTCGTGAGAAAACTGCTGGAGGACCTTTCCCTTGCCGAGAACGAGCAGAAAGAAATCCTTCCCGGCGGAGCAGTGGAGGCGCTTCGGACGGCCGGGCAGGCCAGCGCCGCCATCGAGGAACTGCGGCGTCTCTTCGACGAACGCCGGCCTCCGAGCGCGAAGCAGCGCCGGTTCATCGAAGGGCTGCTCAAGGATTCTGCCACGAGCGAAGAGGAGGCTGCATCCCTCGTGGGCGCTGCCACCCTGCAGGATCTTACCGGCGGAAAAGACGGGACTGCCAGCGCCCTGATCGATCTGCTTGAAACTAGGAAGAAATCCATGAAGGCCTCTAAGGCGGTTGGCGCTGCATGACTTCCCCCGAACGCCCGATTAGGGTGACGAAACGTCCACGCAGACGCCGGTATGATCGGATAAGCGTCGCCCCTTTGGTGTCACGCCGGGCACCCAACCACTGACAGATGATACCCGTGCCGCAAGGGCCTGATCCAAGCAAATATGATCGATAGTGGGGTTGAGAACACAGTCTTCAGGGCACTGGATCTCGCCTTCCGTCACACACACCAAACCAGCAGCGACCAGAGTCCTTCCGAGCTGCTCTCTGCCCGTCTTGGTCCCATACCACCGACGTCCATCCCGATTCTGGTTCAAGTCCCCGGCAACACACAGGGAGTGCGTGGGATATTCCTTCTGCAGACGCTGCCATTCAACACCATGGTGCTGGATGGATTCGTAGTGCAGCTCCCAACCCTTCCTACCGACAACATTGGCTCCCTCGTAGCGGTATTGGTATCTCGTTCCGGCCGCATGGTAGGGAATGATTGTCCCATAGATGAGCGCCAATCCTCCGGGGTGTTCGATCTCAGCACAGACCGCTGTCTCAGGGTCGTGCGTCGGGACTGAACGCTTGATGGGGAAACGTGACCAAATGGTTGTGCGGTTCTCCCCAGGTGCGTAAACCTCCGGGCCATCAATGGGAGTGGATGACAGGCAGTGATAGTCAGGTCCTGGCGAGACGCAGGCATTAGTCTCCGTCAAAATCCACACATCGGCATTGATCGTGCGCATCCGTGCCAGGATCGCGTTGCACTTTTCAACCTGCCGGGCTTTGGGCCGCTCGATGTTCCACGTTGCTATGCGTATTTTATCCATGGTTGTTCTTGTTCTGTCAGGTCCGCTCATGTGAGTCCACGGAGGCGGAAACCGTCATCAGAGTCACCGGGTTGGTCCGGAGTGCGTCATAATCCGCCGCTACCATGGCATCGAAGCGGTTGCGCTCCTTGGAGGTCTTTGGAGGCTTCCCGAACTTGCCCAGCAACTCATGATGCGAGTGTTGATTGAAGTCATCGACCAGATTTTGACTATTTTTCGGAAAGCTCACCGCAGCTAGGACTCTGTAAATCGAGTGGGGTGATATGCTGACCGGGAGCATGTCGAGTAGTTCAGATCTGCCCGACGGCAGCGAGTCTGTAGCAAACCTTCCGCACGCTCCAGCCATACACTGGTCATACGCTTTCAGAATACGCGGCTTCGTGTAGGTTCTCACAAACTGATCAGCCCGGTGAGAAACTTGGCAGTATGCCGACACGAGGCGTGAGCGGTCGGGGATGATGTTTTTCAGTTCAACGAGGATGAAATCACATTGCTCGGTCACGAGAACAAAGTCGATGGAGGGCTCGTTCCATCTTGTGGTCTTGTAGTTGATATCCCACGAGGGAAACATGATCTCCCAGCCGACAAGGGACAGCCGGCCAAACGATGCAATGACAGGTGGCTTTTTCAGCCATTGCTCGGTCAAAGCGCTTTGGAGGTCCCATTCGTTCATGTGAGGGAGGATGGCAGGCCAACTCGGTCAAAGAGTGTCCTACCATATGTATTTTTCAACATTTCTCTCAAGTGAATGCCTCCGTTTCTCAGGGCGTCGCCAGATTCGACCTGGCAGGCCTGAACGGAGAGATATCTGCCTCATCTCAGGCGATTTAAGCCAAAAGATTCCCATTTTTTGAGATTCTCAACCCTCCAGATCCTTGATACGTTCCCAAAACCCTGTCTTGCATCAAAGGATGGTGCAGAAATCCAAATATATTCCCGCGATTGATCAAAACTTTCGGGTTTTGACCAGAGGCGGCAGCCTGCCCCTTGAAACTCCGGAGAGACCATGGCCGCGCATTCTCCCTTGAAAACCCGTGCAATTGCTGGAAATTGATGCGGACATTTCGGTTTCTTGATCAGGTGTTCTCAGGCCGCAAAATGCGATCCATGAAACGCCATGGACGAAGTCTGCACTTCGGTGCGGCATTTGTAGGAGTTATACCGCACGCGGCAGAACAACATCAAATGCCGCGTGCGGCTCAATAATACTGTTGGCCAAGAATATGAATGCGCAGATTGACGACCTCCTGCGGAGACTCACTCACCAAGATGGTCCGGAGATTAGAAGTAGCGTTGATTCCGTGTCGTTCAACGCTCACCGTGAGACCGAGAAGATTGCAGACGAAGCTATACTATCCAAGGCGAAGGCGGCCCTCGTTCATGAGAAGGACAAGAAAAAGAGGGACGCCCTATACTTTGTCATTGGGAAAGTGGCGCTGAACCTTCGCCACAGTGATACGAGCGCTTTTCTTATACAACAGATCAAGCGCGAAACCGACAAATACGTTTTGGGGGCGCTTCTCGACCGGATTGCAGAGCTACCGAAACCGGAAGGAACAGATCTTCAGCCTATTCTGGCACATCTAGAAGATCCGAGGTGGCTAGTCCGCCACTCAGCGATTCAGGCACTTAAGCAGACGGTTTCGCCCGACGCGGAACTTGCACTAGTTGACCTATTGGAGCGGTCCACGGATCCCTATGACATTACTTACGCCAATGCGACCCTCAACCAGATTGGCTCCCTCCGCTCCGTCCCGGCAATTGAGCGCCACCTTAGTAGTCGAAAGCGTGACGTTAATGGCTCTGCTCAGCTTGCTATTCAAGCAATTCGTAAACGCCAAGCAGGCCAACAAGCCGCTCCATCCAACGGCGGGTAACGCTCCAGTTTGAATTCGAACTTCCCTCCCCGCCGTGGATGAGCTAGACGTTGGGCGAAAGAAATATTCGCTGTCCGTTACAAGTCGCTCGCTACATAACATGATCACATTATACACAAAAACAGAACTGAGAAATCCTTCCGGTTTCAGCAATATTCTAGCCCTCATCTGTCTATGCTGTTTTTTAACAGCCTGCGACCGACATTCAGAACCCAGTAAACCACAAGGCACGACTGCCACTTCGAATACTCACAATGATGACTTTACATCAATAGATGGCAGTTGTGCTCTAAAGCTAGTTAGTGAGACTGAATGCGAGTATCGTGTCCGAGACGATATCTATTTGTGCAAGTATTCAAAGCAAGCTGACTCAATACGTGTCATAATTGCACTTGGAGGAACCGATCAGGTATTGTATTTCAAATACGTAGAAAACGGCATTCAGAATAAGGAGGGTATTATACTGCTTTCGTCCGGGGCTTATGCAGAAGCAAAAAGAAAAATCGAAGATGAGGCAAAAACGCGACGAAACGCCCAGCAAATTGCAGTTTTAGCAAATGCAGCAATCGATGCGGGCTACAAGAGCACATGGTTAAGCCCAGAAGAAGCTGTTGCTGATCTGCGTCGCGGAATTAGCGTTGGCACCAATGGATTGACATTTCGAATCGACTGCAATGATAATGAGGCGGGTTTGGCATTGCCTTTTCTTTACTTTAATAATGAAGGAAAGCTTACATATAGCAAAGAACCAAAAGTGAAACCAACCGCAAAAATGTTGCTTTCTAACGCGCGTCAACTGCATCTGACTCTTCAAATGTGCGCTCTTGACAATATGACTCAAGGTAAAGACAAGTGGCCAACAGAGGAAGTAGATACAAAAAAGCAATTGTCGGATATGCTGAATCGCGGCGGATATATTGAGCATACGACGCTGCAAAAACTCATGGAAAATCTAGTTATTTGCAAGGTAAGCAATTCTGATCCGGGCGATACTATATTACTGATTAGCGACAATGCACCAGGAGTTAGTAAAAGTATAAAAGCATCAAACGGCCTAGATTCTGTGGTTATTTTTCTGAAAAGCGGAGAGGGAAGGATTCTGTCAATTGGCGATTATGAAAAGGAACAGCAGAAATATAGATTTCCGGCCTGCATATTAGAATAAATATGCCCCAACAGGTTCTTCCAGCTAATCGCTGGCCGTCATCACTTTCGAGCAACGGCTACCGTGATTCGGCGCTCAGGCACAGGGCCTGCTGGCAGAAGAGCAGGCCGAGTGCCTTCGCTCCCAATACGTGCGATCCACCCGCACCGCCAGCCAGCGATACCTGACGAAGGACGTTAGGAAAGCAAAATGAATACGCTCCAGTCACATCAGCGCCCCCCGCCGTCGCTTCCATTGACTCGCATAGTGCATGAGAACTTCTCAATTATTATGTGCTTTGCCTTTTCTCAAAGGCCTTTGCGGACCATGGTGGATCAGTCCTTTAATGGTGAATGGAAGTATCTGAATAAAGCTCTATTTGAGATTTCTGCGGAGCGTGCAGAAAAGGCGTGTTTAGAGTTGGCCTTGTTTCTGAGGGCTGCGGACAACTACTGGAATATATCAGACTACGATCAGGCCACAAAGAATATTCCAAATTGTGGCCAACTCTTAATGAAGGATAAGTCAGAACGGTCATTGCCGTTTCGCGAGGTTTCCAACAAGATAATTCACTCCTCGCACATGGAGTGGGATATTTATGATGAAAAGCCTCCTTTTTTGATCTGCCATGCACATTCAACGGACAATAGAGGCTGGGAGAAAGCCAGTATTGATCTTAAAGCGTTAGCTTTTGTCTGTGGGCGCTTGGCGAGTTAAAAATATTCCTAACGGGCCGATGCACCTAACTACCATGCCTTCGGCACTTTTGTCACACATCCTGCTGACGCAGGCAGTGCGCCAAAAGCAAGTGGTAGCTGGTCATCGGGGACGTTCGATGATAATGCATCTGTCGCTGTTGTTGCTCGTTGTCACACTGTCAGCGTGCTCAAAAACCACCGTTCCAGCACCCTATCTAGAATCACATCTGACGGACACATTAACGATACGATGGCTCGATACGCTTCCCAGCAAGTTGGAACTAGGCAAATTCTACCGGATTACATTCTACATAGAAAACCATGGCCTAAAGGATGATTACGTAGTGAAGGTAACTTCAAATTCTGTGCTGACGGTAAATGGATCGGCTACACGCCTCACATATTGGCCTGCCAAGGATACGATTTACATCATTCCGGGTGCATCAGCGGTGCTTTCAATTCCATTCCGCGTCAGCACGAACGATAAGGGATGGTTACACATTGACTATGGTCACGCGTATGGATCTCGGACTTCTGTCGAAGATTATCACTCCAAGGATATTCACTTTACAGCCTCATTGGCCTTCACAACGGCAAACAACGAAGTCGAGTATGAGATTGTAGGATATTCTCCACTAACATCGAACAATGCACTCCAGCCAACCTCGCTTCGCTCGGCGGCTGAGCGTTGACGTTCGGCAACAAAAGATATGCTCGTGAAGGACACCTATATTTACATAAACGAACAGCAGTCCGGTCCATACTCAGTGGAGGAAATCTACGCAATGCTGAACGAGGATCAGGTTGCATGGAGCGATCTGTGCTGGAAAGAGGGACTCGCCGAGTGGTGTCCACTTAAAGAAATATTCTCTCCGTTGACACCTCCAGAAGCTGCGTCAAATGTTCTCAAGATTCATCGCACCGGGGAATCACGGAACTATCTACTCAATGCTAGCGGTGTGAACGGGCAAATTGAGTTACAGGACCACAAGATAACAATAAAAAGAAAAGGAGCATTGGGCCTTATGACACAAGGACTAAAAGGGGATAAGGATATTCTAATCTCACAGATATCGTCAATTCAGTTTAAAGAAGCTGGTCCATTTTTTAACGGCTATCTTCAATTTGCATTTGTGGGTGGTCATGACAGTAAAGGTGGTTTATGGGATGCAACGAGAGACGAGAACACAGTGATGTTTAACCTTGATCAGCAGAGCTCCTTTTCAGCTATAAAAAGTGCTGTCGAAAAATGAATGATCAATTCATCACACATGTCTGGGAGAGCCAACTTTTCTGCCGCAGATGAAATTGCAAAGTTGGCTGGCTTGTGTGAGAAAGGACTTATTACGTCAAATGAGTATAACCACAAAAAGCGGCAGCTTCTTGGACTATAATAAATGGAATAAATGGACCGATGCACCAACCACCATGCCTTCGGCACTTTTGGCACGTCGCCAGCGGAGCAGGCTTTGTTGCCAAAAGCAACTGTAGAAGGTTATCAGGAACGATGGGCAAATAAATATCCGGCGCTTCGATTACACTTTTTGGATTTAATATTATTGCTACTACCAATCGACACTTAAAAACTACCATGGA
>CAZRIL010000122.1:0-16357 GCA_964600115.1 uncultured Chthoniobacter sp. | reverse complement strand
TGATGGACATGACGCCGGACGTCGAGGAGGTCCAGATCCGGATCCGCGCGATGGATTTCGACCAGCAGAGCCACAATGAACGGAAAAATTTTTATTTTCCCCAGTTCTTCAAAGACAACAAACCCCTGGTGCTCTACTGCATGAAGCACCTGAACATCCAGACAGCGATGCAATACCAGCGCGAGGAGCAATCCCTGATCCTGCGGCGGATGCAGGTCATCCACGACCGGCTCAGAATGCTGCTTAATGTGATGGTCGCCGAGGATCTAGCACCGGAGCACAATGTGGTGCACCTGCGGTCGGAGCTTGCTGAGCACTACAAGGAAAAGCTGTTCCTGACTTGCGAGACGATGGGCTCGCTGGTGAGGACCAGCCTTGAGAATCTCATCACCAAACACGGTCATTCCGCATCGCTCCGGCTGCGCCAGCCGGCTGCGGAGTCCGGCTCCGAGCTGTTTTTGTGATCGCCATTCTCGCCCCCATCCTGCTGCTGGTGGTGTTGGGGATTTTTCTCGGGAGGTTGCGGTTTCTCGGTGTGGAGTTCTCCGCGGATTTGAACAAGCTGGTTTTTTGGATTGCGCTTCCGGCGCTTTTGTTCCGTTCGGTCGCACATGCCGAACATCCCGGGCCGAAAACGTATTCGCTTCTCGCCCTGCTGATCGGTGCGACTCTTGTTATTGCGCTTGCGGGATGGCTGCTGGCGCTCGCGTTGCGGCTTCCTGAACACTCCCGCGGCACCTTGTCGCAGTCGGCATTCCGCGGAAACCTCGCCTACATCGGAATTCCCGTTCTGGCATACGCCTTTGCCGACCAGCCCGGGAATAGCGGGGCATTCGGCACAGCGGTCATCGTGATGGCGGTCCTGATGATATTTTACAATGTGCTTGCCGTCGTCGTGCTGAGTATTGGTCACCGTTCGGAAAATCCCATCCGCACAGCGCTCACTTCGATCTTTTCGAATCCGCTTCTGCTTGCAGGGATGGCCGGTCTGCCACTGGCCCTCACGGGGACCAGGCTGCCGGCTTTTCTGGATCGTGCCCTGGAGTCGCTGGGTGGTGCTGCCGTGCCGATCGCGCTGCTTTGTATCGGCGGATCCCTTGCCCACGCCCGGCCCGGTGACAGGCTGCGGGAAATCCTTGGTGCCGCCGCGCTGAAAACCTTTGCGCTCCCGGCCTTGGTTTACTTCTCGGCTCCTCTCTTCGGTCTGGTTGGTGCCGATTTGCGGATCGCGCTCGTTCTCTCTGCCTGCCCGACTGCAGCTGCGGCCTTTGTGATGGCGCGTCAGATGGGCGGTGACGGACCGCTTGCCAGCGGATCGATCGTCGTGAGCACGGTGCTTGCTGCTGTTTCGCTTCCGCTCGCGCTGTTTTTTTCTCGGTGAACCATCCTTTTCAGGGCTGTGGATGGTTTGTGAACAGGTTGTGGGTTGTTGCGCCTTTCTGGCAAGAACCCCGCCCTGCGTGCATCCTTATTGGTCGCGCTGCACGAAGAAATCCATTTTGTTCACATCGTCCAATTCCTGTGGAACGCCCTCTCCAGCGATGAAGAACAGGATTTGTTCCGGTTGTTCACAGCATGAATAAGAAGATAGGATCAATTTATATATTCAATTCTTATTAGAGAATGTGAACAAGGCGCGGCGGTCTGCTGTTTCTACAACACAGAACTGATTTCCTCCGCGATCAGAAGGAAGGCATCACGCGGGGATTTTGCCGAAGTAATAGGGCGTCCGATGACGAGGTAGTCCGCGCCGCACCGGACGGCCTCGCCCGGAGTCATGACGCGCCGCTGGTCGCCCTTGTCACTGCCGGCAGGCCGGACACCGGGGGTGACGATCACAAGTCCGTGGCCGAACTCCTCGCGCAGCGGCGTGATCTCGTGAGGACTGGCGACGACGCCGCGCAACTGGCAATTGGCGCCCATCTCGGCAAGGTGCAGAACCTGGTCGGCTGCCGGGCGCGGGATTCCGACAATGTCGAGCGTGCTGTCATCCATGCTCGTGAGCACGGTGACGCCGAGCACAAGGGTCTTGGAATTTTCGGCCGCCTGCACGGCCGCCGAGACCATGGCGGGGCCGCCTGCGAGGTGGATCGTTGTCATGTCGACACCAAGCGCCACCGCCGAACAAACAGCCTCTCTGGCGGTGTTCGGAATGTCATGAAATTTCAAATCGAGAAAAACCTTTGCGCCAAGCGCCTGGATTTCCTTCACGATCGCGGGCCCGACCGAAGTGAAGAGCTGGAGGCCCACCTTGAAGACGCAGCCTTCGCCGGCCAACGGTTCGACGAGCGCAAGCGCCGAGCGCATGTCCGGCGAATCAATGGCAACGATGATTTTTTGTTTGGAAGGAACAGACATTGTCGGATGATGGTTACCGCATGACAATTCAGGCCCCAGCCAAAGTCAACCTTGCGCTCCGAATTCTCGCGAAGCGCGACGACGGATACCACGAAATCGAGACGCTGATGGTGCCGGTCTCGCTGGCGGACGAAATCGATCTAGAGTTTTCGGCCGGGAGCGGTATCGAGGTGATCTGTGACGATCCGGAGATTCCCAACGGTCCGGACAACCTTGTCTGGCGGGCAGCGGAAGCTTTTCAGAAATGGACCGGCCAGGAGTTTTCGGCAAAGATAGCGATAAGGAAGAAAATTCCCCATGGAGCCGGGCTGGGTGGAGGGAGCAGTGATGCCGCAGCGGTGATTAAAGCCCTCGATGTCCTGTGCGAAACCAGGCTTCCGGAAACAACGCTCGTGGAGATCGCTGCGACCCTGGGATCAGACATTCCATTCTTTATCCGCTGCAAACCGGCCCTCTGCAGGGGCCGCGGGGAGCAGATCACCCCTGTCGATGATGTCCCCCCGGCAAAACTCCTGCTTCTTAAGCCGCCTTTTCCTGTCTCGACCGCTTGGGCTTATCAGGCCTGGAAACCGGCGCAGCTTCCCTCACCACAGTTTCTGGGGGACATCGAGCTTACCAACGATCTTGAGTTTCCGGTCTTCCAAAAATACCTGCTCTTCCCGGTTATCAAGGCTTGGCTTCTCGCGCAGGAAGAAGTCTCCGCAGCCATGATGACAGGATCCGGCTCCACGCTTTTCGCAGTTCTAAAGAAGGATTGCGGATCGCTGGCCCAGCGGGCGAAAGAGAAGTTTGGGAAAACACTCTGGACAGCGCAAGTTACGGTATAACTTAATATAAGTATATTATAATAATATACTTGCAAATACCATTAATCAAGCGCGGGATGCTTTTTCGATGAGCGCGTAGGCATTGTGGTTGTGGATGGATTCGAAATTTTCTGCCTCCACCCGATACCAGGTGATATTCGAGTCAGACTCACACCGGACCGCAATGTTTCGAACCAGATCCTCCACAAAGACTGGATTGTCGTAAGCGCGTTCGGTAACCGCTTTTTCATCCGGTCTCTTCAGAAGACTGAAAAGCTCGGAACTGGCCGAATCTTCCACCAGGCGGATCATGTCTTCAATCCACATCGGCTTCCGGAACCGGATCGCCAAGGTGACCTGTCCCCTCTGGTTGTGAGCCCCTGCTTTGCTGATCGCCTTGGAACACGGGCAAAGTGTGGTGACCGGGACAACCACCTGAACCACGAAATCCATTTTCCCATGCTCGAGAGTCGCCAGGAATTTCGCCTGATAATCGAGTAAACCTTTCGCTCCGGTCACCGGAGCCTTTTTTTCCAGAAAGAACGGAAAGTCGAACTCCAGATGCGCGCAGTCGCTCTCGAGCCGCTTCGTCAATTCTTCGAGGATGTGACGGATGTTATCGACGTGAACGACCGGCCCGTGGGATCCCAGAACCTCGATGAAGCGACTCATGTGGGTTCCCTTGAAATGATGTGGCAGATCGACCGTTAATTGCACCAAAGCAATTGTGCTCTGGATGGCATGATCCTTATCCCGCACTTGAATGGGATATCGCAGCGATTTCACACCAACCCGGTCGATCGGGGTTTGACGGCTGTCGGGCTCATTCTGTGTGTCTTTCATCCGGTTACTTTAGGAGACCTCTGCAGATTCGCGAGAAAATCCATGCCAACCGGCCAAAGATTTGTTTTAATCCCCGGCATGTCCATATTTGATTTGTCGGATGAAGTCGCAGTTGTGATCGGCGGAACAGGTGTTCTGGGTGGGGCTCTTGCCGAAGGATTGGCCGCAAGTGGCGCTCGGGTTGTCATCGCGGGTCGCAATTCTTCCCGCGGATCAGACAGGGTGGAAGCGATCGTCAAGGCCGGTGGCAGAGCCATGTTCGGCGAGGTTAATGCCTCGTCGCGGGAGAGTCTGGAAAATCTCCGGACTCGCGTTAATGACGCTTTCGGTTCTCCAACAATCCTCGTGAATGCCGCGGGGGGAAATGACCCGTCGGTCACCGTTACCCCTGAAAACCCATTTGAAAAAATTTCCGTGGAGGCCTGGGCTGCAAACTTTGATTTGAACCTGATCGGCGGCACCCTGTTGCCCTGCCAGGTCTTTGGTCCGGGAATGGTTTCGGCAAAACGGGGAAGCATCATCAACATCGCCAGCGTTTCCGCACATCTTCCCCTTTCACGGGTTGTCGCCTACTCGGCCGCTAAAGCCGCCGTTCTCAATCTCACCCAATTTCTTGCAAGGGAGTGGGCGCCCTTCAATGTCCGGGTTAACTCATTGACTCCTGGCTTTTTCCCGGCCGAGCAGAATCGCCGCCTTCTATTCAATGCCGACGGCTCCCCCACGGCGCGGGCTGCATCGATCCTTTCTCACACTCCCATGGCCCGCTTTGGTTCTGCGGAGGAATTGGCAGGCGCGGCTATTTTCCTCGCATCTTCGAAAGCCGCTTCCTTCGTCACGGGCATCGATCTCCGTGTTGATGGCGGCTTTCTGTCACAGACGATCTAGGGGCTGTGCGGTTTTGTTCCACGTGGAACAGGATTTTAAGCGTTAAACCTCCGGCGCCGCTTATTTCGAGTGAAGTGGTTCCTGTAGAGGAATTCTGAAAGAATTTCTCAATTGCCGGATCCAAACTTTGTCCGGAAATGGATTTTTGCCAGGATGAACATGATTGCTCACCGCTCAGTGCGCTCCGCGTGCGATCCATTCCGCCCCTCCTCTTCACGCGGCTTCCAGACTTGCTTTCCAATTGCGGTCGCAAAATGTGCGTCACGATTCCACGGATCCCGAAAACCGGGATTGCGAATTGGGCTGCTCCACACCGCTTCGGTTGTGCCCCCGCCTAAACGTTCAAGCTTGCCCCATTCAAGATGCGCTGTTGTGCTGGGTTTTCCCGTTCCGCTAAAGGAAAACAGCTTTCGGGCGGGTAGGTTCTTTTAATCCGCATTTTTCAAGAGTGGATTATGTTCTACGTGGAACAATTGGCCGTCAACATTGTGGCTGCAGATCAAAACAAGGGGTGCGAAATTCTGGGATAGGACATATTTTGTCCAATTTCCCCGGAATACATAGGACATAAAATGTCCTACTTATGGACAGAAGCGTAACATGTCTATTTCTACCAGTGAGGGCACGTGAGAAAATCCGCGGTCACTCCGGATACAACGCATCTATATCACTGCAAATCAAATAGATCTAAAACATCATCGACACGACAAAAGTCCTCTGAAACCGGTTCAAACAGCGCCTTCTCCAGCACCGGCATCCTGGGGTGTTGAAATTTCTCAAACTCAACTTCACTTGACTGGCGGGTCACTATTTTGATGAGGGGAGTATGGGTTTGATGGTCAATCAGTCCCCGGATGACGAGTCCGGAAGGGACGACATCCCAGAGCAATTTTCCAGTAACGCCCGAACGCTCGGCAAACCGGGTTGCGGGCACATCGATGAGGATTGCGCCCTTCCTCTCCCACCAGGACAGAATTTCCTGCCTGGCAAAGCCAGCCCAGACATGGCGGAGTGGGCCTTTGGGACCAGCAGCGGTTACCGGCTTTCCGGGCTTTGAAGCTTTTCCTTTGAATTCAAATGCCGCGCACATAGAGAGTCACATTACCCCAAACCCGCTTTGCGCGCATGCGGAAAGGCACATGCCTTGGAAACGCTGACGTGGGGGCTGTCCTTCAAAAGGAACCGCCATGGGAGGTGGGCAGCCTTGGAAATCCCGATCCTGGTTGTCTGGCAGACTACGGGGATATCGGCACAAGCGCTGATCGACAGATCGCAGCCGTCAAAAAAATCCAATCCATGAGATGAGCCATCAATGCCGAGCGCGCGCGTTAACTTCCCCGGGCCCGAGCAGAGCTGTGTGAGAAGGTCGGTTCCCCTCCGCTGCCGCATGTCAGGAATCCCTCGCCGAGGCTCCAGGGCGCGGATGAGAACAAAGCCCTCCTCGCTTCCACCTTTCACAAGGAAATTCAACAGCCAGTGCACGCCGTAATTGAGGTAAATGTAGGCGGCGCCCGGCGGGTGATCGGCAATGAAGCGCCTCGAGGATGGCCTGGAGAAGGTATGACAAGCCTCATCATTGAGAACGGAATAGGCTTCTGTTTCCACGATGACGCCGCTGCCGCGCTTCCAATGCAATTCGCAGCCGACCAGTTCGCGCGCGCAGGTGACCGGGTCGCGCATGAAAAAATCGCGTGTGATAAACCGCGCGGGTTCCGTTTGAATATCCTGACTGGCGGGACGTTTCATTGGCGTGAAAATTCTGTGCGCTATTTGCATCATGGTGGCAACGCTTTCCTTTGCGCGCGGCGACGTTGCCGAGTCCGCGGTATTGGCGTCGGGCTATGCGCAGGCCTTTCAGGAGTCGGGAAAGTCCATGATATCTGTCCTCTATACCGGCGCCGATGGAACGGAAGAAATCCGCGGGATCCGCAAAATGACTGCGTTTGGCGGCGTTCTGCTTGTTGAGTTCCGCATCGGAGCGAGACAGATTCTGGATCCCGCGCGAATTATTAAAATGACAATCGATTAGCCCGGAAAGGATAGCAGCACCGCGAATCCGCGTGGATGGACATTGATAAAGGGGAAGTTGCCCGTATCCTCAAAGTCATCTTTTGAGCGAGGCTTCCGTTTTCCACAAATTTCTGAAAATCCGCGTCCACCCGCATCCATCCGTGGTTCCAGCACTGGCATTAGGGAGGCTCATTGCCTTTGCTGCATTGGTGTTGTGGCATATCCCAACCGTTTCCGCGGAAGGCGGGATCGAGTTGGATCACCGCGGGCTCATGACGTTTCCGGGAAATGTGACAACCAATTTAGTCGCCTTCGGATCGGGCTGGAAATATGCCGCGCAGGATTACTGCCTGAAAAACATCATTAAATCCGGTTCCGGCGGGGAGCTGCGCTTTGAGGGGGATTTTGAGATTCCGGGCGTTCCGGTCAGATTGGTCGAGACCACCAAGCCGGCCACCAATGAGCAAGGCCAAAAAGGTCTCAAAATCACCTATACGCTCAGCAGTGAGAATTCCTTCTCGCTGGACAACCTGTTCCTGGGCATCCGCATTCCGGTTGCGGATTTTGCCGGGGACGGGATCACGGTTGACGGCAAGGCTGTCCCGCTCCCGGCTGTGCCTGACAAGGAATATGTGGCATTCCCGCCCACCGCATCGCGCATCCTGATCGCGAAGGGAAAAACCAATCTACAGATTGCAGGGAACAATCTCCCTCTGGCTTGCGTGGATGCCCGGAAGCGAAACGGCGCGTCATTCGAACTGAGGCTTTCCTTCGGGAGCGTTAAAGACACAAAGACCGCAAGCCTTTCATTCGAGGTCTTCGCGGCGGAGGCACCTTTCGTGGTCAGCGCGGACAAATCGTGGATCGAGCTTCCGGTCACTCCGGAAATCGAGGAGGGTGGCATCCTTGATTTTTCGTTCCGGAGCGACGCGCCCGCCGGCAAATACGGGCGCATCATTGCGGGCGATGACGGCCATTTCGCCTATCAATCGAAACCGGGATCGCGGGTTAAGCTTGTTGGGACGAACCTCTGCTTCGGCGCAAACTACCTTCCCAAAGAGACTGCGGACAAGCTGGCGCAAAAATTCCGGTTGCTTGGATACAACGCGGTCCGGTTCCACCACACTGATGTCGATCTGGTCAACGGCGCGTGGAATGCGCCAAAGTCCGACGACATCAACCTGGCCCGGCAGGACGCATTGGACTACCTCTTCGCGGCCATGAAAAAGAACGGGATGTATATCTCGGTCGATCTTTACACCATGCGCCGGTTCGGCGCGGATGAAATCGCAGGATGGAATAAGCGGGTGGAGAACCCGAATGTCATCAAGGCCCTGATCCCGATTCTTCCAGGTGCTTTCGACGCCTGGAAAAAGATGGCCCTCAAGTGGCTGAACCACGTCAACCCGTATACCGGCCTTGCGATGAAGGATGATCCCGCGCTGCTGAGCATCTGCCCGGTGAACGAGGACAGCATCGCCTCGGTCTGGACAGCAACCCCCGAGGTCAAACGGATCTACCTCGACCGGTTTGAAGAATGGAAATCTGGAAAATCCGGAGACCCCCAGGCCCTGTTCGCTAGGTTCCTGACCGAACTCAAGGTGGCCTCGAATCAGCAGATGGCGGCATTCTTCAAGGAGAACAAAATCCCTGCATTAATAACGGGATCGAACTGGTGGAACACGATGGCGCAAACCTTCGAGCGCGCGGAGCTCGATGTCGTCGACAACCACCAGTATTGGGATCATCCGCAGCCAGCCTACAACCAGAACAGCGATATCAAATCCTCGCTGGCCTATATTGTGCCGTGTTTCATGATGCCGACCCGGATTTTTGGAAAACCGTTCACGGTTACCGAATATAATTTCTGTGCGCCGAACCAGTTCCGCGCAGAAGCCGGCGCGATGTTCGGGGCGTATTCCGCCTTGCAGGATTGGGACGCGGTCTATCGCTTCGCATGGTCGCACAATGAAAAAACAGCTTTCGATGGCGGGCCGGTTCAGGGCTTCGACATTGCAACGGATCCGCTCAGCCAGCTTACCGAACGTCAGATCCTCCTTTTGTTCGGTCGCGGCGATGTTTCACCAGCAAGGAAAAGGTTCGTCTACGCCGTCGCGATGGATGAGGCGACCAGGGGGGGCGTGGGGGACATGTGGGCGAAGGGGATTTTTCCGCGCGCCTTCACTGTGACGGGCCTTGTTTCCAGGATTGGCTCGCAGGTTGTGGGCGGGGGCCGGAAGATCCATGGCGCATTTGACGGCGTGGTCGCGGAGACCGCGCCTCCGGCGGATTTGCTCGGTGGAAATCCATTTATCAGCGTTAAAGACATGCCCGGTGTTCCGGAAAGCGGGGAGGAAATTGTTTCCGACACGGGGGAGATCATAATGAATAACAAGAAGGGATACGTGAAAGTGGTGACAGGAAAGTCCGAATGCCTGGTTGCGCCGCCATCGATCGACCTTGAGGGGAAAAACCTATCCGTCAGGAACAGCAGCGCCTTCTCCTCGATCTCGGCGTCCTCGATGGATGACAAGCCGCTGGCCGGGAGTGGTCGGATTCTACTTTTTCATCTGACCAATGTGCTGAATACAGGGATGCAGTTCGCCAACGAGAAAATGAACACGCTGATCAAACGCGGAGAGTTGCCTCATCTGGTTCGTGCCGGATCAGCGGATATCACGCTGAAGAACAGCCGTCCCGGCCTGAAGCTTTACGCTGTCGACTTCAGTGGAAAACGGCTTCGTGAGGAAAAAGTGGAATATGCCGACGGAGCCTACCGGTTCAAAGTTGAAATATCCGCCGCCGCAGGCCAATCGGCTTTGATCTACGAGCTCGCGGAAAAATAGCAGCGCATTCCGGCAGCTACCCCGCGATATTCGAGCAGGTATTTCGACCTGAAAACAGAGTTGGAAGCACTGGTTGACACAGTCGCTATTGCGAAACGGCTTACTCCGCTTCGCTGCGGTTGTGCCCCTTCACCAAACGTTCGAGCTGCCCCATTCAGGATGCGCTATCGCGTTGGTTTTCCATGTTCCGTTACCGGAAAAGCGGCTCCTGCGCCGGCATTCTCCCTTGATGGTGGACTCATACCGACTCTTGGAAATACGGAGACGATAAGGCGGCCGGCGCAGAACAGGGAGGACAGGCGTCTCGCCTGTGAAAGACGCTCGCCAGCGTTTGCGAAGTCAGTGCCCAAACGGGCGGGACGCCCGTTCTCCCTGATCAGCCGCAAAGTCCGATTTATTCCAAGAGTTTGTATCAGCTCTCCGCGGGGCTCAGCGCATGCACCTTCTCGCGCAGGAAGTCCAGGTCGCTGAACACGGTGATCGACTCGATGCGGAAAGGGCGGGGACCCTTGTCGCCGGGAAGCTCGATTGTGTCCCCGGGCTTGCGGCCGAGAAGGATCTGCCCGATGCCCGCTTTGTAGGAAACGATATTCAGATCCGGAGCGCTGTCCCAGGCGCCGAGAATGGTATAAACTTCACGCTCACCGGACTCGGGAACAAGCGTCACAATTGTCCCGATCGAGACCTGGTTGGTATCGGGGTTTTCAAAATTTGTGCCGCGGGCATTCGAGAGGTCGCGTTCCGACTCGATCTTCCTGCGCTCGAGGACCCGCTGCTGTTCCTTGGCGGCCTTGAAGCCGAAATTTTCCCGGAGATCGCCCTGTTCCTTCGCGACATTGATGTCTTTGAGGTTCTGCGGGATTTCCTTGTAGATGAGGTGCTCGTAATCGGCTTTCCGCTTTTCGAGGCTCGACCAGGAGACCGTGAGGGATTCCACTTTTTCTTCCGGAGCATCGCCGGTGATCATGCTCTGGGTGTCCGGATACAGCTTGACGATGCGGGCCATGAGCGAGCGCTTCGTCATATCATCGAATACGGGTGTGAGAAGGAGCTTGCGCATCGTGTCGCGGACGGTGTCCCGATCGGCGCCGGCAATCAGTTCACCAAGCAGCTTTCGGTCGTCCATGAGGAGATCGCGCAAACGCGAGGTGCGGCGCTCGGATAGCAGATCCGTCTCCAGGGCGCTGAAGACCGCGGCCAGCAGCTCGGCATTGAAGATGCCGGAGAATCCGGCTCCTCGTTCCTTACAGAGCCAGATCAGGGTCTCCGAGGAGATCGAGCGCTCGCTGATCCAGCGTGCAAGCGCCGCGTGGATCACGTCGGCTTTTCCGACGCGCTCAAAAAGTTTCGAGATTTCGATGACCAGCCGGGAGTTCGCCTGCTGGGCCAGCTTGAGCGCTTTGTCCGTCCAGCGGTCGCCGAAGGCCTTTTCGAAAGACTCCAAAACCTTCCGGTGTTTCGAGGCCGGGAGGCTGGCGAAGAGTGCGGGCAGGCGGAATTCCTCGCCAACCAGAATATCCGCAACTGTCGGCGCTTCCGGTCCGGGGGTGAGGGCGCTGTGGCGGGAAAGTATTTCATCGCGCACGAGCAGCATTTCAACCGCTGCCGCCGACTGGAGCTTGCGGCCCTTCTGGGCGGTATCCTCGATTTGTGAGGCGAGGGATTTGAGTTCTTCGACTTCATCGGCAAGATCGCCGAGCGCCTTGGTGATCTGGTCGAGCGCGGCCACCTGGTCTTTCGTGTGTCGGGCTTCGCGGAATTGATCAATGAACCCGCGTCCTGGATTCACCGCCACGTCCAGGAGGACAAAGGGGTCCGACTTTTTTGAGGGGATCTGGAAATGCCCGTCCACCTTCATTTTTTTCTTCACGCTGTCCCACCATTTTTTGAAGGCGGCTGCGTCGAAGATTTCGGGTTGGAGCGTGATGGCCACTTGTTCGGCAGTCGCCCTGCCACCAAGGTCGAGGAGAATTTTCCGCGCGAGTTCGAGCGGGTTGCTCTTAGCCTGCTCGCGGACCACCTCGGGTTCGGAGGCCTTGCGCGCAAGAATGTGGTCATCAGGAATCGGCGTAAGGGTTTCGCCCGCATAAGCGACCTGCATCGGGTGGCTTTTCTTGGTTCCGAAATCGATAAAGATCTGGCCGGCGATGAGATTCCACTCCGCCACACGCCCGAATCCCCAGCTTTTGTGCTGGCAATAGGAGCCGGGGGTAAGGCGGGCTAGGGCATCTGCGGATTTCTTGTCAAGGGAGCCGCTCTCCACGGCTTGGGCGAGTTCATCTGTCATTCTCCCTATTTCACAGGGAATCCGCCAGACATGCAAGGCGAACAAAATTGCGCCATGGCGTTCTGCGGGTTATTAAGTGAGGTGGCCAGTCATGATTGAACCCGTTTCCGCTCCGCTTCCGCGCGTCTCCGACGACCTGCGGCGAATTCTGGAGCTGGCCGGAGGACAGGCGCTCTCCGTTTCAGATATTATCCGGCATTCGCACGGGCGCGGGCTTCAAACGATCGCAATTGTGCTCTGCCTTCCGTTTCTCTCACCCGTGGCAATCCCCGGACTTTCCATCCCGTTCGGGATTGCGATTGCAATCTGCGGGCTGCGAATCGCTTTCCGTCACCAGCCATGGCTCCCGGTCTTCATCTCCAAACGGCACATCCCGTATCCCGTGCTGGAAAAAACCTTCCGGTTCGGGATCGCGGTCCATACCAGGCTGGAGAAGTTCCTGAGGCCCCGATGGACGGGCCTGGTTGACAGCCATGCCGCCCGGATGGGGGCCGGCTTTGCGATCGCCCTCTCCGCGTTTTTCCTGAGCCTTCCGATCCCGCCCCCGTTTCCCTTCACAAACATGATTCCCGGCTTTGCCATCATCATGCTTGCCCTGGGCATGCTCGAGAGGGACGGGCTCGTCATATTTTCCGGCTACCTGCTGACAATGCTTTCGGCCACCTACGTCGGCCTGATTGTTTTGCTTGGCGGTGCCGGGGCCACCAAAATCTGGCAGTGGATCGGGAGCTTTTGATCCCATCAACTACCAATGGCCACTAAAAATCGCTGAAACATGATACTAACGCAAAATGCTTTCAGTTATTGGTTTAACTACCGCCTCCAGGGGGATAAGCAGGCCGGCTTACAGGGTTTCCAGCAAATCCTTTTTCAGAAACCGGACCTTCGGGAGGCCGGCATATTTGTCACTCCCGGCGCGATAGCCTGCCGGGCAGGCCACGATCGCATTGAAACCTTTCGCGGGAAGCCCGAGAATTTCATCGTATTTGGCGGGGTCCATTCCCTCCATTGGGCATGTGTCCACTCCGAGCAAGGCGGCGGCAGTCATAAAGCTGCCCAGTGCAATATAAACCTGCCGGGCCGCCCATTCCTGCACCCACTTGGAGCGCGGGCCGTTCAGAATATCGGACGCCATCATGTCCCGGTAAAATCCCAGCGACTCGACGGAGACGCCGCGGACCTCCGCAATCCTCGCGAGATATTTTTCCACAAAGGCCGCGTCGATGTCCCGGCGGGCGGCAAAGACCACATGGTGCGAGCAATCGGTCACCTGCGGCTGGTTCCAGGAGTGAGGACGCAGCTCGGCCTTCAGCTTTGGGTCCGTGACAACAAAGAAGTGCCAGGGCTGGAGCCCATAGGAGGAGGGGCTTAGGACAAGAGCATCCTCCAGCGCTTCCCAAACAGGCGCCGGAATTTTTCTGGCCGGATCAAACTGCTTTGTCGCATACCGCCAGTTGAGTTTTTCGATGAGTGCGGAAGGTTCCAGAAATTCCATGACCGGCAGTGGAAGCCCATCGGGCGCTCTGCGCAAGTGGTTTTTCATTTTTCCGCGGTGCCGGGATGCGGGAGATTGAACATGGAACCTTGTTCATGCCATCATCCGGGCCATGCCATCCACCGCACTTGCCGCCATTTTGGGGTTCACCGGCGTTGCTTTCGGGGCCTTTGGAGCCCACGCCCTCAAGGGAATCCTTGCAGCAAATGAAACGGCCGCGATCTGGCAAACCGCGGTGCTTTATCATCTTGTCCACGCGGTGGCCTCGCTCTGGGCTTCGGACCGCAGGCCTGTGGTCGTTCGCATCTGGGCCGCCGGAGTCCTGTTCTTTTCCGGATCTCTCTACGCGCTTGCTCTCACAAACGTGAAGTGGCTGGGGGCAATCACGCCAATCGGAGGAATTCTCTTCCTTTTGGGCTGGGCGCTACTCATCAAGGCCCGTAAATGAAAGCGCTTCACGAGACGCTGACTGTCCGTAGCCGCGGAAAGGGGACGTATGAGATCACCGGCGATGTGGAGAAAATCGTTCGCGCAAGCGGGGTAACAACCGGAACGGCAACGATCTTCGTCCGGCACACGAGTGCGAGCCTTGTCATCTATGAGAACGCCGATCCGAGCGCCCGCGAGGACCTGCATGCCTGGCTGGAGAAAATCGCTCCGGAGGGCGATCCGGATTACGTGCACACACTCGAGGGTTCGGACGATTCCACGAGCCACCTGCGGATGGCGGTTACCCGCACCAGCGAGGTGATTCCCATTGCAGCCGGCCGCCTGACACTTGGCACATGGCAGGGGATCTTTCTCTTCGAGCACCGCCGCGCTGCGCACAGCCGGCAGCTTGATGTCGTGGTGATGGGGATTTGAGTCGGGAAAATCTGGAACATCGGACGGCCGGGGTTCATGATCCAGTTTCTCTGGCCGGCCGATTCCTCCAGGCCGGTTCCTGAGAGTCCCCAATTATGAAACACAATTTCCGACATATACACATCGGCATCGTTGCCGCCCTCTCTATCACGGCTCTTCCTCTCCTGGCCCAGAATTTGACGCTTGAGGAAGCCCAAGGGCTTCGCAAGGAGGCGGAAGTCGCCGGGAAGGCGCTCCAAGACGTCATCCAGAAGGCGGGAGATCAGGAAGTTCGAAAGTCCGCGGAAACTGCCGGGAGCGCCGTCGGCCGCATCACCGGTCAGCTCGACAAATACATTGCGCAGTTCAAGGCCGCCGGGACTCCTGAGGATATTTACGATGGGGGCAGGAAATATCCGCCCAAGGCGAATGTCCGGATAGAAAGCTTCGATGTTCCTGTGGACACCACGGTCGTTCATGTGCCGGTCACCCTCGACAAGGCCAGCCCGAATACCGTCATTGCCCATGTCCGGGTTTTTAACGGTCAGGGTGGCCGCGCCACTCCGGACACCACAAAGTCGGTCATCTTTCGTCCCGGCGATCCCCTGAGAAAATCGATTGCATTCGACGTCAGTGGCATGAGTGAGGGCAACACCCTTAACGCCGTTCAATCATCCGTCCCCGACGGGGGAGCAAGCCAGGGTGGAGGGATTCGCATCACGGCGAAATCGGGCGCGGTCAATGAGCCGATCGATGACAAGGATTCTCAGGCGCCTCTTGCGTTTAAACCACTGGGGAAGGAGTGCTATTCCGTGACAGGGCAAACGATTCAGTTCGACGACAATGGCGGGCCGGATATTTTTTCAACCTCTCTCTCCCACGGTCGCACCCAGGTTGGGAACGGCGAAACCGGCTATTACGGCACAGTCGATCTGGGCGGATTTGAGCGCACTCCCGACGGCTTGCTTCTGAAATCGCGACGGCTCGATAAACCCGTCAGGGTAGGCACGCCGGTGATGGAACTGCCATTCCTCGCGACAATGCTCTCAGGCCACCGGACAACCGGGGCCCAGTTCAAGTATGGGAGTGTCGAATGGGTGGTCAAAATGCCGAACCGCTTCGGCTCCTGGCCTGCCCTCTGGCTTCTGCCAACGAGCGGATGGCCGCCCGAGATCGACGTCTATGAAGGGTTCGGATACAACGGTTCCTGGAAGTTTCCATCCAGCCTCTCATCGAATATTCATGGCGGACACAATCAGGTCCAAACGTTCGACCGTCCTGCAGACCGCATGACCATGGGCACATTCGGCCTGCCCAAAACGCTCGACAGCGAATTCCATACTTTTGCGGTCACGGTGGATAAGGAATGGATCACCATGTTTGTCGACGGTGTCGAAACGATCCGCTATGCGAACCCGTTCAAGGGCGAAACCTGGTATCCGCTGACAAATGTCGCCGTGAAGGCAAAGGAGGACTCGCCCTATACCGATGGGTCCGGTGAGATGACCCTTCGCTCGCTCAAGGTCTGGCGCGAGGAGTAGTTGCGGATTTTTCCGAAACTGGCATCGCCGCCAGTTGTAGAAACATCAACAGGGTTCTTCATTGCAGGAATCGCACGCCCTTTTTGCCAGATGATGAACGCAGGCAAAAAGCCGGGGTGGGCACTTGGAGGGTAGGGAAACACCTACTTTCTCGAAGTTTGGCGGAGTGATATTTCGAGGACATGAATCAAGAGGACGATGAGCCGCTGGGTTCAAGCTTGCCCCATACAGCCAATTGCAGCCCCTGCAAGCGCGTCGGAGACATCTACGACTGCAATGTGGATAATCCTTCTCACTGTCCTCACGCTGTTAGTTTTGGATACAACATTCTTTGCCGGCATCCAAAACGGGATGGAATCGCGCGCGGCGTTTCGACAATTTGAGATTTTCCCGGATGACGACAAACGACAACCAAGGAAAACGCCCGCGCTTGCCCGATCCTG